>CAYZBZ010000025.1:0-23522 GCA_964476725.1 uncultured Vicinamibacterales bacterium
CTCGCCGTAGCGCGCATGGAACGTTAGCGCGCGGAGGCGGAGGGCCCCGCGAGCAACTAAAAAAGGAGAATGCGATGACTGCCGTAGAGACCGTCGAGCGCAGCAACATGGTGGAGCGCCCGGCGATCAAGCCTGGCGATACCGTCCGCGTCCACGTGAAAGTGCGCGAAGGCGACAAGGAACGCATCCAGGTGTTCGAGGGCATGGTCATCGGCATGCACCGCGGCGGCGCGCGCGCGACGTTCACGGTCCGCAAGGTGTCGTTCGGCCAGGGGGTCGAGCGGATCTTCCCGCTGCACTCGCCGATCATCGACAAGATCGACGTGGTCCGGACCGCTCGCGTACGCCGCGCGAAGCTGTACTTCCTGCGCGAGCTGAAGGGCAAGGCGGCGCGCATGAAGGACGTCAGCCAGAAGAAACAGTCGGCCTAGTCCCGGTCTCTCCTTGGTCAAGGTCCGCGCGTTCAGGACGATCGAGAACACGATCCGGCGGCTGGGCTTCAACCTGGTCGCCGGCGTGGACGAGGTCGGCCGCGGATGCCTCGCCGGGCCCGTCGTCGCGGCCGCGGTCGTCCTCGATCCCGAGCGTTACATCCCGCGCATCTGCGACTCGAAGACCGTCACCGCGCTCGAGCGGACGCGGCTCTACGAGAAGATCACGCGGTGCGCGGTCACCTGGGGGGTCGCCGGCGCAGACCCGCAGGAAATCGACACGATCAATATTCATCAGGCGTCGCTGCGCGCGATGCAGCGCGCCATCCTGAAGCTCGCGCCGCTTCCGGATTTCGTGCTCGTCGACGCGTTCCGCGTCCCCGATCTCCCCATGGCGCAGCGCGCGGTCGTGCATGGCGATGTCCGGTGCACGGTGATCGCGGCAGCCTCGATTCTGGCGAAGGTGACGCGCGATCGGATGATGATCGAGCTTCACTCGCGCGATCCCCGCTACGGCTTCGATCGCCACAAGGGCTACGCGACGCGCGATCACCTGGAGGCCGTCTCACGCTTCGGCTACTCCGACGTCCACCGCCGATCGTTCCGGCCTCCGACTCTGTTTGATAGGATGGACGCGCAAGCTCCCCTTCCCGCGTCGGGTTCCTGGAGAAGTCGTTGGCCCTCGATCGTGAAGACACGCTGAAAAAAGCGGAAAAGCTGCTTCGTCAAGGGCGCCTCGACGGCGCCATCGCCGAATACGTACGCGTGGTGGAGGACCAGCCGCGCGACTGGAACACCGCCAATACGCTCGGCGATCTGTACGTGCGCGCGAACCAGCCGGAGAAGGCGGTCGCGCAGTACGCCCGCATCGCGGACCACTTCTTCCAGGACGGCTTCTATCCGAAGGCCGCGGCCCTCTACAAGAAGATCCTCAAGATTACCCCCGACAACGAAGCGGCGCAGCTGCACCTGGCGGACATCTCCGCGCGGCAGGGGCTGCTGATGGATGCCAGGTCGTATCTGACGACCGTTGCGGCGCGGCGGCGGGCACGCGGCGATGTCCGTGGCGTCGACGAGATCGTCGTGCGGCTGGGGTCCATCGATCCCGCGGATCTCGAGGCCCGCCTGGCGGCGGCACGCGTGGTCGCGGCGTCCGGCGACGAACAGGGTGCGGCCAGGCGCTACCGGGACCTGTATGCCGACCTGCTGGAAAAGGGACGCGAGAGCGACGCGCTGCAGGCGCTCCGCGAGGCCGTTCGCTTCAACCGGGACGATCTCGAGGGCCGCGTGATCCTGGCGAAGGCCGCCGTCGCGTCGGGCGATCTCCAGGCGGCGCGCGACCATCTCGATCGCGAGACGGCCGGTGAGAACCTCGCGCTGCTCGCGGCGCTGGCCGACATCGAGCTGCGCTCCGGCGAGTTCGAGAAGGCACGCGAGGTCCTGACGGCGCTCCTCGCGCTCGATGGCGATCGGCGTCACGCCGTCGTTGAGCTCGGGTGGACGCTGACGGACTCGAACCCGGACGCGGCGTTCATCTGCATCGACGCCGCGGTGGATGCGTCGCTATCGGCGTCGGAGTTCGATGACGCCTCGTCGGTTCTCCAGGAGTTCGTGACGCGCCGTCCGGCGTACGTCGCCGCGCTGCTGAAGCTCGTGGAGGTCTGCGTGGACGGCGGCTTCGAGGCGGCGATGCACGAAGCGCAGGCGCGGCTTGCGGATGCCTACCTCTCGAGCGGGCAGGCCGCGGAAGCGCGCGTGATCGCGGAAGACCTTGTCGCAAGGGAGCCCTGGGAGCCGGCCCATATCGAACGGTTCCGCCGCGCGCTCGTCATGCTCCGTGTGCCGGAGCCGGATGCCGTGATCGCCGAGCGGCTGAGCGGGCAGTCGCCGTTCATGGCCACGGATCCCTTCGCCGAACCCGCACAGGGGAACCCTCCGGCCCGGCCGCCCGCTGAAGAGACCGCGAGCGCACCCGAGCCCGTCGCTCCGCCGGTAGCGGAGGGGCCGACAGAGGAGCCGTCGCGCGTCGCCGCGTCCGACCCTGTTCCGGCAGCAGCCGACCCCCCTCCACCGTCGAAGCCGAAGTCACGCGGGCCGTTCGAGATCGATCTGACGAGCGTCCTGGCCGAGCTGGAGAGCCCGCCGGCGTTGTCGGTCCCAGCCACAGCTCCACCACCTCCGCCCCCGCCGGCGAGTCTGGACGACGCGTTCACGGACTTCCGGAAGGAGGTCGCGCAAAAGGGGGGCGCCGATCAGTCGGCGCAGCACATGAAGCTGGCGCGCACGTACCTCGAGATGGGCATGCTCGAAGAGGCCACGAACTCGCTGAAGACGGCTGCGCGTGCGCCGCGCGAGCGGTTCGAAGCAGGCTCGATGCTCGGACGGCTCTACAAAGAGCACGGCGACATCCCCCACGCCATCGAATGGCTCGAGCGCGCGGCGGAAGCGCCGGCCCCGACGGCGGACGAGGGTCGCGCCCTGTTGTACGACCTCGGCACGATGCTGGAAGAGGCTGGAGAGACCGCCCGCGCCCTCGCGGTGTTCCTGGAGCTGCAGGCTGAGGCGGGCGACTACCGTGACGTGTCCGAACGCGCCGACAAGCTTGCGCGCGTGCAGACCGGAGGCTGAACATCTCCTTCTTCTCGCGCATCCTGTTCGCGGCATACTTCCTCGAGGCCGGGTTGATCCTGATCGTCGCCCCCTGGTCTCAGTTCTGGGATCGCAACTTCTTCGCGGCAAGCCTGCCATTCCTCGAAGAGTTCACCGGCAACCTGTTCGTGCGCGGCGCGGTGTCCGGCATCGGCGGCGTGACCGCGCTCGCGGGCCTCGCGGAGCTGGCGGGGATCTTCGGCCTGCGCCGTCCCAAAGAATTGACGATCGAGGAGTGAAGCCTCCAGTTCTGTGTCTCGTGAGCGACGGCACGAAGGCGGGCGGACGGACGCTCGTCCGCCTGATCACTGACGCGGCATCCGCGGGCGTCGATCTCGTCCAGATTCGCGAATGCGGCCTGGACGATCGCGCGCTCCTGTCGCTGACGCGCGAGGCAATGACCGCGGTGCGAGGCTCGGGCGCCCGCGTGGTCGTCAACGATCGTCTCGACGTGGCGCTGGCGGCCGGCGCCGCCGGGGTTCACCTCCGCGGCGACTCGATTCCGCCGTCCCGCGCGCGCGCTCTGGCGGGCGCGGGGTTCATCATTGGCCGATCGGTCCACAACGAGGACGAGGCCGCGGCGATCGAAGCGGAGGGTGGGTGCGACTACCTGCTCTTCGGCACCGTCTTTCCGACGTCCAGCAAGCCCCCCGGACATCACGCGGCCGGATTGCCCGCGCTCCGGAGCGTCTGCGCCCGCGTGCGGATTCCCGTGCTGGCGATTGGCGGCATCTCGGTCGAGAGAGCGGCCCGAGTGGCGGCGGCAGGCGCGGCCGGCGTGGCCGCGATCAGCCTGTTTTACGAGTCGGAGGATCTTCGCGCCACGGTCCGCGCGGTGCGCCAGGCGTTTGACACCTGATCGCGAGGTTGTCTAAAGTACGGGCGCCCGGGCGTTTGCAGCGATAATACGGTCCAACCCATGAGCGATTTTGGCGGGAAGCTGCGCCTGGCGCGGGAACGGCGCGGGATCTCGCTGCGGCAGATTGCCGCGACCACCAAGATCTCCGCGGCGGCGCTCGACGCGCTCGAGCGCAACGACATCTCGAAGCTGCCCGGCGGCATTTTCTCGCGGGCGTTCGTTCGATCGTATGCGGTGGAGGTCGGTCTCGATCCGGACGAGACCGTCCGCGAATTCCTCAACCAGTTTCAGGGCGAGCCGGCCCCGCCGAGCGCCGTCGCTGCCCGCATCCCGGAAGGAGAGAGCACCTTCGAAAGCCAGCAGCGCATGGCCAGCGTGCTGCTGAAGCTGGTGCTGATCAGCATTCCGATCGCCGGCGCCATACTGTATTTCACCCTTCGCGCCCGCCCTGCCTCTCCGGCGGTCGCGCCTGCGCCGGTCGAGCAGCCTGCGCCCGCCCGATCCGCGCCTCCGCAGGCCGAGACGGCTCCCCAGCCCATACCCGTCGCGGCAGCCACGGGGATCGCGGATGCGACTCCCGCGATGATGACGCTCGAACTGCACCCGATAGCGGACTGCTGGGTCCGTCTGACCGTCGACGGGACGCGCGTGATGACGCGCGTGATGAAAGCGGGAGATAAGGACGTGCGCGTCGTTCGCGACGTTGCGGTGATCGAGGTCGGTGACGCCGGTGCCTTCGCCTTTTCGATCAACGGCCGGCCGGCCAAATCGCTCGGCGATACCGGGCAGGTCCGTTCCGCCCGTATCACGAAGGACACGATGGACTCGTATCTCCAGTAGCCCCCATTTATGGAATCCGGTTTCCGCTCGCCGCTCGTTGACTTCTTTCGCCGTGGGGAGGTCGCGCGCGACGTCCGCCTGATGGCCGCGGAAGGCGCTCTGGCCCCTCGCGCGCACGAGCAGCTCGCGCTCCTGATTCATCTCTCGGACGACGCGGATACTGCCGTCGCGGCGAGCGCCAACGCCACGCTGGCGGCGCTGCCGACCGAATCGCTGCAGGCATTCCTCGCGCGGTCGGACGTGCCGACCCAGATGCGCGAGTTCTTCGCGGCGCGCGGCGTCAGTCCTGGCAGCCAGCCGGCGGCCGACGCGGCTGAGCCGCTCGTTAACCTCGACGGGCCCGACGGCCCCGACGCCGCCCCTGCAGACGAGGCGGCTCCGGCAGACGACGAGGCCAGCCCGGTGCTCTCGTCGCTCCCTATTGTCGAGCGCATGAAGCTGGCGATGAAGGGGACCCGGTCGCAGCGGGCGCAGCTGATTCGCGACTCGAACAAGCTCGTGGCCGCCGCGGTGCTCAGCAGCTCCAAGCTTACGAGCGCCGAAGTCGAGGCTTTCTCAAAGATGGCGAACGTGACGGAGGAAGTGCTTCGCGCCATCGCGATGAACCGGTCGTGGATGAAGAACTACGGCGTCGTCGCCGGGCTGACGCGCAACCCCAAGACGCCGCCGGCGATCTCGATGCAGATCGTGCAGCGGCTGAACGACAAAGACCTGAAGATGCTCTCGATGGACCGCAATGTGCCTGAGGCCGTGCGCCTCGTGGCGCGGAAGTATGTCGTGAAGGGGCTGGACAAGTAGCGAGGTCCGCGCACGCCGGATCAGGATCGCTCCCGGCCGCGCTTGAACTCCTTCCGCATCTCCGCCAGTCCTTCCATGTAGACCGTCGCCCGCGGCCGGTCCGCCTCGGATATTTCCTTCAGCAGGTCGATCGCGCGATCGAAATCGCGGTCGATCGTGGCGCGGGTGGTCTTGTAATAGAGACGCTTGATCTCTTCCAGGCGATCGACGGGCATGTTCGGCCAGTTCTCCTTCGACTATCGACGGTGGCGCCGCAGCATGGCACGGAACGCGTCCACCGGCCGCGTGTTGAGGACGTCGTCCGGCTCGAGCCAGGCGCGCCGGGCGACCGCGGCACCCCAGCGCAGGACTCCGAGGGCCGCGGGCGCGTGGGCATCGGAGTTGATGAGGAGCTTGACTCCGCGATCGCGCGCGCGCTTCGCATGAGTGTCATCGAGGTCGAGCCGGTCGACCTGGCTGTTGATCTCCAGCGCGACGCCTGCGGCGGCAGCCGCGGCGAACACGCGCTCCACGTCGAACCGGTACGGCTCGCGCTTCAGAATCAGCCTTCCCGTCGGGTGGCCGATCACATCCACCCAGGGACATGCAATCGCCCGCAGCAGCCGGTCCGTCATCTGCGCTTCGTCCTGATTGAAACCGGAGTGGATCGACGCGATGACAAGATCGAGCTCCGCGAGGCAGTCGTCGGCGAGATCCATCGTGCCGTCCGGCCGTATGTCGCACTCGATGCCGGCGAGCACGGTGATCCCGTCGAGACGGCTGCTCAGATCGCGGACAGCCTTCGCCTGAGCGAGCGCGCGGGCCTCGTCGAGCCCGTTCGCCATCGCGAGCGCGCGGCTGTGGTCGGTGATCGCAACGTACTCGAGGCCCGCGGCCCTGGCGGCCAGCGCCATCGTCTCCGCGTCGGCGCGGCCGTCGGTGGCGGTCGTGTGCATGTGGAGATCGCCGCGCAGATCCTGCCGTTGGATCAGGCGCGGCAGCGTGCGCGCCGCCGCGGCGGCGATTTCTCCGCGGTTCTCGCGCAGCTCGGGCGGCACGAACGTCAGGCCGAGCGCTTCGTAGATGCCCTCTTCAGTCTCACCCGCGACTTTCACGTCGCCGTCGACCCGATACAACCCGTACTCGTTCAGCTTCAGGCCGCGCTGAATCGCGCGATCGCGGAGCGCGATGTTGTGTGCCTTCGAGCCGGTGAAGTACTGTTGCGCGGCGCCGAGGCTTTCGGCGGGCAGGAGCCGCAAATCCGTCTGGAAGCCGCCCCACAGCAGCACACTCGACTTCGTCTCGCCGCGGGCCAGCACGCGTTCGACGAGCCGATAGCCCGTAAAAGTGTCCATCAGGGACGGGGGCGCGCCGGCCGCCAGGACGTCGAGATCACCGCACGTCTCGCACCCGCGCCTGAGGCTGCCGACCACCGAGATGTCGGCATTGGGGGCGTGCTCCCTGAGTGCCGCGACGAGCGCGGCCGCGGTGTCGTGCGCCTCGGCCGCCAGCCGCCGTCCCGCCACGCGCTGACGCTCCTGGAGCGCGTGCAGGATGAGCGTCTCCTTTTTGGCTCCCATACCTTTCAGCGCGCGGATACGTCCCTCGCGCGCCGCGCGTTCGAGGTCGTCCAGCGTGCGGATCTCCAGGCCGCGATAGAGGAGCGCGACGGTCTTCGGTCCGACTCCTTGCAGATGGAGCAGGTCGAGGATCGTCGGTGGAAACTCCTCGAGGAGCTCCCGGTGGTAGCGGCAGGTTCCCGTCTCGACGAGCTCGGCAATCTTCGCCGCGAGATCCTTCCCGATGCCGGGGATGGCAAGTCGATCCGCCGGGGTGAGGCTTGCGGCCGATTCCGCCAGGTGCACGATCGCGTCCGCGGCGTTTCGGTACGCGCGGATCTTGAAGGGGTTCTCGTTCTTGATTTCGAGCAGGTCGCCGATTTCGGCAAGGACGCGCGCGATCGCGAGGTTCTCCACGGCTCTTACGTCAGGGTCTCGACAGGCACGGGCGTAATTATACGATTCCGGAACCACTTGCCGCCGATGGTCGCATCATCTTCTACAGCTTGAGCTTGAACCAGGCGCTGGGGAAGCAGAGACCGCAGGTCTTCAACGCAGGGCGCGCAGATAGGCAGGGAACCAGGGCTCCTTGCCTTCCGCGTTCTCTGCGTTGATCCGTCTCTCGCGCGCTCCTGCTGGCTCGGCGCGGATATAATCACCGGAATGTCGCTGAGGGATGTTCGCCGTCATGCCGGCCAGCTTGCGATTGCGGGCTTCGCAGGCCATTCGATCCCTGCGGATCTGCGACTGCTCGCGCGTGAGTTCGACCTTGGCGGGATCATCCTGTTCGCGCGGAACGTCGAAGAACCAGAGCAGGTGGCGGACGTGGCGCGGGACGCGCAGACGCTGGCGGTCGAGCTGCCGCTCTGGGTCAGCACGGATCAGGAAGGCGGGCGCGTCGCCCGTCTGAAGGCTCCCTTCACGATCTGGCCGCCGATGCTGACGCTCGGCAGAAGCGGCGACGAGCTTCTTGCCGAACGGTTCGCGCGGGCGCTTGCCGCGGAGCTGAGGGCGGTCGGCATCTCGCTCGACTACACTCCGGTGCTCGACATCCTGACCAACAGGGCCAATCCGGCCATCGGCGATCGCGCCCTGGGAGAACGGGCCGAGGACGTGGCGCGGCTCGGGTCCGTCATCGTGCGAACGCTCCAGGCGGAAGGGATTGCCGCGTGCGGCAAGCACTTTCCCGGCCACGGAGATACGAGCACGGACTCGCATCACGAGCTGCCACTCGTCGAGCACCCTCCGGATCGGCTCGAAGCGGTGGAGCTCGTGCCGTTCAGGGCCGCGATCGAGGCGGACGTCGCCTCGATCATGACCGCCCACATCCTCATACCCGCGCTCGATCCGGATCGCCCGGCCACGCTCTCGCCTCGTATCGTCAGCGGCATGTTGAAGCAGTCGCTCGGGTACGGCGGCCTCGTGCTCAGCGACGATCTCGACATGCGCGCGATCAGCGCGAAGTATGGGACCTCGGAGGCGGCGGTCGCCGCCATAGCGGCCGGCTGCGATGCCGTCCTGCTGTGCGGCGTCGACCAGGGAGCTCAGATGGCCGCCATCGAGGCCGTCGTCCATGCCGTCGAGGACGGTACCCTGCCGCTCGAGCGGGTCGAGGACGCGCTGGCGCGCCACCGCCGCGTCAAGGAACGGTTCCTCGCGCCGCCGCGGCCGCGGCCCTTGACCGGCACGGTCCTGCGCACGCTGCTCGGACGGGAAGAGCACCAGGCGGTCGCCGCCGAAATGGCGAGGTTCGCGTAGCGCATGCGCAAGCCTCGCGCGCTTCGGCCGGGGGATCGGATCGCCATCGTGGCGCCGGCCAGCCAGGTCGCGCGCGCCGAGTTCGACGCGGGCATCGCCGAGCTTCGGAGGCTCGGGTTCGAGCCGGTCTTCGACGACAGCGTGTTCGAGCGCAGCACATACGTGGCCGGCCCGGCCGTCAGGCGCACCGCGGCCTTCCAGCGGGCGTGGCGCGATCCGGACATCGCCGCGCTCGTCGCCGTGCGCGGCGGCTACGGCAGCGTGCATCTGCTTCCGCTCCTCGACCCTGCGGTCTTCGCGGCCGAGCCAAAGGCCTTCATCGGCTACAGCGACAACACGTCGATTCTGACCTGGCTGACACTGACGTGCGGCGTGGTCTCGTTCCACGGCCCCATGCTCGAGGGGCGCTTCGCGCATGGGGAAGCCGGATACGACCGCGACACGTTCACGCGGTGCTTGTGCCGGCCCGAGCCGGCCGGAGAGATCACCCATCCCCAGGTCGAAGTGCTGCAGCACGGCGACGCCGCCGGCATGTTGATTGGCGGCACGCTCACGCAACTGACCGCGTCGCTGGGCACTCCGTACGCTTTCCACCCACCCGACGGCTGCGTCCTGTTCCTCGACGAAGTGGGTGAGCGGCCGTATCGCCTCGACCGCATGCTGACGCAGCTTCGGCTGAGCGGCATTCTCGCGCGCGCGTCGGCGCTCGTGTTCGGCGAGCTGCCTCGATGCGACGAGCCGGGTGGCCCGCCCACGGCGCGCCAGGTGGTTGCCGAGCTGATCGCCGGTTTTCGCGGGCCCGTTCTGTACGGCCTGCCATCGGGCCACACCAGCGGTCCCACTCTGACGATACCGTTCGGCGTCCGGGCGCGAGTCCTGACGGGCGCACGGCCGGCGCTCGTGATAGAAGAATCGGCGGTCGGACCGGCTTCAGGAGTCTCAGCCACGTGAAACGGATTCATCTGATTGGCATCTGCGGCACGGCCATGGCCACGCTGGCCGCCCTGCTCAAGAGCAAGGGGTACGACGTTCGCGGCTCGGATCAGAACGTGTACCCGCCGATGAGCGACTTTCTCGTTCAGCACGGCATTACGACGCTGCAGGGCTACAGCGCCGACCACATCACCGCCGAGATCGATCTCGTCGTTGTCGGCAACGCCATCTCGCGCGGAAACGCGGAGCTCGAAGAGGTCCTCGATCGCAAGATCCGATACTGCTCGCTGCCGGAGGCCGTCCGCGATCACTTCCTCTGGGCCTCGCGATCCGTCGTCATCGCCGGCACGCACGGCAAGACGACGACGACGTCGCTGGCGGGATGGCTGCTGGCGCACGGCGGCGCGGATCCCAGCGTGTTCATCGGCGGCATCTCGGAGAATTTCGAGGGCAGCTACCGGATCGGCGGCGGACGCGAGTTCGTGATCGAAGGGGACGAGTACGACAGCGCGTTCTTCGACAAGACGGCGAAGTTCCTGAAGTATCTCCCCGACATCGCCGTCGTCAACAACATCGAGTTCGATCACGCCGACATCTATCCGGACCTCGACGCGATCAGGCTCGCATTCAGGCGTCTGGTGAACCTCGTGCCGAGGCGGGGGCTGTTGCTGCTCGGCGCCGACAATGCGGATGCGCTGGCGCTGAAGCCTCACGCGCTGTGCCGCGTGGAGACCTTCGGGCTGTCTGACGGGTGCGACTGGCAGGCCCACGATCTTAAAGTTGCCGCGACCTCGACCACGTTCGGCGTACGGAGGGGCGGAACCTCGGTCGGCACATTCGAGCTGCCGCTGCTCGGCGCCTACAACGTGCGCAATGCGCTGGCGGCGCTGGCCGTCGGGGCCGCTGCCGGCTTGAACACGGACACCATGGCCGAGGGGTTGAAGCGGTTCCGTGGCGTCCGCCGTCGGCTGGAGCTCAGGGGCACCGCGGCGGGGGTTGCAGTCTACGACGACTTCGCCCACCACCCGACGGCGATCGCCGAGACGCTCACCGGTGTCAGATCGGCGTATCCGGATCGCCGGATCTGGGCGATCTTCGAGCCTCGATCGGCCACGTCGTGCCGACGGATCTTTCAGTCCGAGTTCGCGAAGGCGCTCGCCACGGCAGATCGCGTGATCCTGCCGGCGGTGTTCAGATCGACGCTGCCGGAAGGGGAGCGGCTTTCGGCCGAGGCGTTGATCGGCGATCTGCAGGCGGCGGGTGTCGACGCGCGATACATCCCTCAGGTTGGAGATATCGTGCGATCCGTCGCGAAAGAGGCGCGCAGCGGCGACCTCGTGATCGTCATGTCGAACGGCGGCTTCGACGACATCCACCAGAAGCTGCTGTCGGCGCTCGAGGCGCGCGTGTCGCATTGAACAGCGTCCAGCTGAAGCCCGGAGCCCAGAGCCTAGAGTCACAAGTGCCTGACCTGCGGATCGTGCCAGCCGGCGACGCGGCGCTGCTCGTGGAGCTGCCGCCCCGGATCGATCCGGCGACGAGCGCCCGCGTCGTCGCGCTCGGTCGGGCGATCCGCGAGCGATGCGGCGCCGCGGTAAGGGACGTCGTGGTCGGCTACTGTTCCCTGACCGTGTACTTCGATCCTCTCTCGATGGATGTGTCGTGGCTCGAGGGTGGGATTCGCGCGCTCGCGGCCACGCTGCCGGAGTCCGCCGCGATTGACGGGGCCCTGCTCGATGTGCCGGTGTGCTACGGCGGCGAGTACGGCCCCGATTTGTCTGACGTCGCCGCATTCGCGCGGGGCACCGAGGAGGAGGTCATCGCGCTCCACAGCGGCGTGACTTATCGCGTGTACGTCGTCGGATTCGTCCCCGGGTTCCCGTATATGGCGGCCGTCGACCCGCGAATCGCCCTGCCGCGCCGGACCGCGCCGAGAACGCGCGTGCCTGCGGGGTCGGTGGCGATCGCGGCGGGGCAGACGGGGATCTATCCAAGCGAGACGCCGGGCGGGTGGCACCTCATCGGCCGCACGCGCGTGAAGCCGTACGACGCCTCGCGCGCTGAGCCCTTCCTTTTCCAGCCGGGCGACCGCGTCCGGTTCCATGCGATCGACCGCGCCGAGTTCGAGGCCGGATCCTAGTTGATGGCTTCGCTGAGGGTCGTCCGTCCGGGCATGCTGACAACCGTGCAGGATCTCGGACGGTGGGGGCATCAGGATAGCGGCGTCCCGGTCGCGGGCCCGATGGACGCCTGCTCGCACCGCCTGGCGAATCGCCTTGCCGGAAATCCTGAGACCGCCGCGGCGCTCGAAGTCACACTGCTCGGGCCGGAGCTCGAGCCGGACGTCGAGACCATCTGCGCACTCGCGGGCGCCGAGTTCAGGCTGAACGTGAACGGACGCTCGGTGGACACGCGCCGGGCCTTCCTCGTGCCGGCTCACGCACGCCTGCGTTTCGGCGAGAGGCGCACCGGCACGCGCGCGACGCTCGCTGTCCGCGGTGGATTGGACCTGCCAGAGATCTTCGGCAGTCGCGCGACGAGCATCGTCAGCCGCATTGGGCCGTTCGGCGGACGTCCGCTGGCGGCGGGCGACGTGCTGCCGGTGGGTATTCCTGCGGCCGTTCCCCCGGGGGCTGTGGGCCAGACGATCGCCATGCCCCGCGGTGGCGCCCGGCTTCGCGTCCTCCTCGGTCCCCACGACGCGATGTTCACGCCAGACGCGATCGAGACGCTGCTTGGTTCCCGCTACATCGTCACTCCGCAGTCGAACCGAATGGGCTATCGACTCGAGGGCCCGCTTCTTCGACATGTCGGGCCCGCGGACATCCTCTCGGACGCGACGCCTGTGGGCTCGCTGCAGGTGCCGGCGTCTGGACAGCCGATCCTGTTGATGGCGGACCGACAGACGACCGGCGGCTATCCAAAGATCGCGACCGTCATCACGGCGGATCTCGCGGTTGCCGGGCAGCTCGCGCCCGGTGACTGGATCGAGTTCGCCGCGTGCACGCGGGCGGCCGCGATCGAGGCCCTCAGGAAGCAGGACGCGTCGCTGACCGGGGCCGTGCGATGAGGGATGTGGGCGCCCGTCTGGCCGAGGCGTTCGGCGTGGAACGGGTCCGCCGTGATGCGCCGCTTGCGGCGCTGACGACATTCAAGGTCGGCGGCCCCGCAGAATGGCTGGCCGATCTGCACGGGAGCGAGGAGCTGCGGCGCGCGGTTGAGATCGCGCGCGCAGGGGGGGCGGCGGTCACGGTGATCGGCGGCGGGTCGAATGTGCTCGTGGCGGATAGCGGCGTACGGGGTCTCGTCATCCGCGTGCACGGCGGCGATGTCCGCGCGATCGGGCCCGCGATCGTGCGGGCCGACGCCGGCGTGACGATCAACGGCCTCGTCCGCTGGACGATCAATCGCGGCGTCGCGGGGCTGGAAGCATGGGCCGGAACGCCGGGAACCGTTGGTGGAGCGGTGTTCGGGAACGCGCACTTCCGTGGGCGTCTCATCTCTGAGTTGATCGACCGCGTGACGCTCGTGACCGAGGAGAGGCAGATCGCCGACGTGCCGCTGGGCGAGATGGAGTTCGGATACGACTTCAGCCGCCTGCATCGGACGCGCGAGGTCGTCGTCTCGGCAGACTTCCGGGTCTCCGCCGGAGAGCCCGCCACGCTGCGCGCAGTCGCGCGCGAGTCGCTGGCGTTCAGAAAGCGCACGCAGCCGCTCGAGGGCGCGAGCGCCGGGTGCATCTTTCAGAATCCCGATCCGTCGCGGGATCGCGTTCCCGACGGCATCCCCGCATCGGCTGGCGCGCTGGTGGACCGGGCAGGGCTCAAAGGGGCGCGGGAAGGCGCCGCGCGCGTCTCGCCGACACACGCCAACTTCATCGTCAACGACGGAGGGGCGACCGCGCGCGACATCCGCGCGCTCATCCAGCGCTGCAAGTCCGAGGTGCAGGCTCGATTCGGCGTGACGCTCCGCGAAGAGATCGTTTACCTGGGATTCGAAGAGACCTGACACGCGATGGCAAAACTCCGGATTGAAGGCGGCCGACGGCTTTCCGGCCGGGTCACGGTGGAAGGCAACAAGAACTCCGCGCTGCCGCTGCTGGCCGCATGTCTGCTGACGGATCAGGAATGCGTGCTGACCAATGTGCCGCGGATCCGCGACGTCGCGGTCCTCATCGACCTGATGATCGGCATCGGCGCCTCCGTGGAGGGGATCGGCACGTCCACCCTGCGCGTTCGGTGCCGGTCGCTCACGAGCGATCGGCCTGACGCCGAGCTCGTCGGCAGGCTGCGAGGGTCGGTGCTGCTGCTCGGGCCCTTGCTCGCGCGCAAAGGCTCGGCCAGGCTCGCGCCGCCCGGCGGGGACTTCCCCGCGCGCCGGACGATTTCGACGCATTTGCAGGCACTGGCGGCGATGGGCGCCGTGCCGCTCGACGAGCCGGGTCACGCGCTGGAAGCGCCGGGCGGACTCTCGGGCGCGTCGTTCTATCTCGACGAGGCGTCGGTGACGGGGACCGAAACGGCGCTGCTCGCGGCCGCCGGCGCCAAGGGCCGGAGCGAGATTCGGCACGCCGCCATGGAGCCCCACGTCGTCGAGCTGTGCCGCTTTCTGCGCGCGATGGGGGTGTCGATCGAGGGAGAGGGCACTCCGACGATTCGCGTCGAGGCGCCCGCGCGACTGACGGGAGCGCAACACCGGCTCGATGGCGATTACATCGAAGCGGGAAGCTGGGGGGTGACGGCGGCCATTACCGGCGGCGAGATCGAGGTCACCGGCGCGCGCACAGAGGACCTGGAAGTGGTCGCGGCGCCGCTCCGGAAGATGGGGCTGCAGTGCGAGTATGCCGGCGATCGCCTGACAGTCGAGTCGTCCTCGTTGACAGCCGCGCGGCGAATCACGACCGGCCTGTGGCCCGGCTTTCCGAGTGACATGGTCAGCCTGGTGACCGTGCTGGCGACGCAGGCGGACGGGCGCACGCTCGTGCACGACTGGCTCTACGAGCTGCGCCTGTTTGCGCTCGAGCAGCTCAGCGCCATGGGGGCGGATCTTTTTCTCTGCGATCCGCACCGCATCATCGTCAGCGGGCCGGCCCGTCTGCGGGGCCGCTACCTCGACAGCCGCGACTTACGTTCGGGAATGGCATTGATTGCGGCGGCGCTCGCGGCGGACGGCGAGAGCCGTGTCTCGCCGCTCGAGACGGTGGAGAGGGGGTACGCGTCGCTCGTCGAGCGTCTGCGTTCCCTTGGAGCGATGGTCGAGCGCGAGGACTAGCCGCCGCCTCCCGGTTTCTTCGGGGGAGCGACGGGCGCTATGGTGCCGGGAAGCACGGGCTGCAGTGGCTGCGGAAATGGCAGCGACGGGGCAGGCTGCTGCGGATTGTCGTCCCTGTCGCGCGGCGGGAGCTGGATGTTCGGTAGCTCCACGACGCCGCCGCCGACCGGATCCCGTCCGAGCCGGAACGGACGCAGATCGCTCTCCGAGAGATCGAGGACCCGCACGATGTGTGGTGTCAGCGTCAGGATGATGTCGGTCTGCCTCGCTTCCTTGTGGTGGCTCGCGAAGAGCCGACCGATGAGAGGCAGGTCGCTCAGGCCTGGCGTCCCCGAAAGAGTCGTCCGCTCGTCGTCGCGGATCAGCCCCGCCAGCATGTTCGTCTCGCCGTCTTTCAGACGAATCGTCGTCGTGACCTCCCGGTTGCCGAACGTCGGCAGGCCGCCGAATCCCGTCCCCGAAAGACTGCTCACCGAGACCTTCAGCGCGAGCGAGACCTCGTCGTCGTGGTGGGTGCGCGGCGTGATGTCGATGTTGACGCCGATGTCCTGGTACACGAACGATGTGATCGGCTGTTGGTTGATGCCCCCGGTGGCAAACGGCGCGAACTGAGTCATCGGCACCGGGACCTTTTCGCCGAACCGTGCCTGGGCGGTGAGTCCCTCGGACGTGCGGAGCTGCGGATTGGCGAGCGTACGCGTGTTGGAGTCGTTTTTGAGCAGGCGATAGTAGATGCCTGGCAGGCCAGACAGGGCGATGTTCGCCTGCGTGAGGCTCCTGAGGGATCGCAGCGTCTGGTCGGCGGGAGTGATGGTTGCCGATCCGGCGAGGCCGGCTTCGCCAGGGCTGGTAAGCTCGAGGCCGTAGTCGCGCAAACGGAAGCGATCGACCTCGAGTAGCTCGACGTCGATGACCACCTCGGGACGCGCCTTGTCGATCGCGGCAATGAGCAACGCGGCGGCAGCCATCCGTTCCGGCGTGTCTTTCAGCGAGATCGCGTTGGTCGCGGTAATCGGAGACACCTGACGGACGTCGACGACAATGCGAAGCACATCGATCACTTCCTTGATGTCGGCGTTGCTCAGGTAGAACGTCCGGACGATCGACTCTTCGTACTCCCGCCGCTTCGCGGGCGTGTCCGGCACAATCGTGATGGTGCGTGGGGCGGTCACGCGAAAGAACGTTCTCGTGCTCGCCGTGACGGCGGTCAGCGCATCCTCGAGCGGCGCATCGCGAAGGTCCAGGCTGATCGGGGCTTCACGGAAGCCCGGATCGAACACCATGTTGATGCCCGCAAGCCGGCCGAGCGCCATGAACACCATCCGGCTGCTGGCGTTGCTGAAGACCAGCGAATCGGGGAGCTTGATCCCGGCCGGAAGGCTCAGCCCCGGCGGCGCGAAGTCGCGCGAGCGCTCGATGAGAGCCTGCAGCTCCGTCTTGCCTTCACGCGACACCGCAAGCTTCGTGCGCACCTTCTGCCGGGCGTCCCGAAGCGCCGCGTCGACGTCGGCGGCCACCGGGTTCAGCTCGGACGCGAGCTGGAACTCGACCAGGGCATCCTCGTAGCGTTCCGACGCGGCCAGCCGCCGGCCGCGAAAGTAATGTTCCTGCGACGCGCGGATCCGCGCGCGATCGAGCGCGAGCCGTGTCGTGCGGTCGTCAGGACTTGCCCGGATCGCCTTGGTGTACTCGACGACGGCGAGGTCGTAATCCTGCGCGCGCTCGGCCCGCTCGCCGGCGCGGAACGTCGAGCTGGTGGCGCACCCGGCCACGAGCAGCGACGCGGCAAGCGACGCCCATGCCGCGACCGCGCGGGTCTGTTCAGCGCGAGGAAGAGCCATGAGTGCTGACATCGGCTCCGCGAGGGATTTTGAACCTAAACGTCTTATCGGACAGTCCGACGTTTTCCTTGAAGTTCGAGAACTGGAACGTGGAGCGCCCCCCCTGGCTGTCGGCTGCGCTCAGCGAGCGGATCTGCAGCGTGCGGCGGTCCACGACAATCTGCAGCCAGTCGTAGTCCCGTTCGGGCAGCCGCGGCAGGAGCTTCAGCGCATAGGTATCACTTCGGCCGCCGTCCGCATAGCTCACCGTGAAGTCCTTCGTCAGGTTGCCCTTCCCGACCAGGAACAGGACCGCCGTCGTCGCCTGGTCCTCTTCCGGGACCGGGCTGATGATCACCTGGTTGTCGGCGGGCACGTGCAGGTAGATCCGGAGGCCGTCTGAGACGAACACCTTGGGCTCCGGCACCTTGTAGTCCCACCGCATCTTGCCCGGCTTCTTGACCTGGACAACGCCGCGCTCGGTCTGCTTCTTGCGGAGCAGGCCGCCTTCCGAGTCGTGGACGAAATCTGCAGTGAAGTCACGGATGGCGTCGTATTTCTTCTGAAGGGCCGCGGCAACCTCCTGCGCGGGCGGACGGGCGGGGGCCTGCGGTGCGGCCGAGACGGCTGCGCCCAGCGAAAAGAGCAACAGCGCCGGCACGAAGGCGGGGATGCGCATACGCTTCAGCTTCCGGGAGCTCATCGTTCATGGTAGCACGCGCGATCCTGCAGCATGCGTGCGTTCGCGGCGCCTCCATGGGCCTTCTGCCTAAAGGCGGAAGCCACGGGGTACTGCCGAAGACCGCTCGTGGCTTCCGGCTTCAGCCGGAAGATCGGACGCGCCGCATTACCGATTCGTCTGATACGCGCCGCTATCGACCCGCGCGTTTGGCGGTGATGAACGCGCGAACGTCAGCCAGGGAGCGGGCGTTCAGCACGTGCTGCGGGGCGACCCAGCCGCGGCGGGCGGTGCCGATTCCGAGGCGCATCTGCCGATCGAGCGCGCGCGCGCGATGGCAGTCGCTGTCGATCGCGAGCGTGACCCCCGCCGCCACGGCGGCACGCGCGTGCTCGCCGTCGAGATCCAGATGCGCGGGCGCGCCGTCCACTTCGAGCGCCGTCCCCGTCTCCGCCGCCGCCGCATAGACGGCCTCGAAATTAAGCGCGTACCCCGCGCGGCGTCCTACGATCTGGTTCGCAGGGTGGCTGAGGATGGTCACGAGCGGGTGCACGATCGCCTGAATGCAGCGGCGGGTGAGCGTCTTCGCGTCCTGTCGCGCCGCGTCGTGCAGGGACGCCAGCACGATATCCAGCGGCTCGAGCACGGCGTCCGGGAAGTCCAGGCTGCCGTCCGGCATGATGTCGACCTCGACGCCATGCAGGATCGCGATCTGCGGATAGCGTCCCCGGATCCTGGCGATCTCGTCGCGCTGCCGCGCCAGGTCGTCTCGGGTGAGCGTGCGCGGGGCGGCCGCGCGCTCGGAATGATCCGTGATCGCGATGTACTCGTAGCCGAGCATGCAGGCCTGCGCGACCATCGCGTCGAGCGTGTCCGCTCCGTCGCTGCAGGTCGTGTGGGTGTGCAGATCGCCGCGGATGTGCTCGCGCGCGACCAGCGCCGGAAGCGTACCGGCGGCAGCGGCCTCGATCTCGCCCGACGCGTGGCGCAACTCCGGCGCGATAAAGGGAAGGCCCGCTTGCGCGTACACGTCCTCCTCGCGCGCGGCGATCCTGGACCGGCCTTGACGCTGGTGCATGGCGCGCACGTGCGCGCGCGATCCGGTCGCGAGGAAGAGCACGGTGCCGTATTCGTCAGGCGCCGCCACCCGGATGTCGATCTCCGACTCCTGGATCAGCAGGATCGCCCGCCCGCCGCTGCGGTGCAGCACGTCGTCCACGCCGCGTATGGCGCAGAGCGCATCGACAGCGCCCGGCGGGTCCGATGCGCGCCCTACCAGGACCGCCGAGGAGACCATCGGTTCAAAGCGACGGACATCGCCCGCGACGGTGAGCAGGTCGAGTGTGGGGCAGGCTGCCGCGATGGCCGTGACGAGCGACTCGAGAGACTCCAGCGCGCGACCGAGCGGGACCGGAGGTGTCACCCCTTCGAAGCGCCAGCAACAGGGGCGCCTGGCTGCGGGGCTGGTTTGCTGTCGGTTGGCAGCTTGGCGACCGCCCACGCGCTGATGCCCCCTTGCAGCGCAAAAGCACGGTAGCCGAGGCGGATCAGCTCGGCGGCGACCCGTTCGGCGACGAGCTCTTCGGGGTCGGAGTCGTACAGGACGATGTCGCGGTCATGGGGAAGCGTGGGCGGGTCGACAGAGCCTGGAGCCATTCGGATCGCGCCAGGCAGCGTGATGGTGCTGTGTTCGAAGGGATACTTGAGCCGGACATCGAGCAGGACGGGCCGGGCGTCGGCGGCGTCATCGAGTCGGCACTTCAGCTCTTCCTTTGTGATCCGCGGTACGGCCATGCCGCGTATTGTCGTCAGCAGCCGCGCACGGTGTCAACCGGGCGCGGCCGGCGACTATGCGCGGGTGCCGTGCGCGTGCGAATGGGCGTGCGCATGGTTCGGGTGGACCACCCATCCCTGCGACCGGCGTCCGCAGACGACACACCGCAGAAACATGGCCCCGCTGTCGCACGACACGCTGTAGTCATGGCCGGTTACGTAGCAACAGATCCAGCTCCACATAGATCACCTTTATTGAAGAGAGACGACGCCCGCGCAATGGCAAGCGGAATGCCAGACTGGAGGGCGTGTGACCTATGAGAAAAGGTGCCTAGAACTTAGCGAGATCCGTGTCCAGCGCGAAGTAGCACGGAAGTCGCACAGCAGGAGAGTGGTCGAAGTTGTACTCTCCGTTACGATTCTGAAATTGGGGTCTGACCCCCGTACCGGGGTCTGACCCCGTACCAGCGGAGAGATCGAGTTACGGCTGCAAGGGCTTGGTGAAGTCCGCGCTCACGGCCACCGGCGCCGTCGCGGTCACCCGGGCGGTCATCCGCCGTTCCCCAAACTGCGGATGCTTGAACACGATCTCGTGCGTGCCAAGAGGCACCTGCAGGTGCGCGATGGGAGTTTCTCCCGCCTTCTGCCCATCGATCCAGACTTCGGCCCAGGGCAGCGCGTTCGCGTTCAGCTCGCCGACGGGCTGAACGGTGATGGCTCGCTCCTCGCCCGGCTCGATCTCTACCGTCTGCACGGTGCTGTATCCGAGATCACGATTGCTGAGCGTCAGCTGGTGCCGTCCTGGCGCGAGCACCAAGCGGCCCTGCTCGGTCGTACCGATCCCGCGGCCGTTCTCCGAGATGTCGAGCGGAATGGGGGCGAATACCGCGACCCATCCGGAGTAGACGGGCACGTCGAGCGATATCGTCTTGCCCGCTTCGATGCGCACGATTTTCTTGAGCGAACCGGATGCGGTGACGAACGTGAGGGTGTGCCGCCCCGGCGCGAGCGAATCGATGGTCAGCGGCGTTTCACCTGCCGCTTTGCCGTCCAGGAGCACGCGTGTACCGGCCGGCTGCGTCACGATGTCGACCGAACCGGTGTTGCCCGTCGGCGGCGCGGGCGCGGCCGCCGTTGGCGGCGCGCCTGCGCTTACGGTGGGACCGGGTGTCTTCGTCTTGCGCTCCGACAGATAAACGCGGCCGGCTCCCACGCCAACCACCATGATGGCGAGGGCGGCCACCGCCAGCTTCCACGGAAAGGCGGCGGACGGGCCTTCGGGCGCGCCGCGCTGTACGTACGGAATGCCGCTGATGTCCCGATGATCGAAACGCGTACCCACCGGGGTGTATCCAGCGGGCGGCTCCGTTTTCAACCGCAGTCCGCTGGTTGACGCTCCGACCGGGCTGACGGACGTCCGCGTGACCGCAGGCGGCACCGGAGCCATCTGCGGCGCGCCGTCCTGACGGAGCGGCTCGCCGGCGCGCCCATGCGAGCCCGCGACCAGGGGGACGAACGGGAGCCCCGTGACTGGCGGCGGAACAACGACACGTGGTGGTGGAATCGCCGCGGACCGTAGCTTGTCCCGCCCCTTTTTGCCGCCTCGCTTGGGCTTGCGACGAGACGTCGCGGCCGGGGCGATCGGCTGTACTGCAGCCGCCTCCTGCGCGATTTTCGGCGCTGTCGCGGGCTCAGGCTCGACGTGCTCCAGCGCGGCCGTCGGTTGCGCCTCTACGGTGGCCTCCGGCACAGTCACGGGTTCAGTACTCACGAGCGGTTCGGGCACTGGCTCGAGAGCGATGACCGGCTCGAGAATCGTCTCCGGACGCGCGGTGACGCTCGGCGTCTGGTCCGTTTCGCCTTGCGCAGCCGCGTCGTCGGAAACCGGCTGCGCCGAGGATTCGGCCTGGAGTACCGCGAGCATCTCGAGCAGCGCGTCGGGCTCGGGCGCCACAACCGTCTGGGCAGGAACTGGCTCCAGGGAGGCGCCGAACTGCGGCGCGGGCTCCGGCTCCATGGCAACGACGAGCTCTGGCACAGGAGCTGTGTCATCCCCATCCTCGACGAGCGCGAAGTCCTCCTCGCGACTCATGTCGGCGATGAACGCCGTCAACGCTGCGCGGCACCGCGGGATGCCGATCTCAAGGGCAAGCTGGCGGACTTCCGCCGCGGCTTCATCGGCGCTGGCGTAAGGCCGCTGGGTGGGCAGCGGCAGCGTGCGCCCGAGGACCCCCTGCAACCCGGACGCGAAGCGCCTGTTGCCGCGGATCTGCGCGATGTCGAGGACCTCCGCCAGGAGCGACGCCAACCCTTGCGGAAGCTCGTCCTCGCGGAACATGCGTCCGACGACGATCATCATGGCAGTGAGCGAGGCCTGGCTGACGTCGGCAGCGAAGTCGAAGTGGGCGGGTCCGGCGGCTGCCGGCATGGCGATCTGGAACTCGCTCCAGAGCCGGCGGCGGTTGAACTGGAGCCGCTCGAGAGCCTGGCCGAACAGCGAGTCGAGGACGACGATCTGACCCGCGGGGGTCAGCGTGAGCCGCCCCGGAGCCACTGCGCCGTGCGCAAACTTCGCCGTCGAGTGGAGCGCGGCCAGCGCCGGAAGGATCTCGAGCAGGAACCCGATCGCCGCATCGACGCCGGGGCTCGTAGCTTCGTCACCTGGCAGGCCGGCTGCCGCGTCCAGCAGATCGCAGACGCGGGTGCCGGCGACAAACCCCGACACGACGATCAGGCCGCCGTCCGGGTCCCGTTCGATGCTCTGTATGCGGGCGAACCGCTCGTCCTCGAATGCGGCCAGCCGCGCCATGCGTTCGCGCAGCGGCGCCTCGAACGCGCCAAGCTCCGGCCGGACGTGCAGGCGCTCGAGCATTCCGCCGCCTTCGCGGTCGAAAATCAGCGTGCGCCGGCCGAGACCGTCCTCGTAGCCGGACGTTGAGATTGACACCGGAGGATAGAGCGGTGGTGCTGACATTACAGAAAGAGCCGGACTGTGCAACCTCCGCTCCAGTCGCCTGCGGCGCAACTCTCCCCATTTACGCGCTGTTTTGTCACATTGGCCGGGCCTTCCCCGGGGTAATCACCGGAATGTAACAGGGCGATTGCAGTACTGTAATTGGTATAAATTTGGTGGGTCATGACGGATCCGAACGAACTCGAAGCACTGAAGGCGTCCTTTCGGGGAGCGCTGGGCACCGCCGCGGCGTTGGAGGCGCTGAAGGACAAGGTCGCGGCCTTGGGCCCCAACCACGACATCGCGGCCGTCGAACTGGAGGAGCTCGCCCGCGTCACGCTCGCGCACGCGGTCTCGTCGCAGGCGCTGCGCGGGCTGGTGGAGACCATGCGTGTGCGGCGCGAAACCGGCGCGGCTTGACGGACGCGTTAAGGGAAACCCGCGCGCCGGTGGCCGCTTGCGCGCCGCGCCGCTTCCGCGTAGAGTCAAACCAAGGCCAGCCAACCTTGCTGCATAAACGCTCGTGGATTGCCGTTTTGTGCATCGCGGTCATCGTGTTGACCGCCTTGACGCCTGCCGCCTCGTTCCAGCTCTGCGCCGTCCTGATGCCGGTCTGGCCGTTGTTCGGGATGGTTGTCGCCGGCCGGGTTCGCCGACCGGATAGACGAGCGCCAGAGCGATTTCCGTTTCTCCAGCCCCTCGCGTCCAGAGCCCCTCCCGTCGCCTAGTTCCTAGTCCAAACCGTAGCGCAGCCCTTTAGGGCTGCCCGCGCAGGGCTGAAGCCCTGCGCTACGAGGTTTTGAAACCACTTGCAGCTTCCGCCTTGAGGCGGAAGCCACGAGTTCAGGTGATGACTGGAGGGGCAGTGTCGGTGAAGCAACGACTCCGCACGCTCGTATGCTGCGTGACGCTGGAAGTCGGGACTCTCCTGGGGGTGCCCATGCGTCCCGAACAGATTCAGGATCTGATGCAGACCCTGAATCAACCCCAGATCGCGCAAACCAACCCGGACGAGAGCGACAACGGAGATGGCCCGGAACCCGGCACACCTCGCGAACCAGTGCCGTCTCCACAGCACGCGGTTGGCGAGGACCACGACGGCACACCGGAAACCGAGTAAGGTGACTGGGACGGACGACTTCGGGCATCCGTCGCGTGCTACGATTCCCGGCATGCCGTTCAACTCGCAGATCAGGCCATCGTTCAGGCCATCGTTCAGG
>CAYZBZ010000025.1:23622-27583 GCA_964476725.1 uncultured Vicinamibacterales bacterium
TCCCGGCATGCCGTTCAACTCGCAGATCAGGCCATCGTTCAGGCCATCGTTCAGGACATCGTTCAGGACGAGGGTCGCTTGAGTGCGCCGCGAGCCATTCTTCGATGAGTGCATTCCCGCGGCCAGCGCTCGCGTTTGCGGTCCTCGTGGCCGCCGGTGTCGCAGCCGGCGCCGTGGATGGATCCGCGACGCCGGCGCTCCAGGCCAACGACACCTCCATTCGAGCCGGCCGGGTGGGGCTGGGCTCGTTCGACGACACGGGCGAGTTTCGCAACGTCGTTGTCACCGGCACGCCGGCCCGATAGCAGCCTCGCGTGCGCAGGCGTCGCATGGGCATTTGGTGTAGCCATGGTTCGCGCCACGTCATGTCTTCTTGCCGCGCTCGTGCTCGGCGCCTGTTCATCGCAGTCGCCACCGGCCAATCCGACTTCGACCGGCCAGCCGGACCAGCCTGTTCCGCAGCCGGCGCCGATCCGCGTCCTCATGCTGACGGCCACCGCCGGGTTCCGTCACGACTCGATCCCGGTCGCCCGCGATGTGATGACCGGCCTCGCGGCCGGTGGTGAGTTCAGGGTGACGGCCACCGAGGACCTGTCGTCGATCACAGCGTCCACGCTGGCTGGCTACGACGTGTTGTTCTTCGCCCTTACGAGTGGCGAGCTGGCGTTCAGCGCCGAGCAGAAGGGAGCGATTCTCGCTTTTGTGATGGGCGGCAAGGGCTTTCTGGGTGTGCACAGTGCCAGCGACACGTTGTACGACTGGCCGGATTACGGGCGTCTCGTGGGCGCGTACTTCAAGGAGCATCCCTGGACGCAACACGCCACGGTACTCGTCGAGGACCAGTCGCATCCGGCGACCGCGGGCCTGGGAGACCGCATCGCGCTACTCGAGGAGTTCTACACGTTCCGCGACAACCCGCGCCCGCGCGTGCATGTGCTGCTCGGTCTCGATCCCGCGTCGGTCGGAGCGACGGGCGATTATCCGCTTGCCTGGGCGCAGCCGTACGGCAACGGTCGCGCGTACTACAACGCGCTGGGGCACTTCCAGGACACATGGCGGGACCAGCGCTTCCAGCGCCAGCTCGTTGGCGCGATCAGGTGGGCCGCCGGACGGTGAGCACCGTGGATCAGAGTGAACGATGGGAGTCGATATGGGGATGCGTTGTTCTTTGTTCGTCGTCGCGGCGGCGAGCGGCCTGCTGGCACACGCGGCCGGTCAACAGACCTACCCTGTGCCGGTGACCGACGAGGGTGGATTCGAACGCATCTTCGATGGGAAGACGCTCACCGGATGGGAGGGGGATCCGAAGCTTTGGCGTGTGGAGAACGGCGCGCTGGTGGGGGAGATCACATCCGACACCCTGCTCAAGCAGAACTCGTTCATCATCTGGCGGGGCGGCGTCACGAAGGATTTCGAGCTGAAGGTGGAGTTCCGGGTGTCGGCGCAGGGCAACAGCGGCGTCAATTACCGGAGCGTCGAGGTGCCTGGGCAGCCATTCGCGATGCAGGGCTACCAGGCCGACTTGGACGGACAGGATCGCTACACCGGCAATCTCTACGAGGAGAGGGGCCGCACGTTCATGGCGCTGCGCGGGCAGCTCACCCACGCGACCGACGGCGGCAATCGCTCGGTCATCGCGTCGCTTGGCGAGTTGAAGGATCTCCAGGCGTTCACGAAGAGAGAGGACTGGAACGAATTCCACATCATCGCCCGCGGCAATGTGCTGATTCACATCCTCAACGGCCGCGTGATGTGCGAGCTCGTCGACGACGACGTGAAGGCGCGGCGGATGGAAGGCTTGCTCGGCGTCCAGGTGCACGTCGGTCCCCCGATGAAGGTCGAGTATCGGAACTTCCGGTTGAAGAAGCTGTACGCCCTGTACGGACTTCGCGCTATACGGCTGAGCTATAACTCGTTGACAGTGTAAGATTTGCGCTTGACTCGGCTGTCCAGCCGCTCTACCCTCGTAGACACCCCAGCAACTCGTCTCTGAAGTCCAAGCGAAAAGGGCCAGCCCC
This sequence comes from uncultured Vicinamibacterales bacterium, assembly GCA_964476725.1. GTDB lineage: Bacteria > Acidobacteriota > Vicinamibacteria > Vicinamibacterales > 2-12-FULL-66-21 > JALZOC01. The sequence continues at coordinate 25,641 of CAYZBZ010000025.1, forward strand.
ATTTGGGGGCGCGCAAAGCTGTAAGCTCCGCGAGCGCGGAGTGGTTTAGCTGCCGAACTTGGAGTACGAATGTCCACACGCCGTGCCATTCCTGCGTTCCTGGCCGTGCTCTTCGCCTTCGTATTCGTGGGTCTTGGCAGCTACCTCGCCGCTCCCCGGAACGCGGGCAGCGAGGAGGGCCTTGCGGCGTTGCGCGCCGAAATCGAGCTGCTGCGTCAACGCGAAAGGCAACAGATGGCGGGCACGGCCGGCCGCTCCGCGTCGGCCGCGGTGGGGACGATGGACGACGAGAGCCGAGCGGCGATCGTGGCTGACGTCAAGCGCGAGCTGTCGGTGGAGATGGGATTGCTGCCGCTCACGCTCCTGCGGGATCGGCGCAACAGCTTCGTCGAGCTGAACTCCTACGATGACAGGGGCTCGAGCAGCTACGGCACGGCCGGCTACCTGGGAAACGGCTACTTCATCACCGTGAAGCACGCCGTCGTCGCGCTCGGCCAGGAAGGGCTTGCGGATCCGCGCAAGATCGAATCGATCAAGCTCAACTACAAGGGGCGCTCGTTGAGCGCACGCGTCGTCGACTACGGTGACGCGCGCGCCGAGGTCGACCCGGGCGACTGGGCCATCGTCCAGGTGAAAGAGCCGATCGAACTGCCGGCGCTGCACGCGAACTTCGCGTACTCGTTTGATTTTGCGGACCCGATCTTCAGGCTGGGGAACGATTATTCGAAGGGCATCATCCTCGCGACCGGGTACGTGGGTCAGCGCACCGCGAACAACCTGGTGACCTGCCTGACCGACGGGCATCCGGGAGTATCGGGCGGCGGGGTGCTCAATCGCGACGGCGACCTCGTGGGTATCCCGATCGGCCGGATGCAGGGCGCCTACCGCTTCTCGTTCATTCTGCCGCTGCGCGCCGAGATGCTCCGGAAGGTCAAGTAGCTCGTTTCTTCCTCAACTCGTCCAGCTTCTTCTTGATCTCAATCTCGAGCCCGCGGTCGGTGGGCTCGTAGAACCGGCGGCCGGCGTGCGCCGGCGGCAGGCATTCCATGTCAGGGGCGACCCCTTCCGCTTCGTCGTGCGCGTAGCGGTACCCCTTCCCGTAGTCGAGATCCTTCATCAGCTTCGTCGGCGCGTTCCGCAAGTGCAGCGGCACCGGCTCAGCCACTTCCGTTGATGCGGCTTCGGCTGCTTCGAGGTACGCGCGATATACGGCGTTGCTCTTCGCCGCCACCGCCATGTAGATCGCGGCCTGCGCCAGCGCGGTGTTCCCCTCGGGCATCCCCATGAAATGCACCGCGTCCTTGGCGGCGATCGCCAGTGACAGCGCCCTCGGGTCCGCGTTGCCGATGTCTTCGGACGCGAAGCGCACGAGCCGCCTGGCGATGTAGAGCGGATCTTCTCCGGCCTCCACCATCCGTGCGAGCCAGTAGACCGTCGCGTCCGGGTCGCTGTTGCGCATCGACTTGTGGAGAGCCGAAATGAGGTTGTAGTGCTCCTCGCCGCTCTTGTCGTACAGCAGCGCGCGGTTCTGCGCGAGGTCGGCGACGAGGGCTCGGTCGATCCGGTGACCTGCCGCCGCCGCGGTCTCCAGCATGTTCAGCGCGATGCGCGCGTCGCCGTTCGCGTACCGCGCCAGGCCGGCAAGCGCATCATCATCGGCCTCCAGCGCCAGGCCGCCGAGTCCGCGCTCCCGATCCTCGAGCGCGCGCCGCAGGATCGTGATGATCTGCTGCGGGCCGAGGGCCTGCAAGACGTAGACCTTGGACCGCGAGAGAAGCGCCGAGTTCACCTCGAACGACGGGTTCTCGGTCGTCGCGCCGATGAGGACGATGTCGCCGGCTTCGACGCGGGGAAGGAACGCATCCTGCTGCGACTTGTTGAAGCGATGGATCTCATCGACGAACACGATGGTCCGCCGCTTGAGCTGACGGCGTGTGTGTTCA
>CAYZBZ010000026.1:0-1348 GCA_964476725.1 uncultured Vicinamibacterales bacterium
GATCGTGAACTCGTCGATCAGCCCCTCGAACTCCGCAATGAGATGTGTTGAGACCAGGATGGTGCGGTTGCCCGGGTCCCCCTCCTGGTACGCGCCGATGACCGTCTGGATGAACTCGCGGCGGACGATCGGGTCGAGGCCCGACGTCGGTTCGTCGAGGAGCAGCAGTTCCGGCTCGGGGCAGATGGCCGCGATGAGCGCCACCTGGGTGCGCTGCCCCTTCGACAGCGCGCCGGTGCGACGCGTCGCGTCCAGCCTGAAGCGGGCGAGCAGGTCGCGCTCCGTGTCGCGGTTCCAGCGCGAGCGGAACGACGCGAGATAGTCCAGCGTCTCGCGCACGGTCATCCACGGATAGAACGCGACGGCGTCGGGCACGAACGCGATTCGCCGCTTGACCTCGACTTCGTGGGCCGCCGGGTCCAGCCCGAATAGACGGACGGTGCCTCCACGCGGCCGCAGCAGGTTCAGGAGGCATCTCATCGTGGTCGTCTTGCCCGCGCCGTTGCGGCCGAACAGCCCGTAGCATCGCCCGGGCTGGACCGTGAGGTGCAGATCGTGGACCGCTTCCGCCTTGCCATACGCGTAGCTCAAGCCGGCGATCTCGATGACGGGCGTGGACTGGCTGATGCTCATGAAGCGTCCTGTCTCTGTGCGTCGCTGGCCTTCCGCCTGCCGGCCATCACGTCGAATCGCTCGCGCACCAGGTCGGCGAACTCGGCGCGCGACACCTGCAGGTGATGGGCATGGACGATCGCCTGATCGATCTCCTCGACGAGCAGATGGCGCCGCGCATCCTTCTTCAACGGCGACGGCGCCACTTTGAGAAAGCAGCCCCGGCCTGGCTGAGTCTCGATGACCCCCTCGGATTCGAGCTGGGTATACGCCTTGGCCACGGTGTTGCGGTTCAGCCGCAGTTCCTCCGAGAGCGGCCGGATGGACGGCAGCGATTCGCCGGCGCGCAGGACGCCGGACGCGGCGGCGGTCTTCACCTGGTCGACCAGCTGCAGGTAGACGGGCTTGGGAGACTTGAAACTGATATGGAACAGCACAATGGCCTACTGTCATATGACAGTATGACAGTTGCGCTCGTTTGTCAAGGCTGCGGGTCGCGGGGGCTAACCGAGGTCGACCGCCATTGTTAGCTGGCAGCTGGCAACTGGTTACTGACCTCTGACGCCGCCATCACCACACGGGTATGCGACAGCACTTCGAACGCGCGCTGGCGGCGTTCGGTGAACAGCGCGAACATGACGTCGATCCAGAATACCTGCAGAAACTGCGGCAGTTGCCGCACGAACGACTGACCGAGCCCGATGCGCGCGCCGGACTCGCGCACCACGCGCATGCC
>CAYZBZ010000026.1:1448-5921 GCA_964476725.1 uncultured Vicinamibacterales bacterium
GAGCCTATTTGCGCCAGGGAGTCTCAGGAACCGGGGTCAGCGGCGGCTGGCCCGCCGCCCAGGCCGCGAGATTGTCGACCACGAGCTGCTCCATCCTCCGGCGGGTGTGGACTGTGGCGGAGCCGAGATGCGGGAAGAGCACGATGTGATCCATCTCGAGGTATTCCTTCGGCACCTCGGGCTCGTTCAGGAACACGTCGAGACCGGCGGAATAGATCCGCCGTTCCTTCAGCGCCTCGATCAGCGCCCCGTCGTCTACGACCGTGCCGCGCGACATGTTGATTACGATGCCGTCGGACCCGAGCGCGTCGAGCACTTCGGCGTTGACCAGGTTCCTGGTCCCGGGGCCGCCAGGCGTGATGAGGATCAGCGTGTCCACGTCGCGCGCCATGTCGACGAGCTTCGGATAGTGGCGATACGGCACGTCCGGCTGCGGATGGCGGCTGTGATAGACCACCGGGACGAGGAACGCGTCGAGCCGCCGCGCGATCGCCTTGCCGATGCGGCCCAGTCCCACGATGCCGACCGTGCGATCGCGCAGCGTCGCCTTACTCAGCGGATATTGCGCATGCATCCACTTGCCCGCGCGCAGGTAGCGCTCGGCCTGCGGAAACTCGCGCACGGTGCAGAGCAGGAGGCCGAGCGCGGTGTCGGCGACCTCCTCGGTCAGCACATCGGGCGTGTTGGTCACGGTGATGCCATGGCCGGCGGCGTATGTGGTGTCGATGTTGTCGTAGCCGACGCCGAAGCTGGCGACAAGCTCGAGCTTCGGAAGGCGCGCCATCATCGCGCCCGTCAGGAGATCGGGCGCACCGGTCACAGCAGCCCCGCGTACGCGCGGGCCGACGTCGGCCATCACTGCCTCGGCGTCTTTCGCCTGCGCCAGCACGTGCAGCGTGAACAGCGCCCCGAGCCTGTCGACGATGAGCTTCTTGGGCACTCCGACCAGGAGCACTTCGGCTTTATCGGCCATCGGCAATCTCCAACTGGGATCGAGAGATACTAATCGCAGAGCTCTCGTACACGCCCGGAAAATGGTGGTACGCTCCGCCGTGACCGAGTTGTCGATCATGCGGCAGTTGCTGTTCGCACTTGTGCTTGCCCTGTCGGCGCCCGCCTGCGGCAGCGGCGAACCCCCGAGCCTCGCCCTGGGCTCGCCTGCGCCCGATTTCACTTTGCCAGGCGTTGACGGTCAGACCCATTCGCTCCGCGATTATGCGGGCAGCCGTGTTCTGGCGGTGGTCTTCACGTGCAACACCTGTCCCGCGTCGCAGTTGTATGAAGCGCGCATCAGGAAACTCCACGAGGAGTACCGCGACAAGGGTGTGACCGTGGTGGCGATCAACCCCAACAAGCCGAGTGCCATGCAGCTCGCCGATCTCGGCTACACCGACGTCGGCGAGTCGCTGGACGACATGAAGGTCCGGGCGGTGTATCGACGCATCGACTATCCCTATCTCTCGGACGGGGAAGCCCAGACGGTCTCGAAGCAGTTCGGGGTCGTGACCACACCGCACATCTTCGTGTTCGATCAGGCGCGCAAACTGCAGTATCAGGGGCGGATTGACGACAACACGCGAGAGGAGCTCGTGAGGTCACGCGACGCCCGGAACGCGATCGATGCGCTGCTCTCAGGTCGTACGGTCTCCGTTACGCGGACGCGCGTTGCCGGGTGCCCGGTGAAGGGGCTGTCCCAGCCGCCAGGTCCCGACGAGCAACTCGCGAAGTTCGAGAGCGGGCCGGTGACGCTCGAGATGGCCGGCGCCGACGATCTGACGCGGCTCCGGCAAAACAGGACCGGGAAACTGCTCCTGATCAACTTCTGGGCGACCTGGTGCGCGCCGTGCGCGAGCGAGTTTCCCGATCTCGAAGCGACCTATCGAATGTACAACGGGCGCAATCTGGAGTTCATCACGGTCTCCGTGAACGACCCCGAAGAGCGCGCGGCCGTGCTGGAGTTCCTGCAGAAGCATCACGCGTCGCACAAGAACGTCCAGTTCGCGACGTCCGACATCTACGGACTGCAGGCGGCGTTCGACCCGAAGATGCCGGCGCCCGTGCCGTTCACCCTGCTGCTCGCCCCGAATGGCGACGTGGTCTATCAGGAGCTGGGCGAGTCGGACATTCCGAGGTTGCGCCGTGCGATTCTGGCCAATCTCCCGGACGACGAGAAGTACCCGGGCCAGCAGGCCTACTGGTCCAACTCTGAGTGATGCCCGATGAGCGAGGACACTATGACCCGATCAGCACAGCGACGCGATAGTGACACGGAGATGTCGTCGGGAGGACGGCGACTCCTCGGGGCTCTTGCCGCAGGATTCGCGCTCGTGGCGCTTCCGATCGGCGTGACGCGGTCGGACCTTCAGGGGCAGGCGCCGGCGCAAGGGACCGGTCGGGGGATCCAGGCGAATGTCGATTACCCGGTGCTGCCGATTGGGTCACCGATCCCGGACTTCACCCTGCCCGGAGTCGACGGGAAGATCCACAAGGCCAGCGAATATACCGGCACCAAGGTGCTCGCTCTCGTGTTCGAGAGCAATCACTGTCCGGTATCGCAGCTCTACGAGGGGCGGATCGAGAAGCTCCACGAGGACTATCGACGCAAGGGGGTCACGCTCGTGGCGATCAACCCCAACAATCCAAAGACGGTCCGTCTGGACGAGCTGGGCTACACGGACGTCACCGACTCGCTGCCGGAAATGAAGCTCCGCGCGCGGTTCCGCGGAATCAACTGGCCGTATTTGTACGACGGCGACACGCAGGCGGTGTCCGTCAAGTTCGGAGCCGTCGCCACGCCCCACATCTTCATCTTCGACCAGGAGCGAACGCTGCGGTACCAGGGGCGCATCGACGACAACCAGCGCGAAGATCTCGTGAAGACGCACGACGCGCGCAACGCCATCGACGCGCTGCTCGCCGATCGTCCGGTCCCCGTCGCGGAGACGACGGCCTTTGGGTGCACGACGAAGTGGCTGTCGAAGGCGTCAGGCGTGGAGCAGGAGTGGGCCCGGATTCAGGCGGAGCCGGTGACAGTGGATATGGCTGGCGCGGACGACCTGAAGAAGCTGCGCGCGAACGCCACCGACAAGGTCGTGCTCGTGCACTTCTGGGCCACCGGGTGCGCCACGTGCGCGAGCCAGTTCTTCGACCTCGAGACCACCTACCGCATGTATCGCAAGCGCGCGTTCGACTTCGTCACGGTCAACACGAACGTCCCTGCCGAGAATCCCGCGGTCCTGGAGTACCTGAAGAAACAGTACGCGTCGAGCCCGAACAAGCAGTTCGCCACTGCCGACCGAGCGGGCCTGCAGGCGGCGTGGGGCGTCAAATGGAACCTCGGAGAGCCGCAGACGGTGGTGATCGCGCCGGGTGGCCAGGTGCTCTACCAGAAGGAAGGGAAGATCGACATTCTGGAAGTCCGGCGGATCGTGCTGGCCAACATGCCGGACACCCGCGCGTACATCGGCTCAAAGGCCTACTGGATGAAGGCCGTGGAGCAGATGCAGCGGAAGAAGTGACGAGTTATTCCGATTGCCTGGAAGCGAACGGGGATGGGGCCCTCAACGTTCACTGTACGAACACGGCTGCTTCACCCTTCGCGGCGACCAGCTTGTCGATGACACCTTGCATGCGATCGCGGCGCTCGATGATCGCGCGGATCTCCCGGTTGCCAATCCACTTCTCCAATACGGGCGTCAGGCTCTCGACCGTCAGTGCCTTCATCCGATCCCATAGCTCCCGATGAATACGCGTCAACTCGTGCGCCATGTCCTTCTTCGTCGTGAACGAGCGGGTGTGATCGATCAGGATGAGGTTCCAGGCCGGATCGAGGAGCCAGTTTCCGAGGTTGGGATCGATGTTGCAAATGAGGTTGTCGAACATCTTGGCTCGGATGAGCTGCCGGCTCCAGGCGGCGAGCTTGTCTGGAGGTGCGGAGGGCGGACCGCCAAGGTCTTTGAAGCTTTTCGCCGGAGCAATCCACATGACCGCGGCGCCTACCTCCCCTTTCACCCGCCGTTCGACGGTCGGAGGAATCATGTCGAGTCCGAGCAGCTTGTCGAGTTCGTATGCGACGATTTCCGACTTGTAACTCTCCCAGAAGCCTTGATGGATGCCGGGTCTGATCGTCTTCCAGGCCATGCGATCGACCAAGCCGCCAGGCGCGAGATACGCCCGCCTCGGTTTGGTAACGCCGAGGCCGATGTCCTCCATCTTGATGACGTCGGCGATCTTCAAATAGTCCTCCAGTGCCTGGCGACGGTCGAGCCACGTCTTGCTGCTCGCTGCTTCGGCGGCTGCCTGCAGTGCCAAGGTGCGGGGGGCGCTCGTGAAGACAGGTGCTCCCGTGGCCAGTAGCCAGAGCACCACGACTGACACGCGAAGAACTAACGGCATGTGGGACCTCCGTCCTGGCGAGCTACGCCTCAACACACACGAGTGCAGTAGGCGAGAAGCCCGCATTCTACGACATCC
>CAYZBZ010000026.1:6021-10236 GCA_964476725.1 uncultured Vicinamibacterales bacterium
CAATAGGGGATCGGTGCAGTGCCGGCCGCGGCTGTGCTTGCGCGCCAGCAGGCGAATAGTACACTCGGCACGCGTCCGTCCCGGAGCTTCGCGGAGTGAGGGTGACGGCGCAACAACGCGCGGCTCCCCGCCGTGCTTTCCAAGGAAGAAGCTATGCCCGATCAGTTGTCGCGTAGGTGCGTGACGCGCTGGGCGCGTTCGGTCGGCTCGTTCATCCTTTTATCTACGCTCGCGGTCCTTGCGCTCGCCCCCATCGGCGCGGCGGCGCAGGACGCGCGCGGCAGCATTCAGGGTCGTGTCGTCGACTCGAGCGGCGGCGCCGTTCCCGGCGCCACTGTCGAAGTCCTCAACCTCGCGACCGGGGTCGTCACGCCGACGACGACGAACGAGCAAGGCAGCTATCGCGCGTCGTTTCTGAATCCCGGCATCTACCGGGTGACGGTCAGCCTCCAGGGCTTCGGCAAGTTCATCAGCGACAAGATCGAGGTGCACGTCGCGGACGTGCTCGCGGTGGACGCGACGTTGAAGGTCGGCGCGCTGACGGACGAGGTGACCGTCACCGCCACGGCGGCGACGGTCGACCGCTCGACCGCCGAGCTCGGGCAGGTCGTCGATGCGCGCCGGATCGCCGAGCTTCCGATCCGCGAAGGGAGCGCCGTCGAGCTGGTCATCCTGGCGCCTGGCGTGACGGTCGTGACCGACCTCCGTTCGCGCAAGGCCGCATTCAACAACGGGCTCTCCCAGTTCTCGACCGACGGCGTCGGCGAGAAGAAGAACGACTTCACGATTGACGGCATCTCGAACGTCGCCAACGATCGCGTGGCCTACAGCCCGCCGTCGGCGTCGGTCGAGGAGTTCAAGATCCACACGACGTCCTACGACGCGGCGATCGGCAACACGATGGGTGCCGTCGTGAATCTGGTGACGAAGAGCGGCACCAACGCCCTGCGAGGGCAGGCGTACGAGTGGTACCGCGGCGCCACCCTCGACGCGCCCAACTTCTTCGACAAGCGCGCGGGACGGCCGACGCGCGACTACGAGGACAACCGGTTCGGCGGCGCGGTGGGCGGCCCCATCCGGTCGAACCGGACGTTCTACTTCGTCAATGTCGAGGCGAACCCGTTCAAGGTCCCTTCCCCGAACATCGTGACGGTGCCGACAGCAAAGATGCGCGCAGGGGACTTCTCGGATCTGCTCGCGCTCGGCCCGCAGTATCAGCTCTACAACCCGTTCACCACCCTGCCGAGCCCGACGACTCCCGGGCGGTTCATCCGCGATCCGTTCCCGGGCAACATCATCCCGGCCGCCCTGATCGATCCGGTCGCCAGGAAGATCCTCGAGTACTTCCCGCTGCCGAACCAGGCGGGCACGGCGGACGGCCAGTCGAACTATCAGAATCCGACCGCGGTGGCGTTCGAGACCTACTACACCGCCACCGGACGGGTCGATCACAACCTGTCGGCCAGGCAACGCCTGTACGGCCGGTTCAGCTGGGACTTCTGGGAAGAGGAGAAGGACGACCGGTTCGACAACATCGCGACCGGCATCTTCCTGAACCGCAAGAACCGGATTGTCGGAGTGGACGACGCCTACACGCTCCGGAACAACCTGCTGATCAATATCCGCGGCGGCTTCACGCGTCAGATGTTCCCGGAGCGGCGCCGCAGCCAGGGCTTCGATCTGTCGACCCTCGGTTTTTCGCCGAGCCTGGTCTCGCTCGCGCCGAAAGAGCTCGCCACGTTCCCGTTCATCAACTACGACAACTTCCAGGACTTCGGCGTGTCGGAGTCGGGCGACGGCTACTTCACCACCGACGTCTACTCCGCGACCGGCAGTCTCATGTGGCTGGTCGGAGGTCACAACACGAAGTTCGGTTCCGAGTACCGCTACTACATCGAGGACGCGAGCCGCTTCTCGACGGCCGCGTCGCCGCAGATCAACTTCAGCACCACCTGGACTCGCGGCCCGCTCGACAACTCGGCGGCGTCGCCGTTCGGACAGGACTTCGCCTCCTTTCTCCTGGGCCTGCCCACGGGCGGCACGATGAGCCGCCCCGCGGCGTACAGGGAACAGAGCGGCGTGCTGTCGTTCTACGCGCACGACGACTGGCGCGTGCGTAACAACCTGACGCTGAATCTCGGCGTGCGCTGGGAGATCGAGCAGCCGCTCACCGAAGCGCAGGGGCGGTTCGTCAGCGGCTTCGACGTCACCGCGCCGCCGTCGATCGCCGCGGCCGCCGAGGCCAATTACGCGCGCAACCCGATTCCCGAGATCCCGGCCGGTCAGTTCCGGGTGCGCGGCGGTCTGCTGTATCCCGATACGGGAGGTCCGAGCGAGGCGTGGAAGCGGAACTCGGCGAACATCATGCCGCGCGCCGGGTTCGCGTGGCTGGTGACGCCGAAGACATCGGTGCGAGGCGGCTACGGTCTGTTCTATGACGTGCTCGGCACCAACCGCATCACCGTCAACCAGGTCGGCTACTCTCGCGACACGGCTCTGACGCCGTCGCTCGACAACGGGCAGACCTTCCAGGCCACGCTGGCCAACCCGTTCCCGAGCGGACTGCTCGAACCGGTCGGCTCCGGCCTCGGCCTGATGACGAACGCGGGGCTCGGCGTCGCCTTCCCCTATGTCGGCGACGTGAAGAACCCCAGGAATCACCGCTGGTCCCTCGGCTTTCAGCGCGAGCTGCCGTGGCAGCTGCTGATCGAGGCGACCTACGTCGGCGCGCACGGCGGGAACCTGCCTGTGGTGCGGCAACTGAACGCCGTGCCGCAGCAGTACTTCTCCACCTCGCCCGTGCGCGACGACGCGACGAACAACCGCCTGACGCAGCAGGTGCCGAATCCATTCGTCGGGCTGCTTGCCACGGGGCTGACAGGCGCGAACGTCGCGCGCAGCCAGCTCCTGCGCCCCTATCCGCAGTTCACGTCGGTTCAGGCGACCGAGACGAACGGGCAGTCGGATTACAACGCGCTCCAGACGCGCGTCGAGCGTCGCATGGCGAACGGATTCACCGTGCAGATGGCGTACAGCTGGTCGCGCGCGATGACGGAGACCGGGTATCTCAACGACTTCGACGCACAACTGGAGCGCGTCATCAGTCAGTGGGATCGCGAGCACACCTTCGTGTCGAGCGGCCTGGTGGAGCTGCCCGTCGGCCGCAACCGCCGGTTCGGCAGCAGCTGGGGCGGCGTGACGAACGCCGTGCTCGGCGGGTGGCAGATCAGCTACATCTTCAAGGCGCAGAGCGGCGCGCCGCAAGGGTTGGGCAATTTCCTGTTCGCCGAAGGGAAGGGCGTCGGCGACATCATGGCCGACGACCCGACGGTGGACCAGTGGTTCAACGTCAGCGCGTTCAACCGCGTATCGGCGCAGCAGCTCGTATCGAACGTGCGGACGCAGCCGAGCCGTTTTGCAGAAGTACGCGGGCCGGGGTACGCGGTCCTGGACCTCGGACTGCTCAAGAACTTCAGCTTCGGCGGCACCCGGCAGCTTCAGTTCCGGCTCGAGGCGTACAACGCGCTGAACCGGGCGAATCTGCAGAACCCGAACACCAACACCACCAGCACCGCGCTCGGGTTCATCACCGCGCAGAACGGCCTGCCGCGGCAACTGCAGCTTGCGGCGAAGGTGAGCTTCTGATGCTTACTCCACGACTTTGGCCACGAAGTAGGTCACCTGCTTGCCGGGATCGAGCTTCATCTGGTGAGGCACCTTCGCCGGAATATGCAGGACATCGCCGGGACCGAGCTTCACCTCCGTACCCCCGCGAATAGACTCCCCCCGGATTTCTCCGGGCCGGGTCGACTTGCCGTCGACGATCGTGCCGCCGGTGACCATCGTGACCTCCCCGATCGAGATCACCATGATGTCGGCCTGCTTCTCGTGCCACTCCGCCTGGCCGGACCCTTCGCGGTGCGCCACCATGAAGGTTCGGTTCCCCTCGGTGGCGACGACCTCGCTCGCCACCTTCTGCGCGTCGAGCTTCTTCGCGAGGGCGTTGCCCCTGGCCGACAAGTCGGTTGCTTTCCAGACGTGGACCCCGGCGGGGCTGCCCTGGGCCACGAGCGCTGCCAGCGCGGCGACGACGATGACATTCATAACCACAGCATCCTCCTGAGAATTGCGGACGTCAGAGTTTACATGCCTTCCATGATGTTGCAGTGCGCCAGTCTCTGATGAGTCAGCCACGGACAACACGGACGGACACGG
>CAYZBZ010000026.1:10336-12173 GCA_964476725.1 uncultured Vicinamibacterales bacterium
CGTGGCCAAATTGACCCACTACTCGCGAGCTTGACAACCCTTCCCCCTGACGCATAATCGGCACCGCGAGCGGACGGACAATTGGGCAGGTCAGAAGGAGCAGCAGGATGTGGACCCGAAGACGTTTTCTGGAAAGCATGGCGTCATTGCCGCTGGTGGGAAGCCTCGTCGAGGCAGGCGCGTCGCCGGCCGAGGCAGCCCAGGGGCGAAAGGGACGGCGGGACTACTTCCGCGAAATGGGCGTGCGCCCCTTCATCAACGCGGCGGGGACCTACACGGCCATGACCGCCTCGCTCATGCTTCCTGAAGTGATGGATGCGATCAACTACGCCTCGAAACACTTCGTCATGCTCGACGAGCTCCACGACAAGGTGGGCGAGCGGATCGCCACGCTGGTCCGCTCGGAGGCGGCGATGGTCACCTCTGGCGCCGCATCAGCCCTGACGCTGGGAACGGCGGCCGTCCTCACCGGCACCGACAGGCGGAAGATCGCCGATCTTCCCAACCTGACCGGCATGAAGAGCGAAGTCATCATTCAGAAGTCCCACCGCTTCGGCTACGATCGCGCCGTCCGCAACTGCGGCGTCCAGCTGGTGGAGGTCGAGACGCGGGAAGACCTGGAACGCGCGATCAATCCGAAGACCGCGATGATGCTCTTCTACAACAACAACAACCGCGAGGGACGGATCCAGGACGAGGAGTTCGCCCAGCTGGGAAAGAAACACGGAATTCCCGCCCTGAACGACGCGGCCGCCGACGTTCCGCCGGTGGAGAACCTGTGGAAGTACACCGGGATGGGCTTCGACCTCGTGGCGTTCTCAGGGGGCAAGGGCCTCCGCGGGCCTCAGAGCGCCGGCCTGCTCCTGGGTTCCAGAAGTCTGATCGAGGCGGCGCGCAAGAACGCGTCTCCCAACGGCGACGCGATCGGCCGCGGGATGAAGGTGAACAAGGAAGAGATCCTGGGCATGCTCGCCGCGCTGGAGGCCTATCTGGCGAAAGACCACGCCCGCGAGAATCGTGAGTTCGAAAAGCGCGCCGAGCTGATCCGAAGCACCGCGGCGGCCGTGCCGGGCGTGAAAGCCGAGATCTTCGTGCCCGAGGTCGCCAACCACGTTCCCCACGTGCGCGTCTCGTGGGACGGCGCGGCCAAAGGGCCGGCGGCCTCGGCCGTCGTGAGCGCGCTGCGGGACGGCGAGCCGTCGATCGCGATTCGCTCGGAAGGGGAGACGCTCGTCATCGGCGTCTGGATGATGCAGCCCGGCGAGGACAAGATCGTCGCCAGACGTCTGCGCCAGGCGCTGGAGAGAAAGGCCTAAGCGATGCGACGCGTCGCTCTGCTGCTCCTTCCGCTGGCGCTCCTGGGCGTTGATCACACGCAGTTGTCCCTGGCCGCGGGTCAGGAGCGGCCGTCCTCGACCGCGCTCATGGCGCAGCAGCAGGCGCCATTCGACCTGCTCATCCGACGGGGACACGTCATCGATCCGAGGAACGGGATCGATGCGATCATGGACGTGGCGATCGCCGGTGGCAAGGTTGTCGAAGTGTCGGCCAACATCGAGCCCTCGCGCGCCAGTCGGGTTGCCGACGCGACCGGTCTCTACGTGGTTCCGGGCCTCATCGACACCCACGCGCATGTGTTCTACGGGACGGAGCGGGACGCGTACCTGAGCAACGGCGACACGGCGGTGCAGCCTGACGCGCACGCGGCTCGTGCCGGCGTCACCACGGTCGTCGATGCGGGAGGCGCCGGCTGGCGCAACTTCCTCCAGTTCAAGGAGCAGATCATCGATCGCTCCAGAACGCGCGTCCTCTCCTTCATCAACATCGTCGGGTCCGG
>CAYZBZ010000026.1:12273-27572 GCA_964476725.1 uncultured Vicinamibacterales bacterium
GGCAAGATCCGTTCCTATCTACTCGACGCGCAGAAGCGCGGCATCATCTTCGACGTGGGTCATGGCAGCGGCAGCTTCGCGTACAGCCAGGCTGAGCCCGCGACGGCCCAGGGGTTCTGGCCCGACACAATCAGCACCGACCTGCACGCCAGCAGCATGGTGGGCGGCATGAAGGACATGGCGAACGTCATGTCCAAGTTTCTCAATCTCGGCATGTCGCTCCAGGACGCCGTCGGTCGATCGACGTGGAAGCCCGCGCAGGTGATCAAGCGAACCGATCTCGGGCACCTGACGGTCGGGGCAGTTGCAGATGTGACCGTCCTCAGACTGCATCGCGGTACCTTCGGCTTCATCGATGTCGCCGGGGGGCGGAAAACCGGGACGCAGAAACTGGAAGCGGAGTTGACCGTTCGCGAGGGGCGCGTGCTCTGGGACTTGAACGGGATCTCTCATCCGAACTGGCAGGATCTTCCGAAGACCCCGATCCGAGTGTTTCTGTCCCAATCCCCTTGACTGTAGGCCCGGCCTGCGGCATCGTTACGCGAACGTTGCACTCTCTTTATCGTTTTGGTCAATGTGGGGACTTCGCCTGTGTCCCGCAGCCAAGCATCCCGTGCAGCGTTCCGGAGGAACAATGAGAACCCCGCGGTTTGTCCTGCTCGTGCTCGCCCTCGGACTACTGGCTCCTGTCGCGGCCCTTGCGCAGACCGGCGCAGCGTCGCTGACCGGCATCGTCAGCGATCAAAGCGGCGCGGCCGTCCCTGGTGCCACGGTGACCGCCACCAATCAGGCCACGAACGTCGACTACACCGCCGTGTCCAACGAGGCGGGCAACTACACCATGACGTCGCTCCCCGTCGGGGCCTATGTCGTCAAGGCGGAGCTCTCCCGCTTCAAGGTCGCGGCGACCAAGCCGATCCAGATGGAGGCGCAGCAGATCGTCCGGATCGATTTCAAGCTGGAACTGGGCGGGCTCGAAGAGACCGTCGAAGTCAAGAGCGAGTCGCAGGTCCTGCAGACGGAATCGGCCACGGTCGGCGAAGTCATCTCGGGGACGACGCTGTCCGCGCTGCCCTTGAATGGCCGCAACACCGGGCAACTCTCGCTGCTGCTGGCGGGGGTGGTTACGCCGAATCCGGGCTCCTTTACGGGGTCCCGCAACTTCGGTGGCGGCCGGCCGTACGTGAACGGGAACCGGGAACAGACCAACAACTACACGATCGACGGCGTCGACATGAACGAGTCGATCGACAACCTTGTCGCCTACCAGCCCAGCCCTGACGCGCTCGCGCAGATCAGCGTGGAGACGAACAACTACGGGGCCGACACCGGGAACGTGGCGGGCGCGGTCATCAGCAACGTCATCAAGTCCGGCACGAACATGGTCCGGGGCAACGTCTTCGAGTTCTATCGCGACAGCAACATGGACGCGAACTCCTGGGCCAACAACCGTGTGAGCGCTCCCAAGCCGAAGCGTACTCAACACATCTACGGGGGCACGCTCGGCGGGCCGCTTGTCAGGAACAAGCTGTTTCTCTTCGGGAACTATCAGGGGACCCGGTTCGACGCGCCCGGCACCGAGCTGGTCTCGATCGCTCCGGACGCATGGCGCCGCGGCGATCTTTCGAGCGTGACGGCCACCATCCGCGATCCCCGGACCGGCCAGGTCTTCGCGGGCAATCAGATCCCCGCCAGCCGGATCAGCCCGATCGCCACCGCCATTCTCAGCAACCAGTCGCTCTATCCGTTGCCGAACCGTACTGTGAGCGACGGCATCACCAACAACTTCGTGGGGGAGACCCTGACGACCAACCGCGCCAATCAGGGGGATTTCCGGGTCGATTGGAACACCTCGGCAAAGGACAAGATCTTCGGACGCTTCTCGTTCGCCGAGTATCAGGCCAAGACCTCGAAGCGGGCGCTTCCGCTCCTCCTCGGCAGCCAGACGGACGCGCCGTTCCGCAACCTGGCGTTCAACTGGAACCGCGTCTTCAGCTCGTCGCTCGTCAACGAAGTGCTCGTCGGGTACAACCAGATCACCATCGTGAGCCACACACTCGACTGGTCGGGGATTGGCAATGCCAACGGGACGTTCGGCATTGCGGGCGGGCAGCCCATTCCCGGCCTCAGCTCGATCGGGTGGGGCGGCGGGCTCAGCTCGGTCGGTGCGGCAGCGACCGACACCGACACGCTCGACAAGACCTACCAGATCAACGAGAAGCTCACCTGGCTGAAGGGCCGGCACTCCGTGAAAGTCGGCGGGCAGCTCCTGCACTACGTGCAGCGTCGCTTCTACGCCGGGAACAATGGCCTCCTCGGTCTGTTCGGCTACACCGGCGCGTTCTCGGGGTTTGCCTTCTCGGATTTCCTGCTCGATCAGGTCGGGATCAAGGGGCGCGGCAGCGCGTCCGACGCCTGGACACACATCCACAACCGGTCGGCGATCTACGTGCAGGACGACTTCAAGCTCAAGCCCGAGCTCACGCTCAACCTCGGGATGCGGTGGGCGTACACGCAGCCGATCGTCGAGAAGGACAATCGTCAGTCCAATTTCGACTTGAAGACCGGTCAGCAGATCCTCGCGAAGGACGGGAGCCGCGCGAGCCGGGCGTTGTACAACTCCTATAGCAAGGGGTTCGAGCCGCGGCTCGGCTTCGCCTGGCGGCCCGGCGATCGCTGGGTCGTGCGAGGAGCCTACGGCATTTCCCAGTACATGGAGGGAACCGGCGCAAACCTGCGCCTGCCGCTGAACCCGCCGTATTTCTTCGAGTCCGACGTGAGGTTCGATGCGACGACCGGCGGCGGAACGCTGGGTGCCGGCTTCGGGGACGTGAGGCCGCTCGACCAGCCGTCAGGCCAGGTACGCGCGTGGGATCCGAACCTGCGCCCGCAGTTCACACAGCAGTGGAACGTCTTTGGCGAGTACCTGCTCACCTCGTCGATGTCGGCCAACGTGGGATACGTCGGGCACGATGCGAAGCACCTGGTGACGCCGGTCGAGGGCAACCAGCCGCTGCCCGGCGTCGGCGATCCAGCGACCTGGGCGCCGCTGAACACGCGGCGGCCGCTCTACGCGACGGCGCCGCTCATCACCAACATCTCCACGACCGCGTCTCGGGGCAGGAGCGACTACAACGGCTTGCAGGCCAGCCTGCGGCAGCGGGCCTCGCGCGGGCTCGAGTACCTTGCCTCCTATACGCTCAGCAGGACCAGGACGAACAACCTTGGCTACTATGGTTCGGGAGGCGTCGCCGCCGAGGGGGCCTACTGGATGAACGCCTACGAGCCTGAGTGGAACTACGGGCCGGCGTTCTTCGACGCCCGGCACAACTTCGTGCTCTCGGCCAACTACGAGCTGCCGTACGGACGCGACCGCAGATGGGGCAACGATGCGCCCGCGATGATAAACGCCATCCTGGGCGGCTGGCGGCTCAGCGGCATCTTCCAGGCGCGATCGGGATTCCCCATCACGGTGGTTGACGGCCGCGGATCCTCGCTCCAGGCGGTGCGCGGGAACGAGCGGCCGAACTGCGTCGGAGATCCCACACCGGCGGAACAGACCATCACGAGATGGCTGAACATCGACGCGTTCGCGCGCGCCGCCCAGGGGACATGGGGTAACTGCGGGATCGGCGTCGCGCGGGCGCCGGGCTACAAGAACGTTGACCTCACCCTGGCGAAACGGTTCCACGCCGGCGGCGAGCGCTACCTCGAGCTCCGTGCCGAGGCGTTCAACCTGACCAACACGGCGAGCTTCGGTCCGCCGGCGCGCGACATCTCGAACGTGAACACCTTCGGCACGATCACGGGCACCGTCAGCACCGCGCGGACGGTCGAGTTGGTGGTGAAGTTCTTCTTCTGAGTGAACCCCTTGAACCGTTGAACCCTGAGCCATTTTCGCGCCGCAGGTTGCTGCAGCTTGGCGCCGGCATCGCTGCCGGGGGCAGCCTGAGTACGCGCGCGACCGCTCAGGAACCGCTCTCGACGCGCGGCCTCTTTCTGCACGTCTGGGATCTGCAGGACGAGGGGATCGACCGCGTGCTCGGCTGGATGAACGACTCCGGGCTGAACCAGATGGCCATTGCCGGGTCGTATCATTCCGGCTGGTTCGTCCATCCTCGCAAGGAGAAGCGCCGGCTCTACATGACCCAGGGGGGCGTGCTCTATTTCCCACCCGATCCCAGGATCTTCCGCAGCACTCCCATTCAGCCTGCAGTGGCCGATTTCGTTCGCGACACCAACTGGCTTCGGCTTGCCGGTGAAAAGCTAGACCGTTACGGACTCCGAATGGTCTCGTGGACGATCGGCGTGCACAGCACCCGCCTCGGGCTCCGCTATCCGGAGTACACGCAACACACCGTCTACGGAGACAGCCTTCCTCATGCCCTGTCGATCGGACATGACGCCGTTCGCGCGTACCTGAAAGCGGTCTGCCGCGATCTCGCCACCAATTACCCGATGTACGGCGTGCAACTGGAGGCCTTCGGGTGGATGGGCATCCGCCACGGTCACCACCACGAGCGGGACCTCACCGACCTTGGTCCCGTGGAGCAATCGCTCCTCTCGATCTGCTTCAACCCGGAGACGATGAAGAAGGCAAAGGCGAGAGGGATCGACGCCGACAAGGCGCGCGAGACGGTCCGCCTGGTGCTCGATGCCGCGTTCCGGGAAGCTCCCGACCGGCCGGCGAATCACCCTCGTTCGGTCGCCGAGCTGGAAGACAGGTCGCCGGACCTGAAGGCGTACAACCGGTTCCGTCAGGTCCTGGCGGACGAGTTGATCGTCGAGATCAAGCAGGAGGCGCTGAAGGGAACCACCTGCAGGCTTCTGCTGCAAGGAGGGTATCAGGCGGAAATCGCCCACGTGGCCGATGGGTTCGCCTGCGGGGCGTATGGCCAGCCTCCGGAAACGGTGCTCGCAACCGTTCGACGTGCAGCGGCTGCACTGCCCGCCGGGTGGAAGGGAGAGCTCCCTTGTTTCATTCGCCTGGGGATGGGCGTTCCGGCAAGCCCGGAACAGTTGCGAGCGATCGTCAGCGCCGTGAAGCAGGGCGGCTCGACGGGACCTGTTTTCTACAACTACTCCGAGTCTCCGCCTCGCATGCTTTCCTGGGTGAAGGACGCGCTCCAAGGGCTCTGAGGGCTTGTTCGACCCTTTCCTGTCGGCTATACTCCGCGCTCCTGGCTTCCAGTTCCTGACAAGAGTGCAAGCAAAAGAGAGGGTCCGGATGAGACGTACAACAACGTTGTCCCTGGTGCTCGGCCTGTTGCTGTCGACCAATGCCTGGGCGCAGCTGGCGTCTCAGACGGCGCTGGTCGGCACCGTGGCCGACAGCGGCGGCGCCGTGGTTCCCGGCGCGCAGGTCGTCGCGGTGAACGTCGGGACGAAAGATACCTACGAGGCGACCACGAACTCTGAAGGGTACTACCACATCCAGTTTCCGCGCACCGGCAAGTACGAGATCACCATATCGGTGCCCGGCTTCCAGACGTTCAAGGCGACCGGTGTCGAAGTGGCTGGTAACCAGGTCGTTCGCACCAACGCCACGCTGCAGGTCGGCGGGCTCAACGAATCGGTGAACGTCGAAGCGAAGGCACAGGTGCTCAGCACCGACAGCGCTACGGTGTCGGAAACCATCGGCGCGCGCGCCATCGTCGAATTGCCGCTGCCCGGGCGGAACGTCTGGTCCCTGGCGGCCACGACGCCGGGCGTGCTCGGCGGCCTGAACAGCGACATTGGCCTGAGCTTCAGGGGCGCGGGCCAGCGCGAGATTCAGAACAGCCTGTCGCTCGACGGCATCAACTCTTCATCCAACCTGCTGGCGGCGACGAGCATGCGCCCGATCGCTGACGCCGTGACGGAGATCCAGGTCCAGACCGGCAGCACCTCGGCCGAGTACGGCTCCTACCTCGGCGTCCACATCAACGTCGTCACGAAGAGCGGCACCAACGCCTTCCACGGCGCCATGTTCCACTTCCTGCAGGACGACGCGCTCGACCAGCGCGGGTACTTCGACAACCCGGCCACTCCGAAGAATCCCCGGAAGCGCAACCAGTTCGGCGCGCAGTTCGACGGTCCCGTCATGATTCCGGGTCTCTATAACGGCCGCAACCGGACGTTCTTCATGGGCGCCTACGAGGGGGTGCGGGCCGAGGGGCTGTCGAGTCCGCTTGCGTCGGTGCCGACCGCGTTGATGCGGCAGGGGAACTTCTCGGAGATCACAGGCTCGATTCGGAACCCGTTCACGGGGCAGCCGTTCTCCGGCAACATCATCCCGACGTCGATGTTCTCGCCCGTCGCGGTCAAGCTGCTGGATCTCTATCCGGCCACCAACCGCGCGGGGACCGCCAACAACCTGGAGGGGCAGGGATCGAGCGGGGACGACGTCGATCAGGTTCTGACCCGCGTCGATCAGAACCTGGGCAACAAGATCCGCCTGTCGGTCCGCTACAACTGGCACGACAGCTACACGAGCAACATCGGCGCGATCGCGCTCGCCGGGACCGATCAGCCGCGCGTGAACAAGAACACGCTGGTGTCGTACACGCATACGCTGAGCCCGGCGCTGCACAACGACTTCCGCATCGGCTACCACCGGATCGACTTCGACACGCTGAACCAATTCTCCGTGACCGGGCAGAAGGACATCGGCGCGTCGCTGGGGATTCCCGGCTTCGATGGTGACGTCAGGTACAACAATCCTGGACTGCCCAGCATCAACGTCAGCAATTTCAGCGGGTTCGGCGGCGGCGGCACGAACTGGTTCCAGTTCGACACGACGTTCCAGGCGTCGAACGTCCTGGCATATACCCGTGGGTCGCACAACGTCCGGACCGGGTTCGACCTGCGCAAGATGGCGACCGGCCGCCGCGCCGCGAACGATCCCCGCGGCCTGTTCAACTTCACGGGCGACATCACCGGCTACTCGATGGCGGACTTCCTGCTCGGCCTGCCGAGAACCGTCATCCCGCCGACGGACCAGATCCAGGGTCACGTGGGCGGCTGGCGCAACGGGTTCTTCGTCAACGACGTCTGGCAGGCGTCGCGAAACCTCACGTTCAGCCTGGGCCTGCGCTACGAGCTGAACACGCCGGTGCAGACGTACGCGGGCGTTGCCTCGATGCTGGCGGAAGACTTCGAGACGATTATTCCGAGCAGCAGCCTGAGCGGTTACCCAGTGCCGGGCTTCAAGTTCCACGAGCCGAACAACAAGGACATCGCTCCACGACTCGGGGCCACGTACCGCCTGGGCGACAAGACGGTCGTGCGTGCGGGTTTCGGGATCTACTACAACCCGAACCAGATGAACTCGTTCACGTTCCTGACCAATAACCCGCCGGTGGCGGCCGTCACGACGTTCACGTCGGATCCGGCGAACCCGACGCTGTCTTTCTCGAGCCCGACCGGTGCGGCCAGCCCCCTGGGCCGGCCAGACATCATCTCGCCGACGCGCGAGCTGCCGAACGCGCGCAAGGATCAGTGGAGCTTCGACATCCAGCGTGAGCTGTGGCGCGGCACGGCGCTGGATATCCAGTTCGTCGGCTCGAATACGAAGAACCTGGATCGCAGCTTCTTCAACAACACGCCGCAGCCCGGGCCCGGCACGGTGGACGCCAGGCGGCCGAGCCAGAACTACCGCAGCCGCCGAATCATCGCGAACGACCTGATCGCAGACTACGACGCGGTGAGCTTCATCTTCCGCAAGCGCATGAGCCACGGTCTACAGGCCGACGCGCACTATACCTGGTCGCGCACGCGGGACATGGCCACGCACTCCAACGGCGGCGGCGCGGTGATGGACAACTACGACATCTTCCGGGACTACGGTCCCTCGAACTGGGACATCCCGCACCGGTTCGTGGCGACCTATCTCTACGACGTGCCGTTCCTGAAGGACTCTCCGCAGCCGATCCTCAGGCACGTCCTCGGCGGCTGGCAGATCTCGGGCGTGACGACGCTGCAGAGCGGCTCGCCGGTGAACATCACGTTCGCGCAGGACCGGGCGAACATCGGCATCACCGGGCTGCAGCGGCCGGACCTGTTGGGTGCGGTGCCCGCGCTCAATTGCCAGCCGAACAGCGCCGGCGCCACCGCGGTCGAACGCCTCCAGTTGATCAACTGCTACGACGCGAGCGCGTTCGCGCTGCCCGCGCAGTTCACGTTCGGCAACGCGGGGCGAAACATCCTGCCCGGGCCGAAGAACCTCAGCACCGATCTGTCGCTGATGAAGAACTTCACGCTGCACGGCAGCACGCGCCTGCAGGTGCGGGTCGAGATGTACAACGTATTCAACAACGTGAACTACGGCAACCCGAACAGCTCGTTCGGCGCCGCCGCGTTCGGCCGCATCACCGGCGCCGGGAGCATGCGGCAGGTGCAGCTGGGTGGGAAGATACTTTTCTAAAAGGTTCAGGGGAGAACTTCGTGGGAAACAGGATCCTTGTCGCAGTATTCGCCCTTTTGACGTGCACCAACGCCGCAGCGGATCAGGCTGCCGCACAGCAGCCACAGGCTGCGCCAAAGCAGCCAGAGGCTGCCGCGCCGCAGCGAGGGGTCGACCCTCGCCCACCGAACGCTACAGGCCAGACGCCGGCCTTTCCGGGACAGACCCGCGCGCCAGAGCGCAAGTCGAATGTCGCCTTCGACGTGGTCACGGTTGCCGAAGGGCTGCAGAATCCATGGGGGATGACATTCCTGCCGGATGGCCGGATGCTGGTGACGGAGAGGCCAGGTCGTCTGCGGATCGTAGCCGCAGACGGTAAGTTGTCGGAGCCTGTCGCTGGCCTTCCTGCGGTGGACGCCCGCAACCAGGGCGGTCTGCTCGACGTCACGCTCGATCCCGGCTTCGCGTCGAACCACCTCATCTACTGGAGCTACGCAGAGCCGCGGGACGGCGGCCTCACCAATACGGCCGTTGCCCGAGGCCGGCTGGTGGACGAGGCCGCGCCCCGCGTCGAAGACGTGCAGGTCATCTTCCATCAGACGCCGTCGCTCAATTCGACGCTGCACTACGGCAGCCGGCTGGTGTGGGGTCGAGACGGCACGCTGTTTGTCACCCTCGGCGAACGATCCATCACCGAGGGACGCATGCAGGCTCAGCGGATGGACGGCCTGCTCGGCAAGATCGTGCGCATCAACAGCGACGGCTCCATCCCGAAAAACAATCCTTTCGTCCGCAAGAAAGGCGTTCGACCGGAGATCTGGTCGATCGGCCATCGCAACATACAGGGCGCCACCTATCATCCGACCAAGGGCGAGCTCTGGGAGGTCGAGTTCGGGGCGCGCGGGGGGGACGAGATCAACATCGCGCGCAAGGGCAAGGACTACGGCTGGCCGACGATCGCGTACGGCATCGAATATAGCGGGCAACCGATCACCGGTGGCATCACCGCAAAGGACGGCATGGAGCAGCCGCTGTATTACTGGGATCCGGTGATCGCGCCGAGCGGCATGGTCTTCTACACTGGCAATCTGTTTCCCGCGTGGAAAGGCAACCTGTTTATCGGTGGGCTCGCGAGCACCAACCTGGTGCGGCTGACCGTCAAGGGCAAAAGAGTTGTGGACGAAGAGCGACTCCTGACCGATCTTCAGCCGCGCGAGCGTATTCGTGACGTCAGCCAGGGACCGGATGGAGCGCTGTATCTTCTGACCGACAACGCGAAGGGGCGCATGCTGAAGCTGGTTCCAAAGCGATAGCCCCGTCGCTCCGGCTCGGGTTGGCTGGGGGACGGCAAATCCGACACGCCGCCCCAAACTTACGCACTGACGGGGGCCAGCCAGCCGTCCGGCCTCGAGTGGCTGGGCGCGGCCTCCCGATTCTGGCCGCTTTTGCCGTGGCGCGGAAACGATCGTCCCGCGGTCCAGCTCTTGCAGCGGGTGAGGCCTTCAACGAAGGTCCCATGGCAGGAGACTGAGATGTTTCAACTCAGCGTGGTCGATCACATCCGTCTTTCTTTCGGCGACGTCGTCTGCAGCTACACGGCCCACACGACCGCTGCGGAGCGGCTCGCGCGCAGGGCCTGGCAGATCAAGATAACGGTCCTCTCGTTGCTCGGCCTCGGCGTCGTGGCCGGCGCGACGTCGATCGTGAGCGTCCTCCGGCCGTTCCAGATCATCTCGGCGGTTCTGGCCGGTCTCGGGTTCGTGGGATACGCGGCGTATCTGGCTTTCGACTTCGACCCGCGCGTCAACGCGCACCGTTCGTGCGCGGCGAGGTTCTGGTTGTTGTGCGAGAAGTACCGGGCGCTGCTCACCGAGATCCAGGACGGCCTTCTCGACGTGCCGCAGGTCAAGGAACGCCGCGACCAACTGATCCGCGAGGTGCATGGCGTCTACGAGCAGGCCCCGGCGGCGGATCGAAAGGCGTACGGACTTGCCCGGCGCGCACTGTCGTCGACGAACGCCGAGACCATCTCTGACGCCGAGATCGATCGGTTCCTCCCGCAGTCGGTCCAGAAAGAGAAGCCGACGGCGGCCTGAGTCCGTGGTGCTCGGCAGGTTTAATCCCACCGCCTTTTAGCTCTGCTCGTCCGCGTTCTCTGCGTTAAGCGCCTCTCTGCGCGCTCCGCTACCTCCGCGACCTGAACCTCTGACCCTCTGAACCTCGTCTGCGCTACTCTGTATCCACCTGATTTCCCGAAGGAGACGCTGAAGATGGCCCCGCTCGATCGTCGCGAATTCCTGGCAGGCCTCGCTGCCGGCGTCGCAGCCGGTGCGGTTGGCGCCGATGCCCAGTCCCAAACCGAGACCGCGAGGGCGGGCGCGCGAGCCAAAGCGACTGGTCTTGCGGCGCCGGCGTTCACGCCGCTACCGCTCGGCGCGATCCGTCCCACCGGCTGGCTGCGACGGCAATTGCGCATCCAGGCCGACGGCCTCACCGGACATCTCGACGAGTTCTGGCCGGATGTCGGACAGAGCCAGTGGTTCGGCGGCAGCGCGGAAGGCTGGGAGCGCGCCCCGTACTGGCTCGATGGCGCCATTCCGCTTGCGTGGATCCTCGACGACGCCGCGCTCAAAGCGCGCATTGGCAGGTATGTGTCCTTCATCGTCGATCATCAGCGACCGGATGGTTGGTACGGACCGTATCCCGAGGATGCCGTCGCGAAGCGGTACGACATGTGGGCGATCCTGCTCGCCAATAAAGTGCTGGCGCAGTATCACGAGGCCACCGGCGACGCGCGCGTGCTCGAGGCCGTCGCGAAGAGCCTGCGCGCGCTGGCCGAAGGCCTCGACCGCACACCGCTTTACAACTGGGGCAGATGCCGCTGGTACGAGGGGCTCGTGCCGGTGTTTTACGTCTACGAGCGGACCAGAGAGCCGTGGCTGCTCGACCTGGCCCGCAAGCTCCGCACGCAGGGGGTCGACTTCGAAGCGCTGTTCGGCACCGACGACATGACGGTGCCAACGCCGCGCCGCGGGCTGTGGAAATGGACCAAGCACGTGGTGAATACCGGCATGGCCGCCAAAGCGTCGGCGCTCAGCTGGCGTCTGGACCAGCGCCCGTCGGATCGGGTCTGGGCCACGAAGATGATCGAGTTCCTCGATCGACATCACGGCCAGGTCACCGGCATGTTCTCGGGCGACGAGTGCCTCTCGGGCAGGAACCCGCTTCAGGGCACGGAGCTCTGTGCGGTCGTCGAGTTCATGTACTCGCTCGAACACCTGTTCTCGGTGTTCGGCGATCCGGTGTTCGGGGATCGCCTGGAGCGCGTGGCGTTCAACGCGCTGCCGGCGACGATGGCGCCCGACATGTGGTCGCATCAGTACGATCAGCAGGTCAACCAGGCGCAGTGCACGATCAACCCGGAGCACGGCTGGTCCACGAACGGCCCCGACTCGAACCTGTTCGGTCTCGAGCCGAACTACGGATGCTGCACGTCGAACATGCACCAGGGGTGGCCGAAATTCGCCGCTCACTTGTGGATGACGACGCCGGACGGTGGGATCGCGGTGGCGGCGTACGCACCGAGCCGCGCCGAGTTCACGTCGCGTGGCGTGAAGGTGAGCGTGTCGCTCGACACCGACTATCCGTTTCGCGACACGCTCGCGCTGACGATCGCGCCCGAACGCGCGGCGCGCTTTCCCCTCGTCCTCCGCGTGCCCGGGTGGGCCGGCGGCGCGACCGTTCGAGTGGACAGCGGCCCTCTCGTGCGGATGAAACCAGGGACCTTGCACCGAATCGAGCGTGAGTGGAGCGGCCGAAGCGACGTGACGATCCGGTTCCCGATGGACGCCAGGGTCTCCGTCCGGTACAACCAGGCGGTGGCCATCGAACGCGGTCCGCTCGTGTATGCGCTGAAAATCGACGAGCAATGGACGCGCGTGAATGCCGGCAAGCCCCGCCGCGAGCTTCCGCACGGCGACTTCGAGGTCAGGCCGACGGGCCCCTGGAACTTCGGCCTGATCGGATCGGGCCAGGGGATTGCGGGTCTCACATTCGAGGAACGGCCCGTGGGGGAGCGGCCATTCTCACCCGACGGGGCCGGCATGATCGCGAGAGCCAGGGGCCGCAGGATTCCCGCCTGGAAGATCGAGCGTGGATGGGCAGGGGAGTTATCGCCGTCCGATGGAGCATGGGCCGACGAAAGCCGCCGGACAACGAGCGAGCCGGAGGAGACGGTGACGCTCATTCCCTATGGATGTACGAACATCCGGATCACGGAGTTTCCGAAGGTCCTGTAGTATCGAGCGACCGACCGACATGGACACACACGGGTTGGCTCGTCGGGCGTTCCTTCGACGCGCGGCAGGTGTCGCGCTCTCCGGCGCCGGCACGATTGCGGGCGCGCGCACACTGTTCGGCCAGGCGCCCGCGATCGTCACGGCGGAGCGCGCGCGGCCGTCGGCGGCCTTCGGCGTGACGGCAGGCGACGTCGACGGCGAGCGCGCCATCGTCTGGAGCCGTACCGATCGCCCCGCCCGCCTCATCGTCGAGTACTCGACGACAGAATCATTCGCAAACGTGCGTCGCGTCGTCGGGCCGGCCGCACTCGAGACGAGCGACTTCACCGCGCGTGTCGATCTGTCCGGCCTCCCACCGGGCCAGCGCATCTTCTATCGCGCGCGGTTTCAGAGCCTGCGGGACCTGGGCATCTCGAGCGAGCCGATCGCCGGCACGTTCACGACCCCGCCGGTGAGCGGTTCGCGGCGCGACGTGACGGTCGCCTGGACCGCCGACACCGTCGGCCAGGGATGGGGCATCGACCCGGACATGGGCGGCATGCGGTTGTACGACACCATGCGCCAGGCGGGCGCCGATGTCTTCATCCACACTGGCGACACGATATACGCCGATGCGCCCTTGCCGCCGGAAATTACGCTGGACGATGGCCGCGTGTGGCGCAACCTCGTGACGCCCGAGAAGAGCAAGGTCGCCGAGACCCTCGACGAGTTCCGCGGCAACCATCGCTATAACCTGCTCGACGAACACGTCCGCCGCTTCAACGCGTCGGTGTCGCAGTTCGTGATCTGGGACGACCACGAGGTGCTCAACAACTGGTACCCCACGGAGATGCTCGGGGCCGACGCGGTCCATGCAGAGCGCAGCGTGGCGCTGCTGGCGGCGCGCGGCAAGCGCGCGTTCATGGAGTACACGCCAATCCGTTCAGATCCGGGCGACCCGGAGCGGATCTATCGCGCGTGCCGGTTCGGTCCGCTGGTCGACATCTTTGGATTCGACATGCGCAGCTATCGCGGACCCAACTCGGCGAATCGTCAGACGACGCTCTCCGAAGAGTCCGCAATCCTCGGCGCGCCGCAAGTGGATTGGCTGAAGCGCAGACTCATGTCCTCGACCGCGACGTGGAAGATCATCGCGAGCGATATGCCGCTCGGTCTCGTCGTTCCGGACGGGTCCGCGTTCGAAGCCGTGGCCAACCGGGACGGCGGTCCGCCGCTCGGCCGCGAGCTCGAGATAGCAGATCTGCTGAGGTTCATCCGCGATCGGCGCATTCGCAACGTCGTCTTCATCACCGGCGACGTGCACTACTGCGCCGCGCACCACTACGATCCGTCGCGGGCCGCGTTCACAGAGTTCCATCCCTTCTGGGAGTTCGTCGCCGGCCCGGCACATGCGGGCACGTTCGGCCCGGCCGAGCTGGACGGGACGTTCGGGCCGGAAGTGCGGTTCCTCGGCATCCCGCGCGGCATGAAGCCGAATAGACCGCCGAGCGAGGGTCTGCAGTTCTTCGGCACGCTGCGCGTCGATGCGAGGACCCAGGCGCTGACCGCGACGCTGCGCAACCTCGCCGGCGACAGGCTCTTCAGCGTGGAGCTGCCATCCGAACGACCCTGACCCCCATCGCTCGTAACCCCGTACGCTCATCCCGTCAGCAGCCACCGTTTCTTCACATCGCCGCCATTCAATTGCCATAACCGTTCCGTATCCCCCATCAAGGGCAAGCTGAAGCCGG
This sequence comes from uncultured Vicinamibacterales bacterium, assembly GCA_964476725.1. Lineage (GTDB taxonomy): Bacteria > Acidobacteriota > Vicinamibacteria > Vicinamibacterales > 2-12-FULL-66-21 > JALZOC01. The sequence continues at coordinate 26,685 of CAYZBZ010000026.1, forward strand.
CGGCCGGCGGCCAGGGCGGAACATCATCATGAAAAAGCTCATTCTGACAATCATCCTCCTCGCAGCCGTCGGCGCAGGTGCGGGTGCCTTCTACATGCGCCGGGATGCCAAAGAGCCCGAGGTGCGAACGGCTCAGGTCACTCGCGGCGACATCGTCGACGCCGTGGCCGCCACCGGCACGCTCGAAGCCGTGACCACCGTGCAGGTCGGCACGCAGGTCGGCGGCATCATCCAGGAGCTGTATGCCGACTTCAACTCGATCGTGAAGAAGGGGCAGGTCATCGCGCGGCTCGACCCGACTCTGCTGCAGACGAACATCGAGCAGCAGCGGGCGAACGTCATCCGGTCGGAGGCGGATCTCGACCGCCTGAAGGTCGCGCTGGCCGATGCGAAACAGAAGCTCGAGCGCGCGAAGACCCTGTTCGACAAGAGCCTGCTGCCGCGGACCGAGCTCGAGACGGCGGAAGTGAACGTCCGATCGGCTGAAGCGCAGATCAGGTCCTCCGAAGCGGGCCTGACGCAGGCGCGGTCGCAGCTCAACTCGGCCGAGGTGAATCTGAACCACACGATCATCAAAGCGCCGATTGACGGCATCGTCATCTCGCGCGCGGTGGAGCCGGGGCAGACCGTCAACGCGGGAATGTCGGCGCCGACGCTCTTCGTGCTCGCGGCCGACCTGACGAAGATGCAGGTCAACGCGAACATCGACGAATCGGATGTCGGGCGCATGCGTCCCGGACAAGTGGTGAGGTTCAGCGTCGATGCGTACCCGGCCGAAACCTTCACGGGCGCGGTCGAGCAGGTTCGCCTGCAGCCCACGACCGTCCAGAACGTGGTGACGTATCAGACGGTCATCGACGTCCCGAACCGGGAGCTGAAGCTCAAGCC
>CAYZBZ010000027.1:0-26075 GCA_964476725.1 uncultured Vicinamibacterales bacterium
CTTGCCGCGATGAGCGCCACAACGACGTCTCGGCGTGTGATCATGATCGTTATCCCTCTCATGCTTTGAAGCTGATTCGCTGCGCCTGCTTCTGAGCTTTCAGCACCAGCTCCGTCGCGAGGAAGCAATGCCCCTGCGGCATCGCCGTCTCGGTCCGGTTGACGACGTCCGAGACGAGCTCGTCGCCGTAGGGCAACGGGACGTCACGACAATCGATGTACCGGGTTTCCTTCTGGTCCACCAGAAACAGGTGGCTTCCGCCGGCCCTGCCTCCGATGTCGATGTTCTTGCGGATTTCGATGAAGCCGTCGGCGCCCAGGATCGTCAGCCGGCCGTCGCCCCACGTGGCCAGCCCGCCGGGGGTGAACCAGTCGACCCGGATGTAGCCGGCTCCTTTGTCGCCGCGCACGACGAGGTCGCCGAAGTCCTCGAGTCCGGGGTACTGCGGATGGTGCACGTTGCCGACCTGTGACGCCACCACGTCAGCGCGTGTGGAGCCGGTGAAGAACAGGAACTGGTCCGCCTGGTGGGACCCGATGTCGCAGAGGATCCCTCCGTATCTCGGGCGATCGAAGAACCACGCGGGACGCGTCGCCGGAGTCATGCGGTGCGGACCGAGGCCGATGGTCTGAATCACCCCGCCGATCGCACCCGCCTTGACCAGCTCTCCGGCTTTGATCGTCGCGCGATTCTCGAGCCGCTCGCTGTACATGATCGAATAGATGCGGCGTGTCTGCGCCTGCGCGCGGCGCACCTCGGCGAGCTGCTCGAGCGTCGTGATGCCCGGCTTGTCGGACATGTAGTCCTTGCCGTGCGTCATCACCCTGATCCCGAGCGGCGCGCGCTCGTCCGGAATGCCGGCGCTCAGCACGAGTTGGATGGATCCGTCCTCGAGAATCTCGTTCTCGCTCCGCGCGAGCTTCGCCTGCGGATACCGCTTCGTGAAGGCAGCGGCGAGGTCCGGTTCCTTCGCATACACGGAGACCAGCTCACCGCCGCCCCGGGTCACGGCGTCCACCTGGCTGTTGATGTGTCCGTGGTTGATGCCGATGACGGCGAACTTGATCATCGGCGGGGCCTTGGAGGTGACGGCGGGTGGCTGTTGCCTTTCCTCGCGGACGCGTCCACCGAGCGCCTCGCCGGGCAGAACCGACATCACAGCCGCCGAGCTGGCAATGCCCTGAATGAACTCACGCCGGTTGACGCGCGCTTTTTTCATGTCTGAACTCCGGAATATCAGGGCCGCGCTACAAATGCTTCCGTAGCGCATACGAATGCGTCCGTAGCGCAGGGCTTCAGCCCTGACTGGAGAGGCCGCGATTATAGGCCAACGTGACGCGTTCCGTGTCGTCTGTGTTTGTCCGTGTCTTCTGTGTCTTCTGTGGCTCTATCTGCCCGAGAGCGCGTCCAGCACGCCGAAGTAGGCAGGCTTGCGCGCGTATTGTTCGTCGTAGAGCAGCGGAGTGTCGCCGGCGATCCATGTGTGCGCGTCGGTGAAACCCCAGAAAGTCACAGCGTCGCAGCGCGGCTCCATCACGCAGAGGCGAACGATATCGTGATAGGCGGACTTCTGCGCGTCAAGGCGCGACTGCACACTCCCCGCGACGTTGCTGATGCGCACATCCATCTCGCTGATGTTGACGAGGAGTCCGAGGTTCGCCAGGCGCCGCATGTTGGCCGCGATGCTGGCGTCAGACGGGCGGCTGTTTGCCGAGACGTGCATCTGCAGACCCACACCGTCAACCGGCACGCCCTGGGCACGCAGTCCTCTCAGCAGCTCGTAGATCCGGTCCGACTTCGAGCCCATACCCTCGCCGCCATAGTCGTTGTAGAACAGCAGGGCCTGGGGGTCGGCCTCGCGCGCAAGGCGGAAGGCATCGGCGATGTATCCGTCGCCCAGCTTCTGCCGGAACACCGTGTCTCGCAATCCGGAGCCACCATCAGCGACTGCCTCGTTGACGACATCCCACGCGAGGAGCCGGCCACGGTAGTGCTCACCCACGGCGCGGATGTGATTCTCGAAGGCGATTCGCAGGTCGGAGGCAGACAGCGCATTCAGCCAGGAGGGAACGGAACCGTGCCAGATGAGCGTGTGGCCCTTGACTCGCATGCCCTGGCCGTCGGCGTAGGCCAGGATCGCGTCGCCGGCCGAGAAGTTGCGAACGCCAGGACTGGTCTCGATGACGTTCCACTTCATCTGGTACTCGGCGGTGATGTAGTTGAACTCGCGATCGACGACGGTGCGGTAGCGGGTGTCGCCGAGGTATCCGGATTGAACCGCCGTGCCGACGAGCTTGCCGATCGCACTGCCGGCAGCGCTGAGCGAATCGGACGGAGATCCTGGCGTGGTGGGCGGCGTCGGCGACGACGGGCTGGGCCCGCCGCCGCAGCCCCACCATGCGAGCACGGCGGCAATCCCCAGACATCGCAGCCAGGGCCCAGCACAACAGGCGTTCGCCATCGGTCGCTCCCGCAGCCCTACTTCGATCCAGAAAGCGCAAAGGCCATGATGCTGTCGTCGGTCAGCGGCGCATCGAAAAAGCCGCCGCCGGTCGACGTGATGACGACGTATTGCTTGCCATCCCTCCCGAGATACGTGCTGGGCGTGGCATGCGCGGCGCCGCCGAGCTTGACGGTCCACAGCTCTTTGCCCGTCCTGGCGTCGAACGCGCGGAACCGGCTGTCGTCGGTCGCGCCGATGAACACGAGCCCCCCGGCCGTGGCGATTGATCCGCCATTGCCCGGTCGACCCGTATTCTGCTTGTCAGGCGGCAGGCTGTCGGTGACACCGAGGGGCACCCGCCATGCGAACTCGCCCGTGTTGACGTTGACCGCAGTCAACTGTCCCCAGGGCGGCTGCTGGCACGGCAACTGTTGCGACCCGCTGTCCCTGGTGCTGAAGCGCCCACCGCCAGGCACCCCCTGATAGGGACCGTCCGGATGGACACGGTTGCCTTGACCGGCGCCCTGCGCCGCACCGGCCGCGTTCGGATCGCGATCCGTGACGCCCGCGAGCTGCCCCAGCTCGCTCGTATTGACGAACAGATAGCCCAGTTGCGGATTGAACGACGTGCCGCCCCAGTTGACCCCGCCATGATTGCCGGGGAACTGCAGCCGCAGGCGCTTGTACCCGACCGGAAGATAGGGCCCGCCGATTTGCACGCCCTCGATGAGCTTCTTACAGGCCGTCTCCAGCTCGGGCGTGACGGTCGCGATCTCCGCAGCCGTCATCGTCATGCGGGAGAGCGGCGCAGGCTTGAGCGGGAACGGCTGCGTTTTCGATGTTCGCTCCAGCGGCACATCGCTTTGGGGCACGGGCCGCTCTTCGACGCCATAGATCGGCTTGCCGGTCACGCGGTCGAGCAGGAACAAGAGCCCGACTTTGTTGATCACCGCCACAGCGGGAATCGTTCTGCCGCCTTGCCTGACGTCGACGAGCGCAGGGGCGCCCGCCAGATCCGCGTCCCAGATGTCGTGATGCACCACCTGGAAGTGCCACAAGTAGTTTCCGGTGTTCGCATCGGCCGCCACGATGCTCGTGCTGAAGAGGTTATTGCCAGGGCGGTCGCCGCCGTACTGGTCGACCGACGGCGCGCCGAACGGCATGTACACGACGCCACGCTGGACATCCACCGTCATGAAGCCCCAGACGTTGACGCCCGAACGGTTCTTCCAGCTATCACCAGCCCACGTATCGTTGTATTTCTCGCCCTCACGCGGCACCGAACGGAACGTCCAGACCAGCTTGCCGGTGTGGATGTCCCAGGCGCGCACGTCGCCCGCCGGCCCCTTGGGCGGGTTTTCCTGCGTGCGGCCACCGGTGATGATGAGGTGCCGATACACGATCGGCGGGGAGCTCAGGCCGTTGTTGCCGGGCAGGCCCTGAAGGACCTCGGGCGTGTTCAAGTCGACGATGCCCTTGTCGCCGAAGGCATCGTTGGGCTTGCCGATCTTCGCGTCCAGGGAGAAGAGCTTGCCGGTGCTCGTGCCGAACACGATTTGAGGGGGCGTCTGCGCGTCGCCGGGCCAGTATTCGACGCCTCGCGTCGAGGGATTGCCCCCTGGGACCTGGAAGACCCACTCCTCTTTGCCCGTCGTCGGGTCCAGCGCGGCCACGCGGCTGAAGGGTGTGGAGATGTACATCACGCCATTGACGACGAGCGGAGTGGTTTGGCTGGGAGCAAAGCGCGAGCCTGCCCGTCCTCTTCCTCGTCCCTGGGCCGGAGCGGCTACGCCCACGCCGGCCGGTCCGACCGCGGCATCGGGTGGCCTCATGTGATACACCCAGGCCACTTGCAGTTGGCTGACATTCGCCGGCGTGATCTGCGTGACGGGCGAAAAGCGCATGCCGCCGGGATCGTGCCCGTAGGTCGGCCATTCCTTCGATGCGGGGTCCCCGACGCGCATGCTTGCGCGTTGGGGTGCTGATGCGGGGTCCCCGACGCGCACGCTTGCGCGTTGGGGTGCTGATGCGGGGTCCCCGACGCGCACGCTTGCGCGTTGGGGTGCTGACGCCGCGGTGCTCTGGGCCGCGTTCGACTGCGCAAGGGCGTGACAGGCCGCAGAGGTCACGATGGCGGCGGCGAGCAGTGCGCCCAGAAGTCGCTTCATATTGGTGTCCCTCCGCCGAGGTCGACACGGTCGCGGCGCCGACGCTCGGCTGGTGTCACGTGCGCTGGGACGGGTTCTCGAGGCAGACCGAGGCCGAGCCGGCAGAAGCGTCGAAGACAGATCAGCCGCGTGTTCGTCGTATTTGGAGCCGGCCACTGCACACCGCTGGTCACGTTGAACAGCTCGACCCGCATCTGGAAGTTCATGCGCTGCGAGAGCCTGACGTTCTTGAAGAACGAGAAGTCGAGACTGAACGGGTCACTGCGTCGCTGGCTCAGTTCTGCCTCACGCCAGCCGCGGTCAACGTGCAGGTGTTGAACCAGTGCGCCGTCGTCGAGCTCTGGAGCACCGGATCGCCGATCAGATCGACGCTGCCCGGCATATCCACCGTCAACCCTGAGCGGAAATACGTGCTGGCGTTGACCTGCACACTCCCGACTCGTTCGTCACGGCGATCGTCGTGACGTCTGTCGCCACATTCACCGCCTCCGCCGTGACGCCGGGCTAGACCTGCAACATTATGCCTTCGAGTCCGGCAAAGTCTACAACCTGCTCGCCGACCAGTTCATCAAGGATCACAGCGATGTGACCGGTGCCGAAGAATGAAGCAAGTTTCTGTCGGTCCTGGGACTCAACGTATGGCAGGGGCAGCGCTACGCGCGAGCGCCAGGCGGGGGTTCTTGATGAGCAGTTGCTGAACCTCTGTGTCCGCGAATCCCGCCGCTTTCAACGCGGGGATGAACGCGGTGAAGAGCGTGTCGTAGGGTCGGAACTGACCGCCGCCGGGCTCACCGACGCGATACCAGCCGGCGTCGTGCGACACCAGCACGTGTCCGAGCAGTCCCTGCTCCTTCATGCGGCGTACGAGCTCGACGTGCCGCGCGACGCTCGTCTCGGTGATGCCATCGAACTCCACCCATGCGCCTCGTCGTGCGGCGCGCGCATGGAAGGTGTCGTTGCGCTCCGACTGTGCGTGCACCCAGATGAACGCGGAGAGCGGCACCCCGGCACCCTCGAGCAGGTCGAGCTCCTCGAGCGCGGCGGCGCCGGCACCGGTGTGAGAGGCGATGGAAAGGCCGGTTTCACGGTGCGTGAGCGCCGCGGCACGCACCAGCTTCGCGTCAACTGCCGAGAGGGGACTGTCGTCAACGCCGATCTTCATGAACGCCGGCTTGATCCCTGTGTCGTCGATGCCGCGTTCACACTCGCGTACCCATCGCGCGGCGAGCTGTTCAGCGGCCTCGTCGAACGCGTGCGCCGGGAGGTGCTTGTCCTTCGCGGCCCCGTAATAGCCCGTGTTCGACAGGATGTTGACCTCCGAGGCCTCGGACAGCCGCCTCAGCAGCCGCGGATCGCGGCCCAGGTAGGCCGGCGTGCACTCGACCAGCGTTTCGCATCCGAGTCGCCTGGCCTGTTGCAGATGCGGCAGCACCGCGTTGAAGACGGCGTTCGCATCGTATCGCGACGGACTCACCTGGGCGGCGCCGATGAAATCCACGAGGATGTGCTCGTGCATCAGCGTGACCCCGAGCCGATCCGCCGCGACCGGACCCGTGACCGTCTCGATCCGACCCGCGCGCTCGACGGCCAGGGACGTCCGATCCTGCGTCCGGCGAGAGTCGCAACCTGCCGCCAGCAAGGCGAGGGTCCCTGCGAGCCATTCCCGTCGCGAGAACGGCCCCGTCGTTTCCATTGCTTCCATCGGCTCTCCGTATCGGTTTACGATGGCCCGTCCATGTGTCGCATCATTCCCCTCTCAACGCCCCAACCGGATCGACCCTGGTCGCTACCCGTCATGCGGCCCCTCGCCGGGCCACTGTCTTGCTGCGGCTGTACACCACGTACCACTTGGCTGGGCCAACCGGATACTCCGCCGTCTGCACGAATCCGAGATCCGCCAGCCAGGATTTCACCTGATCTTTCGTGATCTGCAGCTTCGGGTCGTTGCGGTGGGCACCCGTCTCTGCATCGAGCTCCACGATCGCGAATCGCCCCGTCGGCTTGAGATACCGCGTGACCTGCTTCAGATAACCGGGACGATCCTCGATGTGATGGACGACGTCGTGAAAGAACGCGACATCGACATCGGCGGACGGCAGCGCCGGATCCGTGAACTTGCCCAGGATCGCGCGCACGTTGCCTGCCTTCTGGTCGCTCGCTTTGCGGCTGATGTGATCGACGAGCGCCTGATCGATCTCCACGGCATAGACCTTACCGGTGGGACCAACTGCGCGGGCCAGCGGCACGCTGAAGACGCCCGCGCCCGCGCCGAGATCGGCGACGACGTCTCCGGGCTTCAACCCGAGCCGGCCGATCACCTCGTCGATCCTGAGATCGGCGACCCGGCCTGGAGATTCGAGCGCCTTGATCCACTCGTCAGCCGAGCGAGACGCCAACTGGCCCGCGGCGGGGTGCGACAATCCGGCGGCCAGCAGGATGACGATCAGCGCGGTTCGTGGATGGCGCATGAGGCAACATGACTGAGACACGGCGCTGCTGTCAACAGGGTCGTCAACCAAACCAGGTATTCGGCCTTGCCATGTGACGGGAAGGTTTTCAACGCCCCCACAACGCTCCAGGGCAGGGGAGTCTTCTGCGGCCGCGAGCGAAATGCTCGTGCTAGGATGCCGCGTGCGTCGAGAAGCGCATCCCCGCCTGTTGTGTTGGTGCCTCCTCGTCACCATCGTCGCTGTGTCGGACGCGTGGCCACAGAAGGGGGGACAGCGTCCAGAACCGGTCCGGCGAAGTCGAATCGTGCGACTGACGTCGGCGGAAGCGGCGCGCCTGGCGAAGGCGGCTCGCCAGAGCGTATCCGTCCAGATGGCCGAGGGGCTCGATCTGACCGCCTGGGCGCCCGACGGGCTGGTGATCGATCCCGTCGCGCTCGATTTCGACGAGCGAGGCACGCTCTACGTGACAAGTACGAGCCGCAACAACCTGCCGCTCGACATCCGCCAGCATCCGACATGGATCCCTGCTGTGCTCACGCTGAGGACGGTGGAGGATCTGCTGACGTTCTATCGGCGCGAGCTTGCGCCGGAGCGGAGCGCGCAGAATCCATGGCTGCCCGATCACAACAAAGATGGCTCGCGCGACTGGCGGGATCTTGCGCAGGTCAAGGAACGCCTGTATCGCATTCAGGACACCGACGGCGACGGACTCGCGGATCTCTCCCGAATCATGATCGAGGGCTTCAACGCGGATCCGACCTACGACATCGCCGGTGGGTTGCTCCATCTCAACGGCGACCTCTTCGTCGGATCGGCTCCCGCGCTCTGGCGGCTCCGCGACGAGAACGGCGACGGCATCATCGACTCGCGGGCTGTCGTCAGCGAGGGCTACAACATTCATCCGGCATTCAGCGGACACGGCATCTCGGGCGTGACGCTCGGTCCGGACGGCCGTGTGTACTGGGAAGTCGGCGACATGGGCTTCGATGTCATCGACAAATCCGGCCGGCGCTGGTCGTCGCCGAATCAGGGCGCCGTGCTGCGCGCGAATCCGGACGGTTCGGACTTCGAGGTGTTTGCCACCGGCATCCGCAATCTTCAGGAGCTCGCCTTCGACGAGTACGGGAATCTCATCAGCGTGGACAACGACGGCGACTACCCGGGGGAAACGGAGCGCCTCGTCTACCTGACGGAAGGATCCGACAGCGGCTGGCGGGCGAACTGGCAGTACGGCAAGTACACCGATCCCAACAACAACCGCTACAACGTCTGGATGGACGAGAGGATGTTCAGGCCCCGCTTCGAGGGGCAGGCGGCGCACATCACGCCTCCGATCGCGCCGTACCACGCGGGCCCGGCAGGGATGGCCTACGACCCCGGAACCGCGCTCTCGGACGAGTGGCGGGGCCATTTTTTCGTCGCCAGTTTTGCTGGGGCGGCCTCGAGCGCCCGCATCTACGCATTTCGGCTCAAGCAGGAGGGCGCCGGGTTCACACTCGAGCGTGACAGGGTCCTGCTGCAGGGCATCCTGACGGTCGGCATGAAGTTCGGCCCGGATGGAGCGCTGTATCTGGCCGACTGGATGAGGGGCTGGGATTCGAAAGGCGAGGGACGCATCTGGAAGGTCGATTCTGCCGTGGGCGCGTTGAGCGCCGCGCGCAGCGACGTGCGGTCACTTCTCGCGCAGAGCTTCGAGGCGCGAGCCGCAGCCGATCTCGGTGTGCTGCTGCAGCATGCCGATATGCGAGTGCGGCTGAAGGCCCAGTTCGAGCTGGTCCGCCGTGTCGACGTCACGACGCTCCGTCTTGCCGCGCGCCGGGCGGATGACCAGCTCGCGAGGATCCACGGCCTCTGGGGCATTGCGCAACTGGCTCGGAAGGACCCACAGCACTCGGCGCTGCTGACGGAGCTCCTGGCCGACACCGATCCGGAGATACGCGCGCAAGCCGCCAGGTTGATCGGGGACGTGCGTGATGGCCGAGCCGCCGGTGCGCTGCTTTCGCTGCTCGACGACAGCTCGCCGCGCGCGCGGTTTTTTGCGGCCGAGGCCTTGGGCCGTATTGCCTACAGGCCCGCCGTCCCTCACCTCATCAAAATGCTGGCCGATAACAACGACCGGGACGTGAATTTGAGGCACGCCGGAAGTCTCGCGCTTTCACGCATTGGCGATGCCTCTCCGGTCGCCGCGCTGTCCAGCCATGGCTCGCGCGCCGTGCGGATCGCGGCCATCGTGGCGCTGAGGCGCATGCGCCATCCCGACGTGGCGCGCTTTCTAGCAGACGCTGATGAGCAGGTCGTGACCGAGGCGGCCCGGGCGATCAACGACGACGGGGCCATTGAGGCGGCGTTGCCGGCGCTGGCGCGTGTGCTGGACGAGAAGCGGTTCACGAGCGAGCCGCTCCTCCGTCGCGCGATCAACGCCAATCTGCGGCTCGGCACGATCGCCGCCGCCGCACGCGTGGGTGCGTTCGCCGCCGATGGCAGCCGGCCCGCTGCGATGCGCACCGAAGCCGTCGCGGCGCTCGGGGTCTGGCAGTCGCCCTCGCTGTTCGACCGTGTCGACGGGATGTACCTCGGACAGGCCACGCCACGGGACGCCGCGGCCGCACGGGCAGCGTCCCGCTACTCATCGCGGTGATGCCGACGAGCCGCAGACACGGCCCTATTTTGCGCGTCACGAGTTCGCCGAACGGTATCAGCGTGGGAGCGTCCGCGAATGGCGGACCGGCATTGGAAATGGACCGCTCAGAACCGAACGCCGCCCGCGCTGCCGGCCAGACGCGTCGATGCCGTCACCATGCGAGCGACAGAGCCATGCCGCGGCTGCCGCGCCCGACAACAGGCGCCAGGTCGACTTTCAGAGGGCCCGTCCGAGACGCGCAGTTCACCAGCGTCGATCAACTGGTCTGGAACGGACGTCGTCCCGCCTGGCGGCCACGATCAATGCCCCGCCACTCGACGTGGCGCTCCTCGATCACTACAGGGAGACGCTCGGCGAGATCCGGCAAGTCGGGTATGCCACTTATGCCGGCCGGCAGCTGCGTCCGTACGCCCGCGCGGCAGCGAGTCAGTTCTCGCCGAAACGCCGCACCCTCACCCAACGCCTGCTCGAGAAGCGGTAGGCCGCCCGGATCAGGACGGAGCGATCGCCGCGATGACCTTTCCCAGAAACTGATCGAGACTCCGGTTGCTGTCGATCCAGCGCACGACGATCACGAGATCGTGCTCCCAGTCCAGATACACCACGTTGACGCCGTTACCCTGGAACGTCACCGACGAGCGCGGCGTGGAGGGAAACGGAAGCGCGCCTTCGCTGCCATCCGCACGCTTCGTCGGGTTGTTCAGGAACCAGTTGCAGAAACCGTAGCCTTGGTTGGCGGGCCCGGGCGTGCGGGCCATCGCGATCCACTTCTCGGACACGAGCTGCCGGCTGCCCCACCTCCCGTTGTTGAGGAAGAGGTAGCCGAACCGCGCGAGGTCGTAGGCGCTGATGAACATGCCTCCGCCGAAATGCCCGCCTCCCGTCACCGACTTCATGCGCTTGCGATCGATCTCCACCCAGGCGTTGTCGTACGCCTCCCAATGCCAGGTGGACGACGCGCCGATCGGATCCATGATTGACGCCTTCAACACATCGGGAAGCGGCTGCTTCAGGACATACAGCGCCGAGAGGGCCAGCACGTTGACACGCGTGTCGTTGTATTTGTAGAACGCCCCGGGTGCGTGCAGCTCACGCTTCGCCCATTGTTCCGGCGTCTGCCCGCGCGGCGGACGATCGGCCCAGTCCGGCTTCCCCCACAGCGTGCCCGACCAGTCGCTCGTCTGCCGCAGGAGGTGCTCCCAGGTGATGGGCGCGTTGTGCTCCGAGGTGAACAAGTCGACGCCCGCAGGCATGTAGATGGCAACGCGATCCGTCACCGAGCGGATCCGTCCTCGATCGAACGCGAGGCCGACGACGGTCGAGAGAAAGGTTTTCGTGACGCTGAAGGTCATGTCGACGCGGCCGGTGTCTCCCCATGCGGCGACGACGGCGCCGTGGCGGATGATCAGGCCGTTCGAGGCCGCGCGCGGCTGTGCCGGGCCGATGAGCGTGTTGTAGGGGGCCTCGGCCCGGAACTGGTTCACGATCCCCACAGCCAGGTCCTTCGTGTCCGGGTTCTCGTGCGCGACGGCAAACGCGATCGCCTCGTCGAGCCTGGCCTTGACGAGCCCGACGGCCGCGGGATCCTTCGTCTGCCACTCTCCGGGCGGGGGAAAGTACGGCCGCGTCGACGATCGCTGCCCGGCCGCGGCCACTGTCGTCGCCGCCATCACGGCTGCCAGCAGCACGGCGGCACGCTGAGCCGTCCAACCCGGACGTGTCATGAGGTCTGCTCCTTTATTACTGCTCGTGGGGCCCCGCGCCCACGTCTGATCCGGCTGACGCCGGACGCTACATTATGTGCGGCATGGGCGGCGCCCGAGTAGCCGCGGTAAGACATAATCATTGATGCGTCGATGACCGACGCATCCGAGAAAAGGACGCTTCGACAGCTCCGTGGCGCGCAACGAGCCCATTTCTTTCGGGCTGAATCAGGTGATTCCCGGATGGACCGAAGGGGTGCAGTTGATGGTTGAGGGAGAGACCCGCCGGCGGTGGATTCCCGAGCGGCTGGCCGACGGCGGACGTCCCGGCGCGCCGAAGAGCATGCTGGTGTTCGACGTCGAGCTGATCAAGATCGAGTCGTAAGCGCGCGCGGCAATCACCGGAGCCCTGCGCGTGGGCCTCAGGCGGCTTCTCCGCTTCTCGGCTTCCGGGCCGACTAACGGTCGTCGTTGCGAACGACGCCGGTGCCCTGGATGTTCATCCCCCAGTTCTGAATAATGAACGCGCCTGTCGCGCCCGAGAGGTTCACGTAGAACACTTCCTGCCACTCGAACTTCCGGTCGCCCTTGACGCCAACGGCGATCGTCTTGCTGGTCTCGCCCGCGTTGAAGGCGAGCACGCCGGACCGGGCGTCGTAGTCTTCGACGGCTTTCGCGGAACCGTTTGCGGTGGCGAAGTTCAGGCTGACCGCTGCACTGGACGCGGACGAGAGGCTGACCGTGAAGACGAACTGCGTCGTCCCGGAGTTGCCTTCGTTCTTCGACACGGAGTCGATGCTGACCCGCGGCTCGTCGTCCACGATCGTGCCCACGCCCTGGCTGTCGGCGATCACCGCGCCCCCTGATGTCAGGCTCAGGTTGACGAGGAACGTCTCGTCCAGCTCGCCGGCGCGGTCGCCGTTCGCCAGCACGGAGACGACCTTGGTGGTCTGGCCGGGATCGAAGGTCAGGATCCCGGAGGCGGACTGATAGTCGCCGCCGGCGGCGGCGCTGCCGTTCGCGGTGCCGTAAGTCACCGTGATCGGCTGGCTGGAGGCAGGCGAGAGCGTGACCGTGAGGCTGGCGGACCGCGTCCCCGTATGGCCTTCGGTCACCGACGCGTCCCCGATGTTGACGACGGGGGTGCCCGGCGCCACCGGGGTCAGGAGGTACGCGTGGTAGAAAGCACGAGAGTCATAGGCCACACCCACGATCTGGCCGGCGTTGTTGATTCCATTGGCATAGAGAAGGTGGAGGCCGGAGCCGGAGGGAATCAGGCTGTTCAGGTTCGTCACGACCCCGTCGGCATAGATGTACGCATGATAGTTGGACCAGCCGCCGCCGGCTCTCATCGTGCCGACCACAACGCCCGCATCATTGATGTCCCCCGCGTAGCTCTCCCAGCTTTCGCGCGCGGTAATCTCACGTGGCGTTGCCCCTTGTCTCCGGCCCTGCGACGGAATAGACTCCGACGACTTCCGGGAGAAGTGCCCATAGCGTGCGGTCCAGCGGCATCGCTCAGCGGTCCGCTGGAGTCCTGACGGGTTGCGCCAACCGTTCGTATCCGGAAGGTCATCAGAACAGGGAGGCTTCAATGACACGTCGTCTGCTCGTTGCGATGGGATTGTGCCTGGGGATCGCGCTCACGCTCTCGGCGATGCCGGTAGCGGCCCAGGAGAAAGAAGGGGCCCCGAAGCCGGACCGCGTCGAAGGGAACGTTCAGTCGATCGACAAGGCGACCAAGACGGTCACGGTCACGCTGAGGGGGAAGACGAACACGGTGCAGGTGGTCTTCAGCGACAAGACCCGTTTCACCTTCCGCAACAAGGCTGCCTCAGTCGACGAAGTGAAGGACGGCCGTCATGTCATTTGCCTGGGCAGGCTCAACGACAAATCCCAGTTGATTGCCACCCGGATCGACGTTCGCGACGAGCAATAGCCTCGGCCCTGAGACGCGTAGCATTCGCTTCGCCCTGGCGGGACGATGTCGCCGATGAGCGTGTCGGTGCACTCGACGTCGTACGCCTGGATCGACACAAGATGCGAACGGTCATTCCACTATTGTTGCGTGCACCCAGATGAACGCGGAGAGCGGCACCCCGGCCCGCTCGAGCGGTAGGCCGGCGTGCACTCGACCAGCGTTTCGCATCCGAGTCGCCTGGCCTGTTGCAGATGCGGCAGCACCGCGTTGAAGACGGCGTTCGCATCGTATCGCGACGGACTCACCTGGGCGGCGCCGATGAAATCCACGAGGATGTGCTCGTGCATCAGCGTGACCCCGAGCCGATCCGCCGCGACCGGACCCGTGACCGTCTCGATCCGACCCGCGCGCTCGACGGCCAGGGACGTCCGATCCTGCGTCCGGCGCCCGCATGGCGGCGGCTGCTCAAGGCGCGAACAACCTGATCCGAATCGGCGTGATTGGCACGGGCGGCTACGTTGCGGCCCCAAGCACGAACTTGGTGTCAATGCCCGCGCGCTTGAGCAGGCCCTCGAAGCTCGTCTTGTCCACGCTCTTCACGTAGGCTTCCTCCGGCGCGACGAGCTTCCTGGTCACCATTTCCATCAGCGCGTCGTTGAGCCCCACCATGCCGAGCGCCTTGCCCACCTGCATGATCGATGGAATCTGAAACGTCTTCCCCTCGCGAATCAGGTTGCTGACTGCGGCCGTGACAATCAGGACCTCGAGCGCCGCGAGACGGCCTCCGCCGATCTTCCGGCACAGCGTCTGCGAGATGACGCCGCGCAGCGACTCCGACAGCATGACCCGGATCTGCGACTGCCGGTCGCTGGGGAACTGATCGATGATCCGGTCGACGGTGGACGCCGCAGTGGTCGTGTGCAGCGTGCCGAAGACGAGGTGGCCCGTCTCGGCGGTCTCGATCGCAATCGCCACCGTCTCGAGATCGCGCATCTCGCCAACCAAGACGATATCGGGATCCTCTCGGAGCGCGGCGCGCAACGCGTTCTTGAACGACTCGGTATGTGTCCCGACCTCGCGCTGGTTGATGAGGCACTTTTTGCTGTCGTGCACGAACTCGATCGGATCTTCGATCGTGATGATGTGGTCGTCGCGGGTCCGGTTGATGTAGTCGACCATCGCGCAGAGCGTCGTCGACTTGCCCGAACCGGTCGGCCCGGTCACGAGCACGAGCCCCTTCGTCAGACGGCACAACTGCAGAATGTGGGGCGAGAGGCCGAGCTCCTCGGCGGTCAGGATCTTGCTCGGAATCACGCGGAAGACGGCGCCAGGCCCTTTGCGATCCATGAAGATGTTGGCGCGGAACCGGGCGAGTCCGACGATCTCGTAGGCGAAGTCTGTATCATGACGGGCGGCGAACTCGCTGGCGTTCTTGTCGGGAATGATCGGCCGGAGCAGCTCCCCGATGCTCACTGGGTCGAGCGGCGACGCGCCGCTCTCGAGCGGCTGCATGCGGCCGTCCTTACGAATGAGCGGCAGCATTCCGATCGTGAGATGGAGGTCCGATGCGCCAGCTGCCGACATCGTTCGGAACAGCCGATCGATGGGGGGTCCGTCTGCCAGGACCGGTGGCGGCGGGTCAGGCACAGGGTCCGGCGCGGAAGCCGGGACGGCACTCTGGACGGGCGCCGGCCGTTGCGGCTCCGGCGCCGCGACCGGTGGCGCGGCCAACGAGGGTTCGGGAGCGCTGGCGGCTGGGCTTTCCGACACAATCGTCACAATCAAACGCTCGTTGTCGCGGGCCATCGTCAGCTTGAAGGGCCCGACCGCGGGACAGTCGTAGTCGAAGCTGACGGAGGTCTCCTTCGGGAGCTGCCGGCGGGCGTGTTCCGGCACGATGGGGCCGACCATCGCCAGAATCTCCTGACGGGTCAGCGCGCGTCCGGAAACATCCTGCGAGTCCCCTCCGGCGCCGAGGATTCGCGCAGGAGTCCCGGCCTCGAGCTTGAGCGTTCCCCGATTCTGGTTTCCGAAGATCTTCAGCAGGTGGTCGATGTGGTCGAACCCCTCGGCCGTCATTCGATAATCTCCATGAGCTCGACGATGTGCGCGGAGTTGATGATGAGCGTGTGGTCGGAGGTCTCGAGGTACCGAAAAACTTCCTCGACGTGCGTGTAGTCGCTCAGCCGGTCGCGGCCGATCGGCCGATACACCGAAACCGTGCCGGCCACGCGCATCCCGGTGGACAGCAGGATCGAGACGCGCCGTTTGATCGCGAGGGCATAACCCGGGTCGAGCTGGGCCTCGATGGCGTTTGGCGGAAGCGCAATCGCGGTGACGTGCGCGCGATTGTAGAGCACCGTCCGTGGGTTGCCGCCGCCGGCCAGCTCGAACGGGAAAAACCCCTGCTCGCCGTTCAGCAGATCGCCCACGCGTTCTGGGCCGGCGTGCCCGGCGGCCGAGCCCGCCAGGAAGAAGGCGCCTTTTACCCGCGAACCGGTCGACAGGGTCAACTCAGCCTCTGCCCGGCGTTTTTCGACTCGAAACTCTGACATACGGCCTCTTCTGCACTATACCTAAGCTGCAGCCGGATCGCAGTGCGAGCTGCTGGTAGACAATGCGGCGCGTTTGCGAAATATTCTCTAGCCATCGACGGTGTGCGACGTCCGGGGAGAATCCCGACAACCCAGGAGTAGTGTGATGAGACCCTGCCTGTCCGTTCGGCTCGCACCAGTTCTGCTCGGGCTGCTCCTGGCTGCCTCTGGAGTTCTCACCCGGACCGGAGAAGCGCAGGGACCGTCCCAGACAACGCTCACCGCCCCAGACACGTTCTTCGGCTTCCGGATGGGCGCCGATCGCAAGCTGGCCAACTGGGAGAAGCTGCACGAGTACTACCAGCTGCTCACGAGGAACACGAACCGAATGAAGCTCGTCGAGTTGGGCAAATCCAGTGAGGGCCGTCCGTTCATCGCCCTGTTCATCTCGTCGCCGGCCAATCTCGCGAAGCTCGACCAGTATCGTCAGATCAATGCGCGGCTGAGCGATCCTCGTGGCATTGGAGAGCCCGAGGTCAGGAAGCTCGTTGCCGACGGCAAGGCCGTCGTCATTCAGAGCTTCGGGCTGCATTCGAGCGAAGTGGCGGCGACGCAGACCGCGGCGGAGTTCGTGTACGACAGTCTGTCGCGGACCGACGAGGAAGCCGCGCGACTGCTCGACAACGTGATCAGCATCGTGTTGCCGTCCATCAACCCTGACGGTTCGCAGATGATCGCTGACTGGTACATGAAGTATGCGGGCACGGAGTACGAGGCTGCAGGCTTGCCGTGGCTGTACCAGAAGTACGCCGGCCACGACAACAACCGCGACGCGTTTCAGACCAACCTGGCCGAGTCGCAGCACATCGCGAAGCTGATGTTCCGCGAGTGGATCCCGCAGGCCTACGTGGATCATCACCAGATGGGCAGCGGCAATGCGCGGCTCTACATCCCGCCCTACGCCGAACCCGTGCGGCCGTCGGCGGACCCGCTCGTATGGCGCGAGATCGGCTGGTGGGGGGCGCACATGGGCTACAAGCTCGAAGAGGGCGGCAAGACCGGTGTCATCAGCGACGCGATTTACTCGGGCTGGGGGCACATGGGATTTCACTGGATCACGCCCTTCCACAACATCGCGGGCATGCTCACCGAGTCGGCGAGCGCGCGTCTCGCGACGCCGCTGTTCATGCACCCCGACCAGCTGCGCGGCGGGCCGCGCAACCTGCCGGCCTATGAAGAGCAGACCAACATGCCGAGCCTGTGGCCCGGAGGCTGGTGGCGCGTGCGGGACATCGTCGAGCAACAGAAGATCGCGGCGTGGGCGACAGTGGACATCGCTGCGCGCAATAGAGAGACCGTGCTGTGGAACGCGTATCAGAAGGCGAAGCGGCAGACGGAGCGCGGCGCCGCAGCCACGACAAAGGCCTATGTCGTCCCCGCCGCGCAGCACGACGGGCTGACGGCGCGCAGGATGATCAACAAGCTCCTCGATCAGGGCGTCGAGATTCAGCAGGCGAAGAGCGAGTTCGTGGTCGAAGGCAAGGTGTACGGCGCCGGCTCGTTCGTCATCTCGATGGCGCAGCCCAAGATGGGCGTCGTCCGCTGGATGCTGGGCCGCACGTTCTATCCCGACAACACCTACACGCGCGATCGCGACGGCAGCCCGATTCGCCCGTACGACATGGCCACCGACACCATGACGGAGTTCATGGGCGTCAGGAGCGATGCGGTGGGTGTCGCGGTGACGACCGGCAATCTGGCGAAGCTGACCGCGCACGTGCCGATGGCCGGCACGGTGACGGCGGGCGCCGCCGGGTTCGTGCTCGACACCCGGTTGAACGACAGCTTCCGGGCGGTGAATCTGCTGCTCGAGAAGGGTGTGGCAGTGCGTCGAGTGCCGCGGCTCGAGGGGCTTGCCGACGGCGATTTCCTCGTCACCGGGACGACCGCTGCCGTGGTCGCGGATGTTGCGAAGCAGACGGGGGTCATTTTTACCGGACTCAAGGGCGCGGTCCCGCCCGGCGCCTATGAGATCCGTAAGCCGCGGATCGCCATGTATCAGCGCTACGGCGGCGGCAACATGGACGAAGGCTGGACGCGCCTGATGCTCGAGCAGTTCGGTTTCCAGTACAAGTCGCTCATGGACGCAGAGATCAAAGGCGGCACGCTGGAAACGAAGTACGACGCGATCATCCTGCCGTCTGATTCGATCAACGCGATGACGGGGGAGCCGCAGGCCGGCGGCCCGGGTGGCGGACGTGGCGGCGGACCGCAGAACACGCCGCCCGAATACCGCAGCGGGTTCGGCGCTGAGGGCGTGAAGGCGCTCCAGGCCTTCGTGCAGAAGGGCGGCACGCTGGTCACCTTCGCGCAGTCCGGCGACCTGCCGATCCAGCGCTTTGGCCTGCCGCTGCGCAATGTCGTGGCCGGTCTGCCGTCGAAGGAGTTCTGGTGCCCCGGCTCGACGCTGCGGGTGAAGTTCGACAACCGCAATCCGCTGGCCTACGGCATGCCGTCCGAAGGCCTCGCCACGTTTCTCGCGGGCAGCCAGGTGTATGAGATTGGCGGGACGGACACGAGCGAGGAGATCGAGATCCTGTCGACCTACGTCGAGCGCGACATCCTGCAGAGCGGATGGTTACTGGGCGAAGCCATCATCGCCAGGAAGGCGGCCGCGGTGGCGGTGAAACACGGCGCCGGTAGGGTCGTCCTGCTGGGCTTCCGCCCGCAGCACAGGGCGCAGACACACGGGACGTTCAAGCTGGTGTTCAACGCGCTCGTCAACGGCCCGGCCGCCGGGAGGCCTGCGGCAACGAACAGCGCGCAGCGGTAACGGGCCCATCGACGAGTTCCATGACGAGGTAGTTCGTCAGGCGTCCGGGAGCTCCTTGAACGGGTTGAAGACCCTCAGATGCGCTCGATGCGCGCCGTGATGGAACACAACCTGGCCTGGTTCAATCACTTTATCTTCGGCGACCCGCTTCCCGATTTCACCAAACCGTCCCTCCCGAAAAAGGAGTCGTGATGGGCGCCGGCTCCTGCTGCGTCAGACAGTGCAGCGTGCCGAGTCCCCACACGAGATCGACGGAGTGGATGCCGATGACCGTGCGCGACGGCATCAGCCGGGCCAGTGTGTCGAGCGCAATGCGGTCGTTCGGATCGTTGAACGTTGGCACGAGCACGACGCCATTGGCGATGTAGAAGTTTGCATAGCTGGCCGGCAGCCGCTCCCCGTTCATCGTCACCGGCCGCGGAAACGGCAGCGTCACGATCTGCAGCGGCCCGGCCTCGCGAGAAGCGAGCTGCAGGCGACGGAGGTTGTCCATCGATCGGTCGTGATTGTCGTCGCGCGGGTCGTCTTCGACGGCGAGGACGATCGTGTCTTCTGCGACAAAGCGCGCGATGTCGTCCACGTGCCCGTGCGTGTCGTCGCCGACGCACCCTTCGCCGAGCCAGATGGTTCGCGTGACGCCGAGCCACGAGCGGAAGATCTCCTCGTAGTCAGCTCTCGTCAGGCCGCGGTTGCGCACCTGGACGCCGCCGAGCAGCCACTCTTCCGTTACGAGCATCAGGCCCCGCCCGTTGGCCTCGATGCCGCCTCCTTCGAGCACGACGCGCTCGCCGGTATCGCCGCGGCGTGGCTCCTGCATCTGGAGTCCGGTAATCTCCGCGACGGCTCGACCGATCAGCTCGTCCTTGCGGAAGTTGTCGTACTTCGCCCAGCCGTTGAACGCCCACGAGAGCAGAACGACATCCCCGCGAGGGCCGATCACGCCGGTCGGCGCGGAATCGCGGAGCCACACGCGGTCGGTGGGGACCACGTGCAGGCGCACACGATCGCGGAGGACGGCGTGCGCGTCGAGCGCCTGTTCCGCGGACGAGCGAACCTCGTCGGAATGGCAGAGAATCTCGACCGGCTCGTGATCCGCGAGCACGCGTGCGATCTCCGCGTAGACCCACGCAATGGGACCGAGCTTGCCGGGCCAGTCCGGCTCGTGATGCGGCCAGCTGATCCAGGTCGCGCGGTGCGGCTCCCACTCGGCCGGCATGCGCAGAGACGACGACGTCACGAGCCGAGATACCTGCTCAGGATCGGTCCGTACGCGTCGATGCGGCGATCGCGCAGGAACGGCCAGTTGCGGCGGACGGTCTCGATGAGCGCCGGGTCGCACCGCGCGATGAGGATTTCTTCGCCGTCGCCCGCCTCCGCGAGGTAGCGGCCGAACGGATCGGCGATGAACGAATGTCCGAAGAACATGAGGCCGTTCGTGCCGGGCTCGTCCTCATGGCCGACTCGATTGGGCGACGCGACGTAGACCCCGTTCGCGATCGCGTGCGCACGCTGCATCGTCCGCCACGCATCGACCTGCGCCTGTCCCCACTCGTCTTTCTCGGCCGGGTGCCATCCGATCGCGGTGGGATAGAAGAGCACCTGCGCGCCGAGAAGGCTCGTGATGCGCGCCGCTTCGGGGTACCACTGATCCCAGCAGATCAGCACGCCGATCGTCGCGTAGCGCGTCTTCCAGACCTTGAAGCCGCCGGCGCCGCGCACGCCCTCAGACTGCCGCTCCGCCGTCGCCTCGCCCGGCGTGAAGTAGTACTTTTCGTTGAAGAGCGGGTCGTCCGGGATGTGCATCTTGCGATACACGCCGAGCAGCGTTCCGTCCGCGTCGATCACCGCGGCAGAGTTCCGATAGACGCCGGCCGCCTGCCGTTCGAAGAGCGGCACGATCAGGACCACAGCCAGCTCTTCCGCCAGCGCCTGCATCCTGTCCGTCGTCGGGCCCGGAATCGGCTCCGCCAGATCGAACCGATCGGACTGCTGCGATTTGCAGAAGTAGAGCGAGTTGAAGAGCTCCTTCAGGCAGATGATCTGCGCACCGCGGCCCGCCGCGCCGCGAATCAGCCGCTCGGCGCGCGCCACGTTCGATGCGCTGTCGGCGTCCGCGCGATCCTGGATGAGCCCGACCGTAAAAGGAAGGCTGCGCGGAAGCCCGGCATCTGTCACGCCACTGATTATGCGTCATGCGACGGTCGAAACAGCGAGCTCACCCGCGCTGCCCTCTCGGGAGGGCTAGCTCCCGCGAACGTCGAAGCGCTTCGTTTCCGCCGACTGGTCGTTGAGGAACACTTCCACCGTGTATTTCCCCGCGGGCCAGCCGTCCGGCTTCGCGATGTGGAACTCGGTTCGTTCCTGGTTGTTCGGCGCGATCGTGCGGGTTGATTCGTCGACGAGTTGCCCGTCTTCGAACGACCACTTGGCGCGAAGCGTGGCGCTCTGCGCGGACCCTTCGGTCGCGACCGACGCGTAGATCGTGTCGTTGGGTTTGAAGGTGTCGGTGCGATCGGTGATCGCCTTGTCTCCGCCGACCGAGCGGCCCAGCGTGACGTCGGTGACCCGCACGCCCGCGGTTCCGGCGGTGCTGCTCGCACCATTTCCGCGACACGCAGCGGCCACTACCAGCAGCGCGAGGCAGAGTGACAGCTGAATCTTCTTCGAGTGACGCATCATCATGCTCCTTACGCTCCAGGAATCCTGAGCTTCTGACCCGGATGGATCAGATCGGGATTCTTGATCTGATCGCGGTTCGCCTCGTGGATCCGCGGCCACTTGTTAGCGTCCCCGTAGAAGCGCTTGGCAATCTTCGAGAGGCTGTCCCCCGCCACGACGACATAGGACTGCTCCGACCCTGTCGTGCCGGCCGTGGGCCCAAGGTTCGGCACCGGCGCGGCCGCGGGTGGCGCCGCCGATGTCGTCGAGCTGCCCGACTGCACGTTCGAGAAATCCGCCCTCGGCTTCTCTTTGTTCTTTCCGAACCCGTCAAAAATACCCACGTGAATCTCCTTTTCCATACACGCGCACTGCGGAAAGACCTCTTTGCGCCGTATCGGGGCATGTTGAGCATCTTCCGTGCCGGGCAACCTGGCTACGACTTTCAGCCGAGCGCGGCGCGGCCGCGGCCCACGAACAGTTTGACGAGCACGATCCCCGCGACGAAGCCGCCGATGTGCGCCATGTAGGCGACACCGGCCGTCTCGTCAGTGCGCGCGACCGAGCCGAGGCCGTTCACAAACTGCAGCACGATCCAGAAGCCGATGACGACGAGCGCTGGAATGTGCGCGACTCGGCCGTATGTGAGGACGCGGACGCGGTTGCGCGGAAAGAGCAGCAGGTAGCCGCCGAGCACGCCGCTGATGGCGCCCGATGCCCCCACCGCGGGCATCGCGGACCCGAGGTTGAACAGGATGTGCGCGGCGCTCGCCGCGAGTCCGCAGACGAGATAGAAGATCAGGAACTTCACCGCGCCCATCGAGCGCTCGATGTTGTCGCCGAAGATCCACAAGTAGAGCATGTTGCCCCCCAGGTGCATCCAGCCGCCGTGCAGGAACATGGACGTGAACAGCGTCGTCCAGAACGGCGCGGCGATCAGCGGCGACAGGTCGTGTCCGGCCGCGTATTCGCGAGGCACGACGCCCCACGATTGGATGAAGGCCTGCAGCGCCGCCTCCGGCCGGGTGATTTCCAGGAAAAAGGCGAGCACGTTGACAGCAATCACCGCCCACGTCACGAGCGGCGGCGGCCCGCCCTTAATGTTGTCGTTGTCGTCGCCAATGGGAAACATCTGCCGCTCCTGTTCTTCTTTGCTTCAGCCGCGCCGCCGAGGTCACGGGCCGGCCGGCGTCGCCCCTGCAATCGCCGTGCTCGCGGTCGAGACGCCTCAGTCACCGCTAACTCGGAAAGGCCACTAATCCGGACTATCATCCCGCGATCGCGGCGGCGGAGCAGGCGCTCGCGTCCGAGATCGCCCCGATCGACGACATCCGTTCGACGGCCCGGTACCGCGTCCGCGTCGCGTGCAACCTCCTGCGCGAATGCCTGCAAGGCTCGTCAACGTGACTACATCGTGATAGAATTGTAGTCACATATGGGAGCGGAGACGCGCATGGACAGTGTCGGGATTCGTGAGCTGAAGGCCCACCTGAGCCGCTATTTGAGGCGCGTTCGCGCGGGGACGTGCCTCCGGGTGACCGAACGCGGGCGGACGATCGCGACGATCAGTCCGGCACTAGCCGCCGACGAGCCCGCCGAAGTCCAGTGGGCCCGGAGGATGGTCGCCGAAGGGCGCGCCCAGTGGTCGGGCGGAAAGCCCGAGGGGTCGTCACGGCCGGTCACGCTGACGTCCGGCCCGACCCTGTCGGACGCCGTGCTCGAAGACCGCCGGTGATCCTCTACCTCGATACGAGCAGTCTCGCAAAGATTTACGTCATCGAGCGCGGGAGTGATGAGGTGCGGGCGCTCGTCGCCCGCGCGACGGTCGTCGTGACGTCGCGGATCGCCTACCCGGAAATGCGCGCGGCGCTCGCGCGGCGGCGCCGGGAGCGCACGCTCCGGCCCAGGGACTTCGTCGCCGCGAAACAGGCGCTCGAGGCGGATTGGCCGCGATATCTCGCCGTCGATGTGACGCCGGCGATCTGCCGCGACGCCGGCGACTTCGCGGAACGGTACCGCCTGCGGGGTTTCGACAGCGTGCACCTCGCCTCGTTCGCCAGCGTGGTGCGTGACGTCGCCGGTGTCGAGGCGCGGTTTTCGAGCTTCGACGATCGCCTCAATCAGGCGGCGCGAACGTTGGCCCGCGCGCTCGCACGGGCCAAATAGGCCGGGCCTCTCAGGCCCGGCGCGCTAGGGATAGAAAATCACGCCGACGCCCGTGCGCGTGCCCCAGGAGTTGGCGCTGCCGCTCGACCCCCCGGATGCGGACGGCAACGTGGAGTGCGAGAACCCGAAGCCGACTTCCCCGAATACGCTGAACTTGTCGCTGAGCGCATACTGCGCGCCGAACGATCCTGTTCCGCCCACGCCCACCGAGTCGTCTTGAACGAAGGCGCCGAAGCCAGGCCGGTATCGGAGCCGCTCGACGAGCGGCCAACGTCCAGCCTCGGCGTGATGCGTGTGCGCGACTGGTGCACAGACGCAACGGCCATCGTCTCAGTCGATCTGGACTTACTTCTCGGGCGGGATGGTAAGTCTAAGCGGGGAGGGCGGTAACGCCCGGCGCTGCGGGTCGGCCAGGAGCTGGACGCTGGCAGTTGAGGTTTCTGGCAGTTCGCGGCGTGGCTCGTTGGATCGCGCGATGCGGAGTCCGCGTACGAGTTCATGCAGGATGTTGCGGGCCGTCTCCGTGGCCGCGTGCAGCTCACGACGGACAACCACCGGCCCTATCTGGAAGCCGTGGAAGCCGCGTTCGGCATGGACATCGATTACGCCGTGCTTCAGAAAATCTACGGCGCTGACGCCAATCCTGAGAAGCGGTACAGCCCGGCCGTGTGCCTCGGATGTAAGGTCGAGAACGTCACCGGCTCACCGGGCCCGAAACACATCTCCACGTCGTTACGTGGAGCGCCAGAACCTGACGATGCGGATGTCCATGCGCCGGCTCACGCGACTCACGAACGCGTTCAGCAAGAAAGTCGAGAACCACGCAGCAGCCGTGGCCCTATACTTCATGTATTACAACTTCGGCCGCGTACATCCGCGTGGTGGGTCCTCGGTGAGCCTTTTCGATTGTCGCTTGCGCATGTAGGAATGAACGTGCCAGTTGCGCGACGCTCAGGCAGGAGCGGCATCGCGTGAGTACCATTGAAGGTGAGGTTCCCATGACGAAGACTATCGCGGTGGTGCTCGTGTCCGTGTTGGCTGCGCCGTCGACGAGTGTCCTGGCACAGGCCGTTGCTGGCGGCCAACGGGCACCAATCGTCCAAGCCATGGCAGCCAGCGCATCATCCAGTGCGCTGCGCCAATCTATTGCGCGAGAAGCCGCCAGGTTGGCGAAAGGGGAACTCGACGCGACGGCTTTCCAGCAGCAACAGCCGCCGCAACGAACTTGGGCGGGCCGGCATCCGGTGGCCTTGGGCGCGATGATAGGCGCGGGCGGAGGTACGGTATGGAGCGCTGCCACGTGCTCGAGGGACTGCGACTTACACCGACAGATGATGGCGTTGTCCGCTGGCATTGGCGCGGGGATCGGCATGGGGATCGGCGCGGTCGTTTCGGTGATCAGACATTAACGGTTGCTGAAAGGAAAGTGCGAGTCAGGACTGCACATCGCCAGCGAATCGTTGCCAGATGCCGGTGTGGATGGGAGACGGCGATGCTCGGCATCCTGGCCTTTCGATCCGGGATCACGACCAGCCTGCTGCCCGTGGCGTACGCCGACCTGACGCGGGGGAATCAGGCGTCGGCGCGAGGCCGGCGCCGAAGGGGACCAGTCACCTCTCGCGCGGTGTCAGTAATGGACGACGTCGGGAACGATGACTTGACTTACTTGATCTCGCCGAGGACCTGCGCGTCGCCGATCTTTCCGGTGCGGTAGTCGTGGAACGTCGCCCCCTTGAGTGCAAAGGTGCGCGTCGCGGTGAAGCACTTGCGGCTGCCGCTGATTGCGGGGGACGCCTTCTGCGTTTGCTTGACGCTGACGAGAAGATCGAGGATCTCCTGCTCGAAGGCGTCGCAGCTGATCGATCTCCACTCGGCGCTGATGCCCTTCTGGGTCACGACGAGGGTCTGCAGCACGCCGTGACGGCGCTCGAGCCGCGTGCGGAACTCCGTCGCCGTGCTCTGCAGGATCGGATCGATCTTCGCCGGCGGCGCGGCGGGAGCCGGCGCCGCCACGGAGGGCATCGTCTGAATCTTCTTCGGGATGACGCTTTCGACCGGCCAGTTGACGATCTTGCCGGCGCGGTCGACCTTGTAGACCCAGCGGCCGTTCATCAGCGCGACGTCGACGATTCTGCCGACCTCTGTCCCGTTGGTCGGATTCGTGGCCGCCTTGCCGATGTTGGCGCGGTAGCCGGCCTCCGACTGCGCAAACAGGCGCAGCGACGCGCAGACGGCGATGGCCGCGCACGCGATGCACACACGTTTCATACCTGGCGCTCCTGCAGCGACGCGGGGATCAAAATCAGGGTCGCATACAACGGGGCGCGTGTCAGCAGGTTTTTGGATGGCTGACGGATTTGTCAGTCCGCCGGCAGTTGATCGCCGCCGACATCTGTCTTCGGTAAGACTGTTGGCTTACTTTGGGAGTTGGAAGTTGGGAATTGGGAGTTGAGAACTGGAAGTTGGGTCATTCTCCTCTCAACGCCCCAACCGGATCGACCCTGGTCGCGCGCCGCGCCGGGACGTAGCTCGCCAGAAACGCGACCAGCACGAGGAAC
>CAYZBZ010000028.1:0-2610 GCA_964476725.1 uncultured Vicinamibacterales bacterium
GAGCGCCCCGCCGCAGCGGCCCGCGTCGCCGCGTGAAAAGGAAAGGGACGGGCTGAGGCGCCCGTCCCTTTGTCCTTTGCCATTCACCCTTTGCCACTTGCCATTACGTGTTTTTGGCCACCTTGCCGTCCCACTTCACCGTCTGTCCGGACTTCACCGAGACGATGGCGAGCAGGCACGGCAGCGACGAGTTGAAGCCGATTTCGATGTCGCAGTTCGGCTTCTGTCGAGACTTCACCGAGTCGAGGAAATTCCGCACGTGCCGGTGGGTCGCCGATCCGAATGACGACTCGGCCACTTCCGACATGCCTGACGGATCCTTGAACTTCTTCGGCTCGAGTGGCGGCGGCGGTGGCGGCGCATTCGGGTTCTGGCCTCGGCCGCCGGGTCCGCCCTGGGTCGCCGCGTAGGGCCTCACCTCGTATCCCATACGGTTGACGAGCAGCACCCCGCGCTCGCCGAAAAAGTAGTTGCCGTATAGCTCGCGCGGATCCTCGAGGCCGGGCACCATGGCATTGGACAGTGTGGCCACGAAGTTGTCGTACTGCCAGGTGACGGCGTACGTATCGGGCACCCGCTCCGGATCGCGCGGGATCCGCACATACTGCGCCGACGCACTGGTCAGCAGCGGGACTTTCGTATCGGCGCGCATGTACCAGTTCATGATGTCGGTGAGGTGGACGCCCCAGTCGGTGATGTTGCCCCCGCCGTAGTCGTACCACCCACGCCAGTTCCGGCGGCCGGGCAGGAACGGCTTCCGCTTGGCTGGCCCCTGGAACATCTCCCAGTTGAAACCGGCCGGCGGCTCCTGCGGCGTCGGCGGTTGCTGGCCGCGTCCGCCGCCGCCTCCGCCCCCGCCTCCCGGAGGACACATCTGGCAGTGATTGACGCTCGTGCCGACGTAGCCCTCGTGAAAGAGCTTTGCGGCTTCCTGGAAGTGGTGCCAGCTTCGCTGCTGCAGGCCGACCTGGACGATGCGGTTGGACTTTCGTGCGGCTTCGACCATTTTCATGGCCGGCTCGATCTCGTTCGAGACGGGCTTTTCGACGTACACGTCCTTGCCGGCTGCCACCGCCTCGATCATGATCGGGCTGTGCCAGTGGTCGGGCGTTGCGATGAAGACGGCATCGACGTCCTTTCGCTCCAGGATGCGCCGGTAGTCCTCGTACGTGTCCAGCTTGTTGCCCTGGACTTCGCCGAGCCGGGCTGCGGTCTGGTCCAGCCGATCCTTCGCGACGTCACACGCGGAGATGAACACGCTGTCTTTGTGCTTCATCCAGTCGGTCGCCACCTGGTTGCCGCGGTTTCCGCAGCCGATGATGCCGACCCGGATCCGGTCGTTGGCTCCGACGACGCCCGTTTGCCCGGTCGCGGCAAGGAGCGGGTGCGCCTGCGCCGCGGCCGCGGCGGCGATCGCCGCCTGCAGGAAGTCGCGTCTGTTGATCATGGGGTCCTTTCTGCTCGTTCGATCACTGTGCCGGGAGCTCCTTCGCCGCGATGACCCGCCACCGCCAGAACCCGGCGTCCACCCAGCGGTTGGTCTTCACGTCGGTGTAATGCATCTGAATGGCAATCATGCCGTCGGTCGCGCCGTTGGCTGCGTGGTTCGCTGTGTCGGTGAAGTCAGTGACCAGCTGGTCGTTGATCCACACGGTGATGTGCGGGACGTCGCCCTCGATTCGCGCACGGATCGAATTCCACTCTTCCCGCTTCCACGCTTTCTGCCAGGCTTCGTTGCGCTTCCGCGTCGCCTCGGCGCGCTGTTCGAGCGTGAGGTTCGTCGCCGCAGCGCCGAGGCCCGAGACGCCCGTCAAGCGCTCGCCGTAGATCCCGCCCATGCCGCCCCCAGGGAGATAGTCGAGCGTGACTTGGTACGCCTCACCGGCTTCGCTTGAACGCAGGAACAGACCGCTGTCGCAGCCCCAGTCCGGCTTGATCTCCATGTAGACTTCGAAGTTCTTGTACTTCTTGTCGGTCAGCAGAATGCCACCCTTGCCGCGTGGATTCTGGGTGCCAACGACCACCCCGTGGACCACCTTGTAATCCGGCGTGGTGCCGTGGTGATTCGTCTTGCTGACGTGCCAGCCCGTGAGGTCCTTGCCGTTGAAGATGGGCGTGAAGCCCTCGGGGATCTTCGGACCCGGATCCTGGACGCCAGCCTGAGTGGCCGGCGCGCCCGCACCTGGCTGGCCTGTCTGCGCAGGCGCTTGAGCGATCGTGGCCACGATGAACGTGGTCACGCACAAGACGATACCGGCAGGGAAGACGAGACGGACATTCGTCATAGCAACCTCACAGAGTCGTGGCGCACTAGCGGGGAGACCAGACGCGGATCATAGGCCATCTCAATTCCGCCGGGCAAGAACTAGCATGTCTGACAGCGGTTTACAATCGTTTACACGACCTTGGCGACGGGGCTATCTGGCGGTCCAGCCCCCGTCCACGGCCAGGGCGCTTCCCGTGACGTAGGTCGAGGCGTTCGAGGCCAGGAAGACCACCGCGCCGGCCAGCTCATCGAGCTCGCCCCAGCGCCCCATGGGAATCCGCCGCACGAACTCCTGATACTTGGCCGGGTCATCCAAGAGCTGGCGGTTGAGCTCGGTCGCGAGC
>CAYZBZ010000028.1:2710-9404 GCA_964476725.1 uncultured Vicinamibacterales bacterium
GAGCCCCCGAAGGTGTTGGTCGTGAGAATCTCGGCGCCGGCCGCGAGGTACTCTCCGGCGATGGCGCGCACCACGTCCGGGCGCTGCCGCGTCCAGCTCGCGTTTGCGACCTGTGGCCGGGATCAGGCGAGGAACAGCGCCAGCAGGCCAGTCAGATAGCTGACGCTGAAGTACGCGGCGACCAGCAGCACGCGACCCTTGAGCGGCAGGCGCCGCCAGGCGGCTGACGGGTGAGCGCAGCAGGCCAGCGTGCGGCCGATGACCAGGTCGAGCGGCATCGGCACCCCAAGGAGCAACAACGGTTCCATCCCTGCCCGCCGGAATCTGAGGCAGATTCGAGGCAGCCTCCGCTGGATGTCTTCGCCTGAGGAGAAAAAAGGGGACCGTCCGGAGCACCATTTCAACGAGAAGGGTGGTGCAGGACCTGTTGGGGCGTGACCTCATGAACGAGCGCTTCGCCGCGCTCGAACGCGCGAATGCTCGCCAAGGTGATACTGGCGATGCTTGCCAGCGCCTCTTTCGTCAGGAATGCCTGATGTGACGTCACCAGCACGTTCGGGAACGTCAGCAGCCGCGCCAGCACGTCATCCTGGAGCACCTGATCGGAGAGGTCTCGGAAGAAGATCCCTTCCTCCTCTTCATACACGTCCAGTCCGGCCGCTCCGATGTGCCCTCGCTTCAACGCGTCGATGAGCGCACGAGTGTCGACCAGCGCACCGCGGCTCGTGTTGATCAGCATCACGCCGGCCTTCATGGACTCCAGCGCCGGGGCGTCGACGAGATGCCGGGTCGCCGGGGTCAGCGGCACGTGCAGCGAGACGATATCCGACTCCCGATACAGCTGGTTGAGATCCACGTACTGCAGCTTCAGGTCCTCGACGAGCTGCGGCTTCGGTTGCAGATCATAGGCGAGGAGCCGGCAGCCGAATCCATGGAGAATGCGGGCCATCACGGCGCCGATGCGGCCCGTGCCCACCAGGCCGGCCGTCTTGCCGTGCAGGTCGAAGCCGACCAGCCCGTCGAGCGAGAAGTTGGCCTCGCGCACGCGATTGAACGCGCGGTGGAGCCGGCGGTTGAGCGCCAGGATCAGCGCGACCGCGTGCTCCGCCACCGCGTAGGGTGAGTATTCCGGAACACGGACGACCCTCAGCCCGAGGTCGGCGGCCGCTTCGAGGTCCACGTGGTTGTACCCGGCGGATCGCAGGGCCACCAGCCCCACGCCTCCTTCGCGAAGGCGTTCGAGCGTGGCACGGTCCAGCCTGTCGTTGACGAAGGAGCACACGACGGGGAACCCGGCCGCGAGGGAGGCCGTTGCGCTCGTCAGACGGGGCTCGAAGAACGTCAGGCTGTGCGCGTCGTGCTCGTTGGCGGCTTCAAGGGCCTGTCGATCGTAGGGATGCGTATCGAAGACCGCGATCCTCATTTCTTCGGCAGCCTATCACGCGTCTGCCGGCCGTTTCTCCCCGCATCCGCGGGGTGGCGCTGAACAGTTGAGCCCGAATGGCAGATCCGCGTTCTCCGCGTTGAATCCGTCTCCGCGTGCTCTGCTACCCCTGCGAGCCCACCTCCACGAGGCGGCCACCTCTTCTCGCCCCACTTGAATTCAAAGCGCAGCGTACTGTCGTATCCTGTTCGCCATGAATAGCACCTGGTCGCGGCCCGCATTCATGGTAGGAATCCGTCTATGAATCGCCTCATGTCCATCGCAGGCACCCTGTTGGTGCCGCTTGTCGTCCTCGCCAGCCAGGCGAAGACAACGCCGGTGATCGACCGCGAATACACGCTGGAGTCGACCATGCTCGGGTATCGGGGCATCGGAGGCGACATCGACGGGATCCGCAATCCGACGCTGTGGGCACGGACCGGCGAGACGGTTCGCATCACCATCGTCAACGGCGAGCTGATGGTGCACGACATCACGATGGAAAAGCACGCCGTGCGGAGCGCCCAGATCCTCGACAAGGGCGCGACCTCCAGCGTCACTTTCAAAGCAACCGACAGCGATACCTACTACTGCTCGCTCCCAGGCCACCGGGCTGCGGGAATGGAGGGACGCTTCGACGTCTCGGACCAGCCGCCCGTGCAGTCCGCGGGCGTCGCGCCGGTGGCGAACGGACGCGCACTCAATCTGGATTTCGAGACCGGCACGCTGGAGAACTGGACGCCCACAGGCGATGCGTTCGCGCTCGTGAAAGAGGACGTGGAGAGGAAGGACCGGCGCGCGATTGCGGGCGCCTACTGGATCAGCAGCGGCGTGGCGGGCAACGCGCGCAAGGGCACGCTCTCATCGGCGCCATTTCGCGTGAGCCATCCCTATGCCAGCTTTCTCGTGTCCGGCGGGGCGTTTGCCAGCACGCGCGTTGAACTGGCGCTGGCTGAAGACAACACGGTCATCTACACGATCTCGGGCGCCGACCAGGCCACGTTTCGACCGGCGGTGGTCGACCTGAAACCGCACGCGGGCAAGGACATCTTCGTTCGTCTCGTCGATGAGGAGACTGGAGCGCCGACCGCGGTCTACCTGAGAGAGAGCCCCTGGGCGCATATCAACTTCGACGATTTCCGCTTTCACGAGTCGCGGCCGTTCCTTTCCAACGAGATCGTGCCGTCGGAGATGAGCACGCTCCCGCCGATGGACGTCGTCGCGCACGCCGGTCTGTCGGGTGTGGATGCCGCCCGGGCGATGAGCCTTCCGAAGGGGTTTTCGGTCACGCTCGCGGCGTCGGAGCCGGACGTCGTGCGGCCGATCGCCTTCACCCTCGACGACCGCGGCCGGCTCTGGGTGGCCGAAGCGCATACGTACCCCGTGCGCGCATCCGAAGGCCAGGGTAAGGATCGCATTCTGATACTCGAGGACACCGACGGCGATGGACGTCTGGACAGCCGGAAGGTGTTCATCGAGGACCTGAATCTCGTCAGCGGCATCGAGGTCGGGTTCGGCGGAGTCTGGGTCGGCGCCGCCCCGTATCTGCTGTTCATCCCGACCAGGGAGGGGACAGATCGTCCC
Source organism: uncultured Vicinamibacterales bacterium (assembly GCA_964476725.1). GTDB lineage: Bacteria > Acidobacteriota > Vicinamibacteria > Vicinamibacterales > 2-12-FULL-66-21 > JALZOC01. Next base: position 5,718 of record CAYZBZ010000028.1, read on the forward strand.
GCCGGGCCGCCGCAGGTCATGCTCGACGGCTGGGGGTATCAGGACACGCACGAGATGCTCAACACGTTTTCGTGGGGTCCCGATGGGTGGCTCTACGGCACACACGGCGTGTTCACCGAATCGAACGTCGGGAAGCCGGGGACGCCCGATTCGGAGCGTACGCGGCTCAATGGAGCGGTCTGGCGCTTTCATCCGACCGCGCACGTGTTCGAGGTGTTCGCGGAAGGCACCAGCAATCCATGGGGCCTCGACTTCAACGACTACGGCCACGCCTTCATCACCGCGTGCGTCATCGAGCACCTCTACCACGTCGTGCAGGGGGCGAGGTACAAACGGCAGGCCGGCAATCACTTCAACCCCAACATCTACGACGACGTCAAGACCATTGCCGACCACGTGCACTGGGTCGGCAGGAAGGGCCCTCACGCCGGCAACAGCCGTTCGGATGCGGCTGGCGGCGGTCATGCGCACGCGGGGGCGATGATCTACCTGGGCGGAGACGACTGGCCCCGGGAGTACCGCGACGCCATCTTCATGAACAACCTTCATGGCGCCCGCACCAACATGGATCGGCTGCAGCGGCAAGGATCAGGCTACGCGGCGTCGCACGGCCCGGACTTCCTGAAGGCCAACGACTCCTGGAGCCAGATGTTGAACTTCCGCTACGGCCCCGACGGCTCGGTGCACGCGATCGACTGGTACGACAAGAACCAGTGCCACAGCAGCAACCCCGAGGTGCACGACAAGACGCTCGGGCGGATTTTCAAGATCAGCCACGTCAATGACAAGTGGGTTCGGGTCGATCTCGCGACGCTGTCGTCGGAGCAACTGGTCGACCTGCAGCTGCACCGCAACGACTGGTACGTGCGCCATGCGCGGCGCATTCTGCAGGAGCGCGGTCCCGATCCGACCGTGCACGCGCGCCTCAAACGCATGCTGCAGGATCAGCCCGACGTCACGCGCAAGCTGCGGGCGATCTGGGCGCTGCACGTCACTCACGGGTTGAGCGAGCGAGAGTTGCAGGAACTGCTCGGCCACGAGAGCGAATACGTCCGCAGCTGGGCGGTGTATCTGCTGGTCGAGGGCAGGCGCCCGTCGGACGGCACGCTGCGGCATTTCGCGAGGCTGGCCCGCAACGACAAATCGGCGCTGGTACGACTGTATCTGGCCAGCGCCCTTCAGCGCGCGCCTGCCGAGAAACGCTGGGATGTTCTCGCGGCATTGCTGGCTCACGATGAGGACGCGGCGGATCAGAATCAACCGTTGATGGTCTGGTATGCGGCCGAGCCGGTCGTGGAGCTGAACATGCCGCGCGCCCTGACACTCGCAGCGGAGACGAAGCTGCCAGGGCTGTTCCCCTTCACCGTACGGCGCATCGCCGCGTCCGGGACGCAGGACGCGCTTCGGACGCTGACGGATCGCCTGGGGCGCACCGGGAATGCGGCCGAGCGGCGGGAGCTCGTGAACGGCATCAACCAGATCGTCGGGAAACAGTGAGCGTGCGTATGTTGATGAAGACATCCATCTCGGTGGCCCTGTTCATCTCGGCCGCCATCACGGCGGCCAACCTGACCGCCGCCGACGAGATCCACACCTTCAAGCGCATCCAGTTGAGCGACCAGTTCTGGGGCGAGGGAGCGAACTTCGGCGACCTGAACAACGACGGCGCGAACGACGTCATCTCCGGCCCGTGGTGGTGGGAAGGGCCGGACTTCAAGACGCGCCACGAATACTATCCAGCCCGGACGACGTTCCGGTTGAAGCTCGGACCCATGACGACCGTGGACGTGCCGGGCTTCGAGGGGACGCTCGGCAGGGAGAACACGTATTCCGACAACTTCTTCGCCTGGGCCTACGATTTCAACAAGGACGGCTGGAAGGACATCCTGATCATCGGTTTCCCCGGCACGGACACGTCGTGGTTCGAGAATCCGAAGGGCAGGGAAGCCCACTGGGTGCGCCACAGGATCTTCGATCAGACCGACAACGAGTCCCCGACATTCGCCGACCTGACCGGCGACGGAAAACCAGAGCTGGTCTGCATCACCAAAGGTCAGTACGGCTATGCCGAGCCCGATTGGGGTGATCCAGCGAAGCCGTGGACGTTCCATCCGCTCTCGCCGAACAACAAGTACGGCAACTTCACGCACGGCCTGGGTCTGGGGGACGTGAACGGCGATGGCCGGCTCGACCTGCTGGAGAAGAACGGGTGGTGGGAACAGCCCGGGTCGCTCGCGGGCGATCCCGTCTGGAAGTTCCACAACCAGCCGATGGGCGCCGGCGGCTCCCAGATGTACGCCTACGACGTCAACGGCGACGGGCTGAACGACATCATCACGGCTCTCGCCGCGCACGAGTTCGGCCTGGCGTGGTACGAGCAGTATCGCGATGGCAGCGACATCAAATTCCGCGAGCACGTCTTCATGAACAAGGAGCCGAAGGACAACAAGTACGGCGTGAAGTTCTCCGAAATCCACGCCATCGACCTCGTCGACATGGACGGCGACGGCCTCAAGGACATCGTCACGGGCAAACGCTTCTGGTCGCACGGGCGCACGGGCGATCCGGATCGCAACGACGCTGCCGTCCTGTATTGGTTCAAGCTCGCGCGGAACGCCGACACGAGCGTCGATTTCGTCCCGTTCCTCATCGACAACGAGTCCGGTGTCGGCACCCAGGTCGTCGCCGGCGACGTCAACGGCGACGGCCTGCCGGACGTCGTCGTCGGCAACAAGAAGGGCACGTTCGTCCACCTGCATGAGAAGAAGACCGTGACGCGCGAAGAATGAGAGAAGACTGATGTTCGGACGGAAGTATCAGAAGGGCTTGAACGCACTCACGACGACGGCGATGACCGGCTTCCACGCCGGCGCAATCTCGGCGTTCTTTTTCATTGATTCCGGCGCGATCCTGGCGGCGCTGATACTCTATTGCGTCGCCGGCATGCTGGGCATCGGCATGTGCTATCACCGTCTGCTGACCCACAGGGCCTACAAGACCTACAGGTGGGTTGAATACATCCTCACATGGTGCGGCACCCTGGCGCTCGAGGGTGGCCCGATTTTCTGGGTTGCGACGCATCGTATCCATCACCAGAACTCGGATCGCGAAGGCGATCCGCATACCCCGCGCGAAGGCACGTGGTGGGCGCACGCAGGCTGGATCCTGAGCGGTGAAGGGTTGCACCACGATGCGTCCGTGCTCGCGCGGTACGCGCCGGATCTGGCCCGCGATCGGGTGCACGTGGCACTCTCCAGGTGGCACTGGACGTCGAACGTGATCGTGGGACTCGGGCTGCTGGCGTACGGCGGCGTGCCGTACGTGCTCTGGGGGATCTTCTTCCGCACGACCGTCGGCCTCCATGCCACCTGGCTCGTGAACTCGGCGACGCACAAGTGGGGATCGCGCCGGTTCGCGACGGGCGATGATTCCACGAACAACTGGTGGGTGGCGGTTCTGACCTTCGGCGAGGGGTGGCACAACAACCATCACGCGCATCCAACGAGCGCGCGTCACGGTCTCGCATGGTACGAGGTGGATCTCAACTGGGTGGGTATCCGCACTCTCCAGGCGCTCGGTCTGGCGTGGGACATCAAGCTGCCGCGCGACAAGGAGGCGTGGGTCGAAAGTCTGAAGTTAGAAGGTTGAAGTTCGAATGCCTTCACGCGTGACGGCGGAGGAGCCTTC
>CAYZBZ010000028.1:9504-25744 GCA_964476725.1 uncultured Vicinamibacterales bacterium
GCGGCGCCGGTGCGTGGCCTGCTCGTAGCCGTGCGCAAGCGCCAGGACGTCGCGGTCGGACCACGGCCGCCCGAGGAACGACACGCCGACGGGATGGCGGCCTCCAATGAATCCGGCGGGGACGGTCACCTGCGGCAGCCCCGTCATCGCGCTCTCTTCGCACGTGCCGGGCTCGCTGCCGTATCGTTCCAACCCGCCTTCATGCGTGTGGGGACGCGCCTGGTTGGCGGGGTAGAGAAGCGCCGCAAGACGCTCGCGCTGCATCAGATCCACGAAGAGATCGCGGAAGGCCGCCCGCCGCGCGTAGAATGCCGCGGTCGCCTCGCGAAGCGCGTCTCCGACGGGAGCCGGCGCGAGCGCGTCCCGAAATCTCCTGGCGCTCGCTGGCACCAGCTTGCCTGAGGCGAGCAGATTCTCAATGGTGAGCGGCGTCTCGCCCGGCTTCGCGCCGCGCGAGAGGTAGGTGTTCCAGGCGGTCTCGAGGGAGCCCGGTGCGCTGCCGCGCGCGACGCGGTACTGCGCATCGAGATTGGGAATCGCGACGTCAACAACCGTGGCTCCCGCCGCGCGAAGGTCGGCGATCACCGACTCCATCAGGGCCGCGACCTCGCGTTCGCCGGTGAAGCCGATGAAGAGCTGGCGCAGCACGCCAATTCGCGCGCCTTTGAGAGCCGCGGGGTCGAGCGCCGTCGTAAACGACCCGCTGACGTGGCCGTCCGCGTCCGCGGTGGCCTCGTCCTCCGGATCCGCGCCGGCGACCTGGTCGAGCACCAGCGCAAGCTCGCGCACGGACTTGGCGATCGGTCCAACGGCATCGTTGAACGTGTTGAGCGGCATGACCCCCGCGCGGCTCGTCAACCCGCGCGTCGTGCGTATCGTCGCGAGCGACGCGAAGGCGGCTGGATTCGAGAGCGAGTTGCACGTGTCGGTGCCAAACGCCAGGGTCACGAGACTGGCCGACACGGCCGACGCGCTTCCTCCACTCGATCCAGACGTGCTGAGCGAGCCGTCGTAGGCATTCCCGACAGTGCCGCCGACCGTGCTGATCCCGAAGTCGCCGAATGGAAACTCGTCGAGGTTTGCCTTGCCCATCACGATCGCGCCGGCGCGGCGCATCCCGGCGGCCATCCGTGAGTCCAGGCGCGGGTGACGATCGATGAGCGCGCGCGATCCACCGGTCGTCGGCAACCCGGCGACGTCGATGTTGTCCTTGAAGGCGACGGGGATGCCGTGAAGCGGCCCGCGGACGCGGCCCGCGGCGCGCTCGGCGTCGAGCGCGCGTGCCTCGGCTATCGCGCGCGGATTGAGCGCCAGCATCGTGCGAAGCACAGGCCCACTGCGATCGTAGGTCGCCAGCCGTCGCAAGTACTCGCGGACGATGTCCTCGGAAGACGTGTCCCCTTTTGTGAGCGCGTCCTGAAGCTGCGACGCCGTTTTCTCGACGACCGTGAAGGCGGCCTCGGACGCTGCGCCTGGGACCGTCCAATTCAAAATCTGCGCGCGTTGCCGGGCGGTCAGACCACGAAGATCGGGTTCGGCTACGAGGCGGCGCGCCGTGTCGGACACGTGCGCGATCTGTGATCCCGCGGCAGGGATGACCGGCTGGCCTCCCGAGAACACCGGCTCGAACTTCGGCGCGACGATCCCGTCCCGGATCGGCACTGGAAAGCCGCCGCGCGGGTCGTAGACTTCGCTCGTGCCCTTGACGACGAATGTCATCAGTGCGACGGCCTGACCAGGCAGCACCGTGAAGGTGAAGACGTACCCGACGTGCGCCGGGTCGAAGCCAGGCCACCGATCGACGAACGGGTCCGAGTACATGTCGCCGACCTTCGTCAGCAGACCCCGGGTGCGCGTCCCGAGAACGTGCGCGGACGGTCCGTGACCGGACGGACCGTCCATCGCGTTCTGCACGCGCCGGGCGTTCTGCATGACGATGACGAAGCTGTCGGTGAGGTCGATGCGCCGGTCGCCATTCGACGTCGTGGCGACCGTGACGAGGCCTCCGTCTTCGTAGGCGCCGGACGCGCCGCCCCACGCGACCTCCACAACGCGCGGCCGGTCCTCGACATTGGCGTAGCTGTCGAGGTAACGAAGATAGTTCGCATCCTTTGGCGCATAGATCGCGCGATCGACTACGATGCCGCCCTGAACGACCGGCGTGATCGAATCGAACCGTTCCGCGCCGTCGTACGCCAGTCCAAATCCGCGGAGGTACAGGTTTCGCACGAGCGGCGTGCGATCGGCGGAACGGACCTGGAGCTTGAGGTAGCCGAATCCGTTGAAAGGATTCGACCGCCCGCCTGTGGCGATGCCGCCGCTGTCCTGCGACCACGGCGAGGTGTCCTGAATGTCCCAGAATTGGCCGTCCGCGGACGGCACACGGGTGACCGCGCCAACCCCAATCACGGTCAGCGCCACGATCAGCCCGGCCGAGAACAGCGTGCAACGCCTCATCTCAATACCTCAGTGACACGGCGCATAAGAAGACAGCCAGGTACCAGTTTCCAGCTTCCAGCTGGGCCCAATCCCAACACGATGTGCTGACGGGCGCAAGCGATCAGTTCGCCCGCGAGGTGAAGAACGTTGTATGTTCGTCCGAGGAGGCAACTCACGTGCGGAGCTCACTAATGTGCGACCTCGTTGCGGTCCCCGTGCTCGTCGCTGCGGCGGTAGCCTGGCCGGCGCTCTCTTCCATCCGTGCTCAGGCGCCGCCTCCGCCGATACGCGTGGTTCTCGTCGGCGATTCAACGGTGACGGACGACTCGGGCTGGGGCGCTGGCTTCCGGCGGCTCGTGAGCGGGGCAGTGGAAGTGGTCAACATGGCGGCGAACGGCCGCAGTTCCAAGAGTTATATTGACGAAGGGCGGTGGACCGAGGCGCTCGCGAAACGGGGGCAGTACTATCTGATTCAGTTCGGTCACAACGACGAACCCGGGAAGGGTCCGGAGCGCGAGACCGATCCGAAGACGACCTACCGCTCGCATATGGCGCGCTACGTGGACGAGGCGCGTGCCAGTGGCGCGAAGCCCGTGCTGATCACATCCCTGGTTCGGCGGCTCTACAACGAGGGCGGCACGATCCGCACGACACAGACCCCCTACGTCGAAGCGATCCGGGCGCTGGCGGTCGAAAAGCAGGTCCCGCTCGTCGACTTGCACGCGATCACGGCCGCCGACGCCGAGCACGCGGGCGAGGAGGTCTGGGCCGATCTCAGTCCTCGGGATGACAAGGGGCAGGTCGATCGCACGCACCTGAACGCGAAGGGGAGTGAGGTCGTCGCGCGGTTGCTGGTCGACGCGCTTCGCAAAGCAGTTCCGGAATTGTCCGTCTATCTGACGGAGCGCTCCCGCTGAGCGAGGTCCCGATAATTCGTCAGCTTGATGTGCCGGCGCGCGATCGCGTCCTTCACTTTGGGGCTCGTCCAGGCCTCGAGCACCGCGCTGCGATCGGCGGCCACCCAGTCGTATCCCAGGTGTCCGTACGCGCGCATCTCCGGGTCGTCCGTGGCGGCGTGGTCGATATGCAGCCATAATCCCGGCTCGAGCGTCTCGAGCTTCGCCGCGAGTTTCTCGGCCTTCATCGCGCCGCTGTCCTTGCTCTCGTACACGCGGCCCACCATCTGGATGCCAAGGTCCGACGGCACCAGCAAGCCGTACTCCTTGCTCAGGCGCGCGACGAGAGACTGCACGTCCGGCGACAGAGACGTGAACCCCATGTGGTTCCAGGTGTACGTCACATTGGGGATGTGACGCTTTGCCAGGGCCAGCTGCGCGCGGAGCTCGCGCTCGATCTCGTCGATCTTCCAGTTGCTCTCTTTGATGCTGGTCCTGGGGGGAAGCCCGGGCCGCGGCTGTACCGTCGGGAAGAAGTAGCCGTCCGGGTCCACGAGGGCCGGCGCGTAGGTGAGGGGGCGCCACTTGACGTTCTCCCACTCGCTGGTGAGCGCCAGGTGCACGCCGACGTCCAGTCCGGGATTCTCCCTCAGCAGTCGCGCCGCTTCAGGAAACCACGGCCCCGGCACGATCACGTTGGTCGTCGTCAGGACGCCGCGTCTGTAGGCGTCGATCGTGGCGACGTTGATGCCATGGCCGGCGGCCATGTCATCCCCTTTGACGATCAGGCGAATCTCGGTGGGCGCGGGTTGGAGCGCGACGAGGCTCAGGAAAAGGACGAGGTTGCTTCGCATGACCGGGATTGTAGCGCAACAGGGTGCGGCGCTCGGCAGCCCTGAAGGGCTGCGCTACGGTGGCGCGCGCTAGTCGTAGCGCAGCGCCACCATCGGATCGACCCGGGATGCGCGGCGCGCCGGCAGGAACCCCGCGAGCCCGGACACGAACACCATGACGGCGATCGCCGCGGCAATCGTGACCGCGTCCGTCGCGGCAAGGCTGAAGAGCAGCGTTGCAAGGAAGCGGCTCGTCCCCACGGCCACCGCGACGCCGATGATGACGCCGACGACCACGAGCGTCATGGATTCGCGCATCACCAGCCGCAGCACGTCCCGGCGCTGCGCGCCGAGGGCCATCCGGATGCCGATCTCATTCGTGCGACGCGACACGCTGTAGGACATCAGGCCGAACAGACCAATCGCCGCGAGCAGCAGCGCGAGCCCTCCGAACAACGTGTACGCCTGCGCGAACATCTTCTCCTGCTGGAATCGGCGTTCGATCTGTTCGAGCTGCGTGGAGACATCCATCATCGGGAGATTGGGGTCGACCTGTCTGACGGCTTCGCGCACGCCGGTCGTGACGCTGGCAGGATCGCCCGCGGTCCGCACTTCGATCACCGCGCCGCCCGGGCGGCTCTGCAAGTACGGCACGTACATCGTCGGAGGCGCGGGGTCGCGGACGCTGTCGTACTTCGCGTCGCGGAGGACGCCGACAATCTCGAGCTGGCCGCTGTTCTCAACGCTCGAGCCGAAGCGCTGTCCGACCGGATTCTCGCCGGGAAAATACGTCTTCGCGGCGGCCTCGTTGATCACGACGACCTTCGGCGCCGCCTGGTTGTCGCGCGGCGTGAATCCACGGCCGAGCAGGATCGGGATCTCCATCACGTCGAAGAAGTTCGTCGAGATCACGAGACGATTGATGCTGCCACTGTTGTCCCGCTCGTTGACTGGATATACGCGGCCGCGCACGAAAATACTCGTCGAGTTGACGCTGCCGGTGAGCAACGCCGGATTGGTGAGCGCCGCCGCCCGGACGCCCGGCACCGCGGCAATCCGTTCGAGCAGCTGGCCGTACAGCGCCAGCGTTCGTTGTTCGTCGTACCGGTTCAGCTGGGGTTGCACACGAAACAGCATCAGGTTCTGCGGGTTGAAACCGACGTCCACGTGCCGGAGGTTGTGCAGCGTCCGGAGAAAAAGCCCCGCGCCGACGAGCAACACCAGTGAGATGGCGACCTGGGCGACAAGCAGCGACTTGCCCAGAATGCTCCGGGAGCCCGCAACGCTCCGGCTGCTCTGTTTGAGCGCGGCGTTCACATCGCCGCCTGTGGCGCCAAGAGCCGGGACGATGCCAAAGACAATGCCGGTCAGGCCCGTGACCGCCAGCACGAACGCGAGCACGCGCCAGTCGAGCAGCGGCGCCTGGCCTGGGGGCCCGGGCAGCAACTGCTTCCCCCAGTGGCCGACGAGTATGCCCAGCGCGCCACCCACCGATGCGAGCAGCAGGCTCTCGGTCAGCAGTTGCCGGATCAAACGCAGTCGAGTTGCGCCGAGCGAAAGCCGGACGGAGAGTTCCTTCTTGCGGGTCGTCGCGCGCGAGAGCAGCAGATTCGCCACATTCGCGCAGACGATCAACAGGACGAGTGCCACGACGACGCCGAGGATCGTGGCTGCACGCAGCTCGGTCGTATTGACGTCATATACGCCGCGGCGGCCGGCATCGACCCGCAGGTAGGGAACCTGTGTGCGGGTGCGATTCACCGCGGTTGTCCGCTCAGCCTCCGGCAGCGACTTCAGATGCGAGTCGAGCCCGTTCCGTGCTGTCTGCTGGAAGACACCTTCGAGGTTGCCCCGGACCTGTGCAGCCGTGGCTCCTGGCTTGAGACGCCCCAGGACCTGCAGCCACCAGTACGTAGGCTGGCCCAATCGGGACGGGCCCGTGGCGGTGTTCAGCTGAGAGTCGAGCGAGAGAGGAACCCCGATATCAGGCAGCTCGCTCACGGGTTGTTGCATGCCGGTGAACTCCGGGGAGATCACACCGACAATCGTGACCACGACGTTGTTCACCCGGATCGTCTTGCCGATGACTCCGGGATCGGTCGCGAACCGCGTGTGCCAGTACTTGGAGCTGATGACGGCCACGGGAGAGGCCGCCGGCTGGTCGTCTTCAGGCAGGATCGTGCGTCCCGCACGCGCCCTGACCCCGAGCACGCGGTAGTAGTTGCCCGTGGAGATAAAGGCGGTGGCGATTTCCGCCTGGCCGTCGACGACGACGTTCACCCGGCCGTACGGCGCACAGGCGAGGAGATCGCTCATCGTGCGGTTGTCGGCCACGAACTGCTGGTACATCGGATACGAGAACGTCGTGCGGACGCTCTGCCCGTCCGGACCTGGCAGCGTAAAGCCGTAGTCGCTGGAGCTGGTCACCATGTCGTTACGGCCGCCCCAGCGCAGGCGCACCAGCGAGTCAGGATCTTTGACGGGAATCTGCTTGATCAGCAGCCCGTTGATCGCGCTGAAGATGGCCGTGTTGGCCCCGATGCCAAGCGCCAGAGAAAGGAGAACGACGGCGGTCCAGCCTTTGGCATGAAGCAGCATGCGTACGGCGTGGCGAAGATCCTTGAGCATCCCAGCTCGCTCCTGAGTGCTGAGTAGGCGTATGGCGTGCCTGCCTCGTGCCGGCTATCCGCCCGCGCGTCCGAGGGTGATCACAAAGTGGCGGTGCGGGTCCAGATCGGATTTGTTGACGCGAGTCTCGCCTGGTTGTTTCGCAAGTGTCTCGCCCGGCTGCAACTCGACTTCGATGCGATAGGTGCCTTCCGGCACCTTGATGGTGTACCCGCCGTTGGTCCCGGTCGTGACGTCATACCGCACTCCCGTTCCGGTATTGATGGCGGTGACTTTGCGTCCTGGGACGGCCGCGTTCGTATCGGTCGAGACGATCCCGGCGATCGTGCCGCCCACCGACGGCGGCCTCGGCCCGGCGCCTACGATCGGCCCGGGATGGCAGGCCGCGGATGTCAGAAGGCCAAGAGCCAGCAGCGTGTTGAAAAGCCTCATAATGCGGCTAGGTTAGCACCGAAGGAACCCGTTAGAACGACAGCCCCAAACCGATGTCGACTTTGCGGGTGCCCTGGACCGACGTCGGCCGTCCGAAGTTGCTCGACGTCAGCGTGCCGCTGTAGCCGATCAGGTTGCCGTGGTTCGTCAGGTTCTGCACGTTGACGTTGAGCGACAGGCGGTAACGTCCGGCGCTCTGGGCCGCCGCCTGGGAAACGGCCAGGCCGCCCCCTTCGGACCTGATGGAAATGCCACCGGGCCGTTCAACCGGCTTGCCGAACTGCCATCCGTATGTGAAGAACCCGTTCAACGTCCATTGACCGCTGGCGCGCAGGGTGTTGCGTCCGACGCCGGCAGGCCGGTCGTTGAACACCAGGTCCCTGTTGTCGTCCGTGCCGGTGCGAATGGTGTAGGGCGCCGCGGTGGACAGGTTCAGGTTGATGTTCGCGTTGAAGTTGCGCAACTGGCTGCTGCTGAAGACGACGTTCATGCGCCGGCGAACATCGAAGTTGGACGGCCCCCAGTCGTCGGCGAGCAGGCCGGTTACAGGCATGCTGAACGGGCCCTCGGTGTTGTTCAGCGCGCGGCCGAGGAAGAGATTGCCGAAGATCGTGAGCCGCCGCCAGTTCCACCGCTTGTTCGCCGCGCCCCCGCCCGCCGGGGGCGGTCCTCCCATGATCATCATCATGCCGCGGTCACCGCCCATCATCACGGGGCCCGGCGTGGCGGTGTTGAAGTTGATGCTGGCGCCGACATTCAGCGTGTTCTGGCGCAACTCCGCGTCGTCCACCACCTGCACGACGTTGCCGAAGAGGAGATCGGGACGCACGCCATTGGTCGGCGCGTTGAGGTTCATTCCGCGCAGCAGGTTGTCGCCTCTGGTGTGCGCGTAGGTCGCATTGACGCGTATCTGCTTCGTCAGTGCCTGGTCGATGCCTGTGCTGAACCGGGTGGAGCGCTGCATCAGCAGGTCGTCGCCCAGGAGATACCGGTTCGTCGGCGCGGCAACGCCGAAGCTTCCCGGGTTCGGGTACGACGGGTTGATGATGTTGAGCTCGCGCTGGCGGAAGCCGTCGACGCGAAGCGTCTGCTCGTACGTATTCGTCGACAACCAGTCGTGAAAGATCCCCGCACTGCCACGCAGGGTCGTCTTGCCGCTCTTGCCCGGCGACCAGGTCAGCCCGAACCGGGGCCCGAAATTGTTGACGTCGCTCAAGTGCGTTTGCAGCTCGTAGCGCACACCGGGGCTCAGCGTCAGGTTCTTCCGAACGCGGATGTCGTCCTGCAGATAGATCCCTGCCTGCAGGTTCTTGTAGTTGATGTTCGCATTGCCGTCACGCCGCGTGTAGCTCCGGGGCGTGCCGGCCTGGAACGCCGCCAGACTCTCGAAGGTGTACGTCCCCAGGTAGTTCGCCGCATCGTCGGAGTGGTACGTCCCGCCGTCTAGCTGGACTCCCGTGCGGACCGAGTGGATACCCCGCACGTAATCCAGATCGGACTGCAGGTTGATCGTCTTCCGCCGCGTGCCCCCCGTCAGCTGCCGTCCACCGCTCGTGAACTCGTCGAGCACCTGCAAAGTGGGACCATCGAACACCGACCGCGTAGCGGTATCCGACCAGCCGAGCGACGCGCGCGTGTTGGTGAAGAACCGGCGCCCCAGCGGCCCCGCCTCCTGGATCCGAAGCGTCTGGCCGTGATCCTCGGTCGAGTAGCCTCGCTCCTCGCGGTCGTACCCGCCCACCCCGAGATTGCGGGTCGAGAACTGATTGCGGCTGTAGTTGACACGCAGCGTCTGATCGCGGGTGATGGCGTAATCGAACAGGCCGAAGACGAACATGTTGTCGCTGGGCCGGCGCGGGCCGAGCGAATTGACGAGCCGGCCGTCCGGCTGCTTCAGGTAGAACACCGGCGTTTCGAACTGCGAGGTGCCGTGCACGGAGATCGAGAACGACGCCTTCTGCTTGATCAGCGACCCCCCGAGACCCCCGCTGTACGCCTGCATCCGCTCGGGGCCCTTCGCCGTCGCGAGCTGGTTTCTGCCGCTCATCGAGCCGTCGCGCAGCCGCACGTTCATGTTCGTCCGCAGCGGGCCGATGCCGGGCTGCGTGATGATGTCGATGAACAGCCCCCCGGCGAAATGGTTCTCCGCCGCGAACGCGTCGCGTGTGATGTGGACCGCTTTGATTGCCGACTTCGGCGGCAGCCGCCCTCCTTCGAAGCTGTCGACCCTGATGATGGCGTTGCCGCCGGCGATGTCCTGCAGCTGCTGCGCCATCTCGTTCGGGTCGTCCGACAGCGCCTCGATCTGCTCGCGCGTCATCGCCGTCCCGAACGTCGCCCTCCGGTCCGACGCCGCTTCCCGCGCGTCGCGCGTGACAGTCACCGAATCCTGCAGTCCCTGGACGGCGAGCACGACGACGTGCTTGTTGTCACCGGCCTTCAGCTGCACCTCCTTCAGGAGGCGCGGCTCGAACCCCTGGAACTCGGCCTGGATGGAGTAGCGGCCGGGTGTGAGACCCGTAACGGTCGCGACGCCCTTGTCGCCCGTCCTGGCTGGGGCAAGTGGACCCTTCGGATCGATCAGCGGCGTCACGGTTACCGTCGCATTCGGAATAACGGCGCCGGTTTGATCGACGACCGTTATCGTCACGCGCGCATCCCTTGCGGCCTGGGCGGTCGGACCCAACGTCAGGAGAGCCACGAGCACTGCAATCATTTCCGGCCCCTTCTTATCATGATAGCTCCCTTATTGCCGTCTCACAGTTCCCTTATGTTCGTGTCTCAAACCTGTGACGGCGCCGCCGTGGCTCCGGCAAATCGTCGCCATGGCCGCGAGGCATCCCACCGCGGCACACCGTGCGAAAACGCGCACTCCTCCGCCTCTCTCTCTGGTGGGCGTCGCCGTCCGTCATTAGACGTAACGGAGTCCCAATCAGTTGGACACCCGTCCCGGTCGCAGGTTCAGTTGGGGCCGCTGAAAATGCCAAGGGGACTCTGGTACTCTGGCTACATCCGCCGCACCCGCGCCATCGCGCGGCGCAGCGAACGCCTGTGCCTGCGGATACCCGCGTTCTGCTCACAAGGCAGCATCAGCCGTGCGATCACGGGATTGGGTGTTTCATCCCGCGACACCGTCGCTCGGCCCATGGGTAGAGCCCCCCAACCGACGCCTTCACAGCTGGTTACAGCCCGCCATCGGCAAGCCTGACTTGGGTACCCCATTTGCTCTGTAGACCGGAGGTTCCACAGGCTTCGCCAAGGAGGACAGATGCCCTTGAAGAAATCGATCCGCTCGAAGAAGTCCACGCGCGTGAACAAGTCGTCGCGCCTGGAGAAACTCACACGGCTGACGTGGGGGAGTGGCGCGGCGCCGATTGTCGTGGCGGTGATGTGCGTCCTGGCTGCGGCGATGCTGATGGCCGCGTACCAGCCATCTCAGCCAGCGGACAGTGCGAGCGTGGAGAGGCATCCGCAACAGGCCGCGGCGCAAGCCAGGGCCGTGAAGGCCGTGGCGTCGATGGAGCCTGTGGCCGCGAACGCACCGGTGGCATCGGCGGCGAAGGCACTCGTACCGACGGCGGCGCCAGTGACGATCACAGGATGCCTCGAGCGTGCCGATGAGACGTTTCGGCTGAAGGACACAACCGGCGCGGATGCACCGAAGGGGCGGAGCTGGAAGTCGGGGTTTTTGAAGAAGAGCTCGGCGTCAATCGAGCTCGTCGATGCGGCGAACCGGCTGAAGCTGCCGGCTCATGTCGGGCAGCGCGTCACTGTGACGGGCACTCTCGTGGACCGAGAGATGCGAGTCCGTTCGCTGCAGCGTGTCGCGGCATCGTGCACGAACAGCCCGAGAGTGAAAGTCTGATGTCGTCGAAAGCGGTCTCTTGATGCGCCTGACGTTTCCATTCCACGAGATGCGGGAATGCGGACCGATCAGGCGCATCGCGCGCCGATGGGCAAAGACGAAGTCGTCATTCTCGAAGTAGTATCGGCTCGATCCATTCGGGAAAGGACGAGCGACTCATTACACGCTTCTGACCTCACAGCCCAGCTGAAGCCGGGGACTGCTGAGCCCTATCTCCTGACGGTCAGCGGCGTGATCGTCACGGGCCCCAGCAGACCCGAGTCGAGGGGCGACCAGCCGGCCGCGCTGAAGAGGCCGTCAGGCCCGCGGTTTTGCGGAAGGCGGGCAGGGAAATTCACGTTGTAGAAGTTTCGCCACACGACACCGGCCTTGTCGAGCGCCGCGATACGGTTCGCCATCAGATTGCTGACGTGGATCGCCACCGTGTTGTCCCCCGCGAGCTGCGACCGATCCACCGTCAGCTTGAATAACGGACCGATCAGCGTGCCGACATCGCGGCCGTTGAGCTCAACACGCGCGCTCTCCCTCACCTGGCCGAGGTCGAGCTCGAACGCGTCCGCCGTGCCGGCCGGTCGGAGAAACGACGTCGTGTAGACCGCCGTTCCCGAGAAGCGTTGAACCTCGTTGCCGCCGAACGTCGTCCACGACGCGAGCCGATCGATCGTCCGCGACGCCGGAAGGTCAGGACCGCCCGAGACGAAGCGAACCGTCCATGGACCTCGAACCTCGACGGGCGATCCGGCCGGATCGAACAACGGGTATGCTCGGTCTCCGGCCGCGCCGCTCGTGGCCACCACGAGAGACGATCCCGGCTTCAGCTTCACGAGAACTTCGAGCGCATCGGACACGCGTCGCACACGCGCGGCACCGGTGCGGCCGCTCATGGGATCGAACAGCACCGCCGCCTGGGCCCGATCGTTCAGCGGCACCCATCCGTCCACATCGCGATCGCCGCGATTCACGACGAAGTAGTAGCGGCCGCCGTCATAGCGACGACGAACGAAGTCGAGCCCGAGATCGATCAGGGTTTCCCGCTGCACGCCTGCGCGCGCGAGCAACCGATCCACATCGTCACCCATCAGGACTGTGCCGTTGCCCAGCCTGGCTTCGCGCACCCCCCCGGCGTCAGCCGGACCGAACGTCAACTGGCTGCGAAGCGTCTGGAAGCGCGCGCGGCGGCGTTCCAGATCCGCCAGACCGGCGACATCCTCCGGCAGGCTCCTGAAGACGGCGATCGTGGCGCCGCCCCGCACCAGCGTGAGGAGATGCTCGAATGTCTCGAGTGGCATGAACCTGCTCGCCGGCACGACGATGGTTCGGTACGCCCCTCCGCCGCGCGTGACCAGTGTGCTGCCGGCGACGCGCGTGCCCGCAAGCTGCCGATCGGAGACGAAGTCGCAGGTGAACCCGCGATGCTGCAATGCGCCGCTCACCGCCTCGAACGCCGTGCCTTCCGGTGGTGGATTCGCGCCGCCGAAGTGCTCCAGCAGTCCGCGGCCTCGACCCGCCAGAGAGTCGTACAAGGGGTAATACAGCAGCACGTCGTGGTCGGGTTGGCCGGCTTGCAGGAATGACTGCACGCGCGTGATGTACTGGTTCAGCGCGCCGAAGTCGGTCCACCAGGAGTTGCGCGGGTTGAATTCCACCGACGCGTAGAACTGCCACCCCGGCCACGGCCGCGAGAGCGGGGAGTACGCGGTGCCGTGATACACGATGTGGTTGACGCCCGCGACGAAGAACCGGTCCACCGCACCGCGGACGTCGGCCAGCGTCGTGCGGAAGTGCTCGCCGAGCCATGTCGCCGTTTCAGCCGCGACGAGACGGCGTCCCGCGACGTGCGCCGCCGAGGTCGCCCACTTGAATCGCTGGATCTCGGCGCCTTCCGTTTCCGGTATGTCGCTCGCCGCATACAGGTCGAGCAGGCTCGCCGGGGATCCGTGCGCCTGGTTGCGGATCAGGGCACCCTTGCCGTGTGCCCACGTGCGCCACTCGGTCGTGAACGTGTCGAGCAGGAGATCGGAAACGGTCTCCCGGTAGTCGGCCAGGACGCGAGCGCTCGTGTCCCCTTGATCCGCGCCGAACAGCGCCCCGAGATGGTGACGCAGATCGTAGCCGCGGCGCCGGCGGAACTCCTCGAAGAGCGCCGGTGTGCCGTCCGCCTGGCCCGCCGCGTCGTCCACTTCGTACGAGTCGTTGAAGAACGCGCGCAGACCGGTCAGGGGTCGCCCGGCAAACGCCCTGTCGAACCGGCCGAGATAGTGTCGGATCGCGTCGCGCGAGAAATGATCGATGACGTTGCCTTCGCCGCCCGGCGCCGCCCGTTCGACCAGCTTGCCGTGCCAGCCGAGGAAGACGCCGTGCAGGATCCACGAGCCTGGCGGCGCGACCCAGTCGAGCGTTCCATCCGGCCTTACGCGCAGCGTGAGGTCCTCGACGGCGCCGGCGCGCGACTGCGCGACCAGCGTCATCAACGGAAGCGGCCTGGGGTATCGCACCTGCTCGAGGGCGAGCGCCTGCAGGTTCGGGTTCGCCTCCACCGGCTGGCGGAGGTCGGAGATCTGGATACGACGTGCTCCGGGACGCGCGATCGGCTGAGCGCGCGCGGTCTGCTGCGCGCGCTCACCGGGTGTTTCAATCACTTCGTGGATCGTCGTGCCCACGGCCCGCACCATCGGGGCCTGCTGCAGACGGACGGGTTCGGTGAGGCGCTGTCCGCCGGCGAGCGTCCACATGCGATGGCCCAGCGTCCGGCACGCGTCGCGCTCCCCGACCCAGGGACCGCCGAAGGGCCAGCCCGTGCCCGTCGCCATGTCGACGCCGATTCCGAGACGTCCGGCCTCGCGCAGCGTGTGTTCGAGGAGCCGCACCCAGCCGCTCGACAGGTACGGCACGAACCGCGCCTCCGCGCCAGCCGCGCCGTAGATGGGAGTGATCTCCACGCCGCCGACGCCCGCGCGGCGCAGGGATTCGAGATCCGCTGTGAGCCCGGCGGGATCGACGGCGCTGCCCATCCACCACCAGCGCGTCCACGGCCTGGTCTCGAGGGTCACCGCCGGCCAGTCGGGCGCCTGCGCGGCGCGCATCGCCGATCCGGGCCGGCTGTCGATCGAGACCAGCGCCGCGAACACCGCCGCAACCATGGCGACACGACCCCGTCGCCACCACGTGTCCATGCGCTACAGGATACCGCCTCGCGCATCGATTTCGAGGACGATGACCTCATAGGCCCTGAGGCTCGGCACGGTGAACCGCCAATAGCGACCCTCGCGCGTGACGCTGAGCGCCTGGTTCAGGCCGACCGCCCTCGCCCCACGGACCTCCTGCGCCACGTGTACGGTGATGTCGCGCATCTCGATCGGGGCGAAGTACGCCGTGTCGGAGTGTCCGCTCAGGTTGACGAGGTGCACGAGCGTCCGATTGCGCGCCGCCTGACGCATCAAGGTGATCTCGACGAGCGGATGCGCGTCGCTCTTCAACTGCCGGCCGTTCGGCAGCAGATGATCGACGAGGTCTGACATCAGGCCGGCATGGCCCGGCGAGCTGTGGCGGTAGTAGAGCCCGCCGACATCCCACGGCACATACGCGATGCGGCCCTTCCCGTAGTCGACCAGCGCGAGCCCGGGAATCGTGGTCTCGACCTTGTCGGCCCAGACCTTTTCGGGAGGACCGAACATCGCCGCGGGAATCAGCGTGAGCGCCGGCTTCTCCACCGGTGCGAGCTCTGTGAACTCGCCGTCGAGAAACAGCAGATTCGTATCCGCCAGCGATGGCAGCAGCGCCCGATCGTGGACGCGCCAGGCTCCCTGCACCGCGTTTCGTCTGCCGGCGATCCTTCCGACGGGGAACGGGGGCGTCGCGGCCCCCGCGATCAGCATGCGCCCGCCGTTACGGACATAGCGATCCAGTGCGGGCGGCGCGCCGCTCGGCGCAATGACGAGATCGAATGTGCTTGAGACGTCATCGGTCCATCGAAGGTTGTCGGAGACGGCAAACGGAATGTGGCGCTCGCTCAGGAGCCGGAAGAAGCCGCGATAGGCCGCCTGGCTCCCGCCGCCGAGGAGGAGGACTCGTGCGGCGCTCCGTTGCCCGACGTACAAGTCCTCGTGGCGCGCGTGCCACTGGAACACCGGTCGCGCCGCGACGAGCGACTGGCGGTCCTCCTGATCCATCGTCCCGACCATCGCGATCGCCGGCGGGCCGCCGTGCGCGAGACTCTGATACAGCCGCATCTGGATCTCCGGCTGAGGCACGGAGACGAACCGCCAGGGAAAGTCGACGAAGCTCATCGACAGGTTGATCGCCATCTTGCCGGGCTCGGAGTTGCGCGCCCGGCCGACATTGTCGCTGGCGGAGTACGGCCACAACGGCAGCGCACGGCCCACAGCGGTATTCGATTCCGACATGATGCCGTCGGTGTGATCCTGGATGTAGGTGAGGAACGCCGCGGTCGGCCGCTTCCGGTGGATGAGATCGGCGAAGAGCGCGGCGACTTCGCGCGCCGAATCCGCCATGAAGGCGCCGTAATCGCGATCGCCGCCTGTCGCCGGCAGCGGGCGGCCGTAGCGAGCCTGAAACCGCGTCTTGCACACGCCGCACTGGCACGGGCCCATCTGGTTGCCGCTGTAGTCGGTGGACGGGTTGCCGAACATGTTGAAGAAGAGACCATCCACGTCGTAGCGCTCGAGCGCCTCCGTGAGAATCTCGAGCGCGTGCTGGCGGTAGTACCCGCCGTTGATGCAGGTCGAGTAGAGGCCGTTGTAGATGTACGGCTCGCCGTTGGCGCGCGTGAAGAACCACTCCGGGTGAGCGTCGTACACCGGCTTCTGCGTCTTGCTCATGTCGAACCGGCCGACGACTCGAATCGATCGGGTGTGCGCGTCCTTCAAGATCTCGCCGAAGAGATCGCGTCCTTGCGGCAGGTACCGGCTCGGATAGTGAAACGCGACGCGGGTCGGATACTGCGCAACGATGCCGCCCATGTTCACGAGGAATGTATTGGCGCGAAACTCGGCGACCTGCCGAACCAGAGCGCTCGGATCAACCGTCGAATCGAGCTCACGCAGATTCGTTTGAAGAAACCGAATAGGTTCGTCCATCCACCAACGCGGCTGAGCGGCCACAGACCCCGCGAGGAGCGCTGAGACGAT
>CAYZBZ010000029.1:0-6095 GCA_964476725.1 uncultured Vicinamibacterales bacterium
CAACGGCCCGCGCCAGCAGCGTCTTACCGGTGCCCGGAGGGCCCATCAGGAGCACGCCCTTGGGAATGCGTCCGCCAAGCTTCTGGAACTTCTGCGGCTCCTTCAGGAACTCGATGATTTCCTGCAGCTCTTCCTTCGCTTCATCGACGCCGGACACGTCCTTGAACGTGACCTTCTTCTGCGAGCTGGACGACAGCTTCGCGCGGCTCTTGCCGAAGGAGAGCGCCTTGTTCCCCCCGCTCTGCATCTGCCGCATGATGAAGATCCAGAAACCAATCATCAGCAGGATCGGCGCCCATGAGTACAGGAGCGTCGCCCACATGCTGGTGGTTTCGGCCTTCGCGACGATGTTGATGCCCTTTTCGTGCAGCTTGTTCGCGAGCCCCTGGTAGTCGGGCGCGTAGGTGCGGAACTTCTCCGTCCCGTTTCCGCTCGTGCTGGTCACGGTGCCGGTGATCTCGTGGCCGACGATCACGACCGAGACGACCTGGTTGTCGTCGACCGCCTTCAGAAAGGTCGAGAACGGCATCGCGTTCTCGGACTTGCCGGCAAATGTCGTCGAGAAGGTCCAGATCAGTACCCCGACAACGACGAGGACCATCCAGAAGAGCAAGCTCTTGAGAGTCGAATTCAACCTAGGCCTCCTAACCGCCTTGCTTTCAAGAGTATCACGCCTCGCGACGGCTCCGTGACGCGAAAATCCTCTGCCACGGACTCCCCCACGACCCACACAATTCTGTCATCCCCGTCGACCACCAGCGGGAGCGAATCCCGCGTCTCCCGCGGAATTTTGCGGTCCACCAGAAAGTCCTGGAGCTTCTTTCCGTGCCCCAATCCGAGCGGCCGGAATCGATCCCCGGGCCGGCGCGACCGGATGGCAAGCGGGAGGCTCAGCGGCTCCATCGCCACGGCAACTGCCGGGGCCCGGGCCGGCCAGGGGGCACTCGACCACTCGACGGCCTCGACCCGTTCCGCCGAAATGGCCCATCCCTGATGATCGAGCGTGACCTCTCCAGGAATAGACAGCGGAAACCGAAAAGAGTGCGTTTTCGCATGCCGCGGCGGCTCGGGCCCGAGCACGATGCGGCCACCTCGGCGGACAGCCTGCTGCCCCGGCAGGCTCAGCGCTCCGCTCCCGCCCTCACCGTTGTCCCGCGCAAACTGCAGGAAACGTTCGACGTGATCGAAACCGATGAAGCGCCCCGGCGCCAGGACCGACATCGCATACCGGGCGACCCGCGCCGCCAGCGCGGGATGCAGCGATGCGAGCGCCCGAGCGTCAACTTCGAGACACTTGGCCGGAAGGCTGCGATCGAGGCTGCCCTGGCGGTCGCCGCCGGCAGCCTCTGTTCTTGAGACGATCGAAACAGCCAGATCGATTGCTTCCTGCTGCAGACGATTCTCGTCCTCGCGTGCGATGGCGGCTTCGCGCGCGAGGACTGCGGCGATGCCGGGCGAAAACTCGCGCTCGAGATACGGGATGAGCTCGTGCCGGACGCGGTTCCGCGGGATGCCCAGGTCGTCGTTGGTCGCGTCCTCCCGCCACGCAAGCTGCCGCTCTTCGACGTACTGCCGCAGGTCCGCGCGCGGAATCTCGATGAGCGGCCGCACGACACGGCCCGCCCGCGGCAGAATGCCCGCCAGCCCCCGCGGCCCGGACCCCCGGATCAGCCGGAGCAGAAACGTCTCGGCCTGGTCGTCGAGGCTGTGGGCGACGGCGATCGCGTCCGCGATGAGGTGGTCCGCGGCCTCTTCGAGGAACGCGTATCGAACCGCGCGCGCGGCGTCCTCTACGGACCGTCCCTGCTCGCGGGCGAGCGCGCGCACATCGGCGCGCCCAACGTGGAGTGGCAGTCCGAGATCGGCCGCCATCGCCCGGCAAAATACCTCGTCTTCTTCCGCCGCCACGCCTCGCAGCTGGTGGTTGAGGTGCGCGAGACCGGCGAGAGTCAGCTCGCCGAGGCCCTGCAGCTCGCGAAGCAGGTGCACGAGCGCGACGGAGTCGGCCCCCCCCGACAGCGCCACGACGACGCGTCCGCCGCGCGCGATGAGCGCGTGCCGCCGAACGGTCCGTAAGACGCGCTCAGAGAGCTTCATGTTTGGAAGGGCATGGCCCAAGGCTCCTTGCCCTGTCCCTTCTGCCTTTTCCCGTTGTCAGCGTAAGACGGGAGAAATGGTGGCGGTGCAGGGACTTGAACCCCGGACAACGCGGATATGAGCCGCGTGCTCTAACCAGCTGAGCTACACCGCCAGAACCTTTGATTTTAGCATGACTCACGCTGACTCATGGAGCGCCGCCGCGAGCAGCGGAATCATGATCTCGTGATGGCCCACGAGCGAGTAGCCTTTCCCGACGCCTGCGACCGGACGGAACACCACGTTGGTCTGCGGCCGGTACAGCCTGGCGAAATCCAGGTTCACAGTGGTGAGCCGGTCGAGCGACGCGCCACGATTCCGCGCCAGCGCGACCGCTTTCAGGAAGACCTCAGGCAGCACCACCGCCGACCCGCAGTTCAGGTACACCCCGCCGGCCAGCTTCGCGACGTTCGACACGAAATACCGGAAATCGCGAAGGCTCCCCTCGCCGAGCGCGGCGCCCGAGGCGTCAGGATGCATGTGGATGATGTCGGTGCCGATTGCGACGTGCACCGTAACGGGAATCTCCAGCCGTGCCGCAGCCGCGACGATGCTCAGCGATTCGTGCGGCGGCTTCATCTCGCGGAGCCGCAGCCCCACCGCCTGCCCGATGCCGAGGCCCCTGGCCACGCCGTCGTTGATGGCCGCGTTCAGCAGCCGGCCGGTCTCCTCCGCCATCCCGAAGCGCCCCGGTCCGAGCGCCTCCTCGACGTCTTCTGACGTGCTCCCCGACAGCGCCAGCTCGAAGTCATGGATGATCCCGGCCCCGTTTGTCGCGAGCGCCGAGACGAACCCGCGCTCCATCAGATCGATGACGATCGGCGCGAGGCCGGTCTTGACGACGTGCGCGCCGAGACCCCAGATGATCCCGCGGTCATCGGCGCGGGCCTTGACGATCGCCGCGACGACCGCCTTGAAGTCCGCCGCCGCGAGGATGTCCGGGAACGAATCCACCAGTGCCCGAACCCCGCTCCCCGCCCGATACGGCGTCGCAAAGTCCGCCGAGTTCGCTTTGCTTTTCCGCGACGACAGCGGGTACGTGCGCACGCCCGACAGGTCGAATTCCTCGTAGGGGAGTTTCACGGGATGAGAATAGCCCACGGAGGAGACGGAGGACACGGAAAGATCACCGTGCTCCCCGTGACCTCCGTGCGGCGGCGCTACAGGATCAACATCGCGTCGCCGTAGCTGAAGAAACGGTACCGCTGCTCCACGGCTTCGCGATACGCGTCGAGCACCCGTTCGCGCCCGGCGAATGCCGCGACGAGCATCAGCAGCGACGACGCGGGCAGGTGGAAGTTCGTCAGGAGGCCGTCGATCGCCTGGAACCGGTGGCCCGGGTAGATGAACAGCGACGCGACGCCTGGGCCCGTCGCGACGGGGCCGCCTCCGCGCTCCGCGGCGTCCTCGAGCGCCCGCGTGGTGGTGGTGCCGACCGCCACGACTCGCCGGCCTTCCGCGCGCGCGCGATCGATCGCCGACGCGGCCTCCGCCGAGATCTCATAGCGCTCCGGATCGACGACGTGGTCTTCCACGCGCCCGGCGCGCACCGGCTTGAAGGTCCCGTAGCCGACGTGCAGCGTGATCTCGACCCGCCCGATGCCCGCGCGCTCGAGCTGGAACAGCAGTTCCGGCGTAAAGTGCAGGCCGGCGGTCGGCGCGGCGACGGATCCGCGCGCCCGCGCAAAGACGGTCTGGTACCGCTCGCGATCGGCAGGTGTGTCGGGCCGCTTGATATACGGGGGCAACGGCATGTGTCCCAGCGCGTCAACGAGCGAGTCGACGTCGCCGCCCGATTCGGACCACAGGCGTATGGTGCGACGGCCGTGGAAGCGGCGCTCGAGCACCTCCGCCATCAGGACACCCTCGGCCCCTTCGAATCGAACAAGAGCGCCCGGCTTCAGCTTCTGCCCGGGATGCATCAGGGCGTCGTACCGGACCCCTTGCGCGTCGCTGCCAGAACGGGTGGCGGGGCCGAGCAGCAGGCACTCGACCGCGCCGCCCGTCGGGACGCGATGGCCGAGCAGGCGCGCGGCGATGACGCGGGTGTCGTTGACGACAAGCAGATCACCGGGCCGCAGGAGCGACGGAAGATCGGCGATCGACCCATGGACGCGCGCGATGGTGGCACGGTCGAGCACGAGGAGCCGGGACGTCCCGCGCGGCGCGGCTTCCTGCGCGACGAGCTCATCCGGCAGGGCGAAATCGAAGTCAGAGACGTCCATGGGGCTGCGGAGCGCACACAATGTACTGCGGTACAATCGCGGCCGTCGAACATCGATGAGCCAGGAAGAGCGCACACCCGTTCTGCCGCCGGCCTCTACGGAAGTCGTGGCCACCCCCGCCACGCCGGGGCCGCAGGTTCCGGATCCGCTCGTCATCCGCGCGCCGATCGACGTCAGGAGCCTCGCGCTCTCGGTAATGGCGGTGCTGGCCGTTGTGCTGGTGCTGCAATACGCACGATCCGTGTTCATCCCGATCGTGCTCGGCGTTCTCATCAGCTACACCCTCGCCCCCATCGTCGCCTGGCTCCAGATGGCACGCGTGCCGCGCTCGATCGGCGCCGCGGTCGCGGTCACGCTGCTCGTCGGCTCGCTCGGAATCGGCGTGTACACGCTCAGCGATCAGGCGATGGCCATCGTCAGCGACGTGCCCAAGGCAGCACAGCGCGTCCGGGAGCGCATGCGCGAACACCGGAGCACCCCCGGTGGCGCCATCGACAAGGTGCAGCAGGCGGCTACGGAAATCGACAGGGCCGCGAAGGAGGCCGCGCAGCCGACGGCGACTCAGAAAGGGGTGCAGAAGGTCGAAGTGGTCGATCCGGCGTTCAGGGCGAGCGACTATCTCTGGGCCGGCGGCCTGGGCCTCGTCAGCTTCGCGGGACAGTTCGTGCTGGTGCTGTTCCTCGTCTATTTCTTTCTCGTCACGGGAGACCTCTACAAGCGGAAGCTCGTCAGGATTGCCGGGCCGACGCTGACACAGAAGAAGATCACTGTACAGATCCTCGACGACATCAACCAGCAAATCGAACACTTCATGCGCGTCCAGGTGGTGACGAGCCTCGTCGTCGCGGTCGCCACGGGGGCCACGCTCTGGTGGTTCGGCGTCAACCAGTTCATCGTCTGGGGGCTGCTCGCCGGACTCTTCAACTCGATTCCATACCTCGGGCCGGTGCTGGTGACCGGCGCCCTCGGCGTCGTCACCTTCATGCAGTTCGACGACCTGCTGAAGACGGCCTACGTGTGCGGCGCGACGTTCGCGATCACGAGCCTCGAGGGCTTCGTGCTCACGCCGATGATGATGAGCCGCGCCGCGCAGATGAACCCGGTGGCCATCTTCGTCGGCCTGCTGTTCTGGAGCTGGATCTGGGGCGCCTGGGGCACCGTGCTCGCCGTCCCCATGCTGATGATGCTGAAAGCGATCTGCGATCACGTCGAGGATCTGAAGCCGATCGGAGAGTTGCTGGGGGAGTGACGGGGTTCAGGGGTTCACGGGTTCAGAAGAATCTGAACCTCGTCAAGAGCCAGCCCGTGAATATGAGCGGGATGACCGCGACGGCTGCGAGCAGGGCGAGCACGACCAGCACGAACACCCAGTCAGACCGATCCGCCTTCGCGCCGGGCCGCGCGTGACGCTCGAGCAGCGCGAGGTTCCGGACGTTCGCCTTCCACCCGAAATCAAAGAAATCCCCGACCAGCGGGATCGCCCCAATCCCGAGGTCGATCGCGGCGTTCATCAGCATGCGCAGCTGCACGACGCGCGGGATGCGCAGGCGCACGGCGTGCAGCAGCACCAGGACTGAGAAGAACGGCGTGGTGAGATCGCCGAGACCCGGAATCAGGCCGAGGATCGGATCGAGGCCGAACGTGAGGCGCGTACCGGGCACGCGGAACGCGCTGTCGAGCAGCACGCTCCACTTCCGCAGCGCCGCCAGGGTCCGGGCATCAGCTTCTCGCATG
>CAYZBZ010000029.1:6195-25704 GCA_964476725.1 uncultured Vicinamibacterales bacterium
CAGCACGCTCCACTTCCGCAGCGCCGCCAGGGTCCGGGCATCAGCTTCTCGCATGGGAGGCAACGGAGATCACGGAGACAACGGAGCACTCTTCACACGGCGAAACGGAGGAACGGAGGCCAATGAGGCACAGACCAAAGTGTATCTCCGTTTCTCCGTTCCTCCGTGTGGGATGAAGTCCGCGGGCACCGCCTCCTCCGACGAGTTTGATTGCAAGACTCGGCTGGAACGTGGTACCTAACACTCTCTGTGTCAACTTCAAACATGCGCGTATGGCCCGGCTCTCCGTATCCGCTGGGCGCAACCTGGGACGGCGTCGGCGTCAACTTCGCCATCTTTTCCGAGCACGCGACCCGCGTCGAGCTCTGTCTCTTCGAGTCGATCGAGGACGACGTCGAGTCGGTCACGATCCTGCTGGTCGAACACACCGACATGGTGTGGCACGGCTATCTGCCCGACGTCCGGCCAGGACAGCTGTACGGGTTTCGCGCGCACGGCCCCTATGCGCCGCACATGGGCTACCGGTTCAACCCGCACAAGCTTGTCATGGATCCGTACGCCAAGGTGGTCGGCCGCGCGATGCACTGGCACGAATCGCTGTTTGGTTTCCGCACGGGCCTCGACGACACGACGTTCGACGACCGCGACAGCGCGCCCTACGCTCCGCGCGCCGCGGTCATCGACACGGCATTCACGTGGGGCGACGATCGGCCCCTTCGCACCCCGTGGCACAAGACGCTGATTTACGAGCTGCACGTGAGAGGGTTCACGAAGCTGAACCCGTACGTCCCCGAGGCGCTGCGCGGCACGTATCTCGGGCTGGCCTCCGAGCCGGCCATCCGCCACCTCACGTCACTGGGCGTGACCGCTGTCGAATTGATGCCGGTGCACCATCACACCGACGAATGGCACCTCGCCCAGCGCGGGCTGCACAACTACTGGGGCTACAACACGCTCTCCTACTTCGCGCCGGACATCCGATACGCGGCGTCGAGCTCCCCCCTCGACGTCGTGCGCGAGTTCAAGATGATGGTGCGCGCGCTGCACTCCGCCAACCTCGAAGTCATTCTCGACGTCGTCTACAACCACACCGCGGAGGGGAACCATCTCGGGCCGACGCTGTCGTTGCGAGGGATCGACAACACGTCCTATTACCGGCTGCTCCCGAACGAGCCGCGGTTCTACCAGGACTTCACGGGTTGCGGAAACACGCTGAACATGCGCAGTCCGCGCGTGCTGCAGCTCATCATGGACAGCCTGCGGTACTGGGTGCGGGAGATGCACGTGGACGGGTTCCGCTTCGATCTGGCGAGCGCGCTGGCTCGTGAGTTGCACGCCGTCGACAAGCTGGGTGCGTTCTTTGACATCATTCATCAGGATCCGGTCCTGTCGCAGGTGAAGCTGATTGCGGAGCCCTGGGATCTCGGCGAGGGTGGCTATCAGGTCGGCAACTTCCCGACCAAGTGGACGGAGTGGAACGGCAAGTACCGCGATGCGGTGCGCCGGTTCTGGTGCGGCGACGGCGGCGGCGTCTCCGAGCTCGCGACGCGCCTTGCCGGCAGCAGCGATCTGTACGAGCAGAGTGGTCGCAGGCCCTACGCGAGCGTCAACTTCATCACCGCGCACGACGGCTTCACGCTGGCGGATCTCGTGAGCTACAACGAGAAGCACAACGAGGCGAACGGCGAGCGGAACGCCGACGGCGAGAACCACAACCTGAGCTGGAACTGCGGCGTGGAAGGGCCGACGACCGATCGCCGGGTGCTGGAGCTGCGCGACCGGCAGCGCCGGAACATCATGGCCACGCTGATGCTTTCGGTCGGCGTCCCGATGATCAGCGGCGGCGACGAGATCGGGCGCACGCAGGAGGGCAACAACAACGCGTACTGCCAGGACAACGAGATCAGCTGGACGTCATGGGAGATCACGCCCGAGCGGCGCGACTTCCTCGAGTTCACCCGCCGACTGATCCGGATCTGGAAAGACCACCCTGTCCTGCGCCGGCGCAAGTTCTTCCAGGGCCGGCGGATTCGCGGCGCGGACGTCTCGGACATCGCGTGGCTGGATCCGTCTGGGCGCGAGATGACGGACGAGACGTGGAGCTCCCCTGACGTGCGCTGCCTCGGCGTCCGTCTCAACGGCGACGCGATCGACGAGGTGGACGAACGTGGTGGACGAATCATCGGCGACACGCTGCTGCTGATCCTCAACGCCGGCGAGCAGCCGAAGGCGTTCACGCTGCCGGCGACCGCGCCGGAGGAGCGCTGGGAAACCTTGATCGACACCGCGGACCCCTGGGCCCCCTCGCGGCGTCTGCGCGTCGGCGGCCGCTACGACCTGCTGCCGCGATCGATGGCGGTGTTGAAGCTGTGCCGGAAGGAAGACCTGCGCCACGTCGAGGACTGGGGACCGATGGGGGTGTATTAGGAACGGTGAAAGGCGAAAGGCACAACCCTCCGCCCTTAGAACGTAAACCGCAGTGCAAACTGGAAATTGCGCTGCGGATCGCCATTGAAGTACGCGGTCGAATTGATCCGGCCGGCGTTGGTGTTGTTATTGCCCGGCACCCCCACCTCCGAGTCGGGATTGCCGAGGTTCACATTGTTGAAAAGGTTGACTGCCTCGGCGCGAAGCTCGATCACGCGAGTCGACATGAGCTTGAAGTGTTTGAAGATCGACGCGTCGGTTCTCCAATACGCGGGTCCGCGCAGCAAGTTCCGTTTCATCGTCCCGAACGTCCCGCGCGCAGGCCGCGCGAAGGCGCTGCCAGACGATCCGATCGGCGCCGCGTTGAACCATTGCTCCTGGGTGCCCGGCCCATCGGGATCCCCCGTGAGATTCGGCCGGTTGTTGCCTCCC
Source organism: uncultured Vicinamibacterales bacterium (assembly GCA_964476725.1). Classification (GTDB taxonomy): domain Bacteria; phylum Acidobacteriota; class Vicinamibacteria; order Vicinamibacterales; family 2-12-FULL-66-21; genus JALZOC01. The sequence continues at coordinate 9,055 of CAYZBZ010000029.1, forward strand.
GTGTCGCGGTCCGCTCCAGCGTCCCTGTAGTTGACGCTGAACGGCAGACCGCCCTGCACGATCGTGTTCGTGTTGACCTGCCAGCCGCCGATGATGGCCTCTGCCGCCGGCGAAAGCGACGAGAGATACCGTCTTGCGTTGCCGATCGGCAACTCCGCCACGAGCGACAGCACGAAATTGTGCTTCCGATCCCAGTCGGCGGGTCCCTTGTTCAGCTCGCGATCGTAGAGGAAATAATCCCCGCTCTCCTGCACTTCCCGCTGCAGCGTGTAATTCGTCTTCACCGAATACCCGTCTGAGAACTGCTTGTTGAATTTCATCTGCAGCGAGTCGTACGAGTTCTCGGCGCAGTTGCAGAAAAAGTCGATGCCCTGCTGCCAGCCGTATGCTCCACCCAGGCCAAGATTGTTGCCGACGCCGCCGGCAAAGAACGGCTTGCGGTTGTTCTGGGGCACATTCGGGTAACCTGCGAGCGTCGGCTGATTGATATTGATCGCGGGACCGTCGCCGGCAAAGACATTCCGTCCGCGGTTGCCGACGTACGCCGCCTCCACCGACATGGTGTTCGTCAACTGCCGCTGCACGGTGACGTTGAAGGCATCGACGGTCGGCGGCCGCTGCTTCTCCGGAAGCGCGCGCGCAAACACTCCATCGGGCAGCCGGAAGCGGCCGTTCGAGGGCACCGCGGGGAACACCGGCGCCGGCGGCCCCTGGGCCAGGGTGAACACGCGCTCGAAGTTTTCGGGCGCGTTGATTTCCTGTACCGAGAGCACCGGCAGGTTCTGGGTCACGCTATGGCCGAACAGAGAACCGAACACGCCGAGATCGTAGCTTCGGCCGAATCCTCCGCGCAGGACAGTCTTGCTGTCGATCTGGTAGCTGGCTCCAACGCGCGGCGCCCAGTTCAGCCGGTTCTTGATCCCGCCGTTCAACCCGATGCCACCGACGCCGGCAACGCGGATTTCTCCGGTCGCGAGATCGAGGAAACCGCCGTTTCCCGCGCCGTTGACGGTCTGAGGATTGATGATGTCCAGCCGCAAGCCGTAGTTGAGGGTGACCTTCTCGTGCGCGCGCCACGTGTCCTGCGCGTAGTACGCCGTCCGCCACTGCTGCTCGCGCGCATCGGTATTCGGGCTCACGTACCGCCTCAGCCGGGTCACGTCGCCGAGCAGGAACGTGGCAAGGCCCAGACCGCCGCCCTGGGCGCCGCGGGTACGATCCCCCGAAAAGCTCAACTCGCCCGACCTGTGGGCGTCGCTCGGCACCCGGAGATTGTTCGCCCGGCGGATATCCAAACCCGCCTTGAAGTTGTGGCCACCCACCATCTTCGTGATGTTGCCGACCACCTGCCACTGCTTTTCATCCTGATCCAGCGGGCAGTTGCAGCGGTTCACGCCAAGGCCTGAGCCGAAATTGAAGCCGCGATCCCCCTCGACGAACCCCGCCGGCAGCCCCGAGCTGAACGTCTTGTCCACATTGAGTCCGGGCACACCGGCGTCAGCGGCCGGCGTCGTGCCGTAATCGAAGGGCAGGACGTTGACCTTGTACTTGAACCAGCCGAATCGAAAATCGGCCAGCAGCGACGACGAGAGCGCGTAGTCGATCCCGTAGGCGAGGCTCTGGTTCTTGACAGCCGACTGGCCGCCGAGGCTCACGAGCTCCTGCCCGCCGCCCGTGCCGAACGATGTGGGGCCGTCCCGGAAGAACTTGCCCAGGCTGTAACGGCCGAACGTGTTGACGCCGTCTCTGATCCGCCCGTCGATCCGCGTATTGAAAGAGTTCTCTCTGAACGCCTCGGAACCCGATGCGAGATAATTGTCCCTCGTTCCGCCATCGCGGCCCGGAGCGTTGGGGACCGGAATCAGCTTCAGGAGCGCCTGCGCCTGCGGAGACAGCCTGGCCGTGGGGATGATGTTCCCCGCAAACTGCTGCCTTTGCTCTGGTGACCCCGTCGCCGGATCGAAGATGTTCACGCCGTACGCGCTGAGATCGCCTGCCCGTGCGGCCGCGGTCGGCACCGTCAGCAGCCGAGAACCTCCGACGGTGCTGCGCGTGCCTTGATAGTCGCCGAAGAAGAAGAGCCGGCTGGCGACGATGGGGCCGCCCAGCGAGCCGCCGAACTGGTTCTTCTTGGTCTTCGGAAGAAAGTTGCCGGTGAGCGGGTCCTTCTGAAATTGCGTGAACGGATTACGCGACTGGAACCTGTCGTCCTGGTAAAACTCGAACAGGCTGCCGAACAGCGAGTTCCGGCCAGACTTGGTCTGCACCGAGACGACGCCAGCGGTCGCCTGGCCGAACTCCGCGTCGTAGTTCTGCGACGTGATTTTCGTTTCGCCGATCGACTCCAGCGTGGGGTTGATGACGATGATGCCCAGGATGGGATCGCGATTCTCCGTGCCATCGAGCTGGTATCCAGTGCCGCTGAAGTGCTGGCCGTTGACCATCGTCTGGGTGGAACCCTGCGGGTTTTCGCTCGCGGCATGCTGCCACTGAAGCTGCTGGGTGCCCGGAGTCAGCAGGATGAACTTCGTGAAGTTCCGATCGAGCACCGGGAGGTCTGTGAGCTGTTTGGAGTCGAAGTTCGTCGACACGTCGGCGCGGTCGGTCTTCAAGAGCGGCGATCCGCCCGTCACTTCGACTTGCTCGGTAACAGCCCCGAGTTCCAGCGTGAAGTCCACTGGCGTCTGCGTGTCCACACTGACGCTGATCCGCGGCAGGACGGCGGCCTTGAAGCCGGCTATCTCCGCCTTGACCTCATACGTGCCGGGAAGCAGCCGGTCTTTGACGTAGAATCCCGACTCGTTCGACACCGCGGTATCGACGGTTTTCCGCTCGAGGCTGGTCACGGTGATCGTCGCGCCGGGCACGATGCCCCCCGACGCGTCCTTCACAATGCCGGCGATGCTTCCGGAGACCGCCTGGGCTGCGGCGTCAGGAACTGGCGCGACAACGGTCACGCTGAGAAGGAATGCTGCCGCTCGTACTGCACGGCCGATTCTGGATGCCGGCGAGGGAACGCATCGGTGAGCCATCGGAGAGCCTCCCACTAGGAGTCCTGGCGCCTGGTGGACCTGAAGGACTGCGCCCGGTGTGCGCAGGCGCAACGGGCGCATGCTAGCACCGTTTAGCCAGCCGTCAACAGCAATTCACGTCAACTGTCAACGCAGGCGTCGATCGAAATCATCGCGGGTAGAAATTTCCCGCGGCGTCGCCCGCCGCCGGTCCTTCTTTGATCGTCACGACCCGGCGGCCTTCCACGTTCTTCAGAGTCTCGGTCTGACCGCTCGGCCATCTAATGTCGAGCTGGTCCGCCTGCTGCTCTTCGCCGAGGCCGAAATGCACGCGTAGATCGTCGTGCGAGTAGTAGCTGGATTGGCTCAGGACGGCTTTCGCCTGCCTTGTGCCGCGCGAGGTGAGGACGACCGTCGCGCCGATGGCGGAACGGTTGGACCGGGTCCCTTCGAGCCTGATCGTGATCCAGCCGTGCCGGCCCCGATAGTTGTTTCTCAGAAGCGACGGGGGCTCGTTCATGTTCATGACGAGCACATCGATGTCGCCGTCGTTGTCGATGTCGCCGAACGCCGCGCCGCGGCTCGAGTGAGGTGTCGCCGCTTCCCCGCTTTCACCCGTGACGTTCTCGAATGGGCCGCGGCCGGTATTCCGGAAGACGACCCTGGGGCCCCGGTGGGGGTACTGCGGCAGGATCCGTTCGATTTCCGGATAGACGTTCCCCGTCACGTAGAAGAGATCCTGCAAGCCGTCGTTGTCGAGGTCTGGCAGCCCCGCGCCCCACTCGACGTGCCGATTCTCGACTGCCAGTCCGGAGGAGGCCGCCACGTCCTCGAACAGCCCTTTACCAAGGTTGCGGTACAGCGACGGGATGTCGTCGGCGAAGTGCGTCTTGAGCACGTCGAGCAAGCCGTCACGATTGAAGTCGCCGGCCGCCACGCCCATCCCCGCCTGCGGATTGCCGTTCTCGCCGTACGCGATGCCGCTTTCCACGGCGACGTCGGTGAACGTCCCGTCGCGATTGTTGCGATACAAAATCGCAGCGGTCGAGTCGGAGGCCACGTAGATGTCGGGCCAGCCGTCCCCGTCGAAATCCGCCGCCAGCGCGGTCATCGGGTAGCGCCCCGTGACCTTCGCGATCCCGGAGACGCTGGACACGTCGTCGAAGGCGCCGTTGCCTCGATTGCGATACAGGAGATTCGTGTCGGTCGGGAGTCCCTTGGGGCCGCAATTGACGGGAATACCCTTCCAGGGGCAATTCGACGCGCCGCCTGGTTCGGTCGCAGTGGCGAGATCGAACCGCAGGTAGTTGGCCACGAAAAGATCGAGCCTGCCGTCGCGATCGTAATCGACGAACGTGCAGCCCGAACCCCAGCGCGAGGCGCGCTCGGCGAAGCCCGCACGGCTGGTGACGTCCTCGAAGCGCCCGGTGCCGCGGTTCCTGTAGAGGACGTTCCGGCCGTAGTAGGTGGCGAACAGATCCGTCCACCCGTCGTTGTCGTAGTCGCCCGCGCAGACGCTCGACGCCCATCCGGTCCGGCGCAAGCCGGCGGCGTCGGTCACGTCCTCAAAAGTGCCATTCCGCCGGTTTCGGTACAAGCGATTGGTCGGCGCTGAGACGGGTGAAGAATCCACCTCTTCCCTTGTACCGTCCTTGAGGCGTGTTCCGCTGAGGGTGAGCGCGTCGAGCCAGCCGTCGTTGTCGTAGTCAATGAGAGCAACGCCCGCGCCGTTGGTCTCGATGATGAATCGCTTGCGGTCGAGGCCGCCGTAGACGATCGGCTCGCGCAGGCCCGCGCGTTCGGCCACGTCGGTGAAAGTGACGTCCCATGATGCAGCGATGCGACGGTCGTAGCCATTGACGTCGCGCACCAGCATCATCAGCGCGCCAATCAGGATGACCCCAATCATAAACAGTGACGCGTGCGAGAATTGTCCCGCGGCACGAGCCACGTCAGCGGCCTGCCTGGCCCTGAAGGCCTTCCGCGATGGCGAATTCCCGTTTCGCGTCCGCAAGCCTGCCGGTCTGCTGAAACAGCTGCCCAAGGAGGTAGTGCGCCGAGCGGTTGTTGGGATCGTATTGAATGGCACGGCTCAGCATGCCCTCGGCCATGGCGGGCTGTCCCTTCTTCATGTACGTCTTTCCAAGGACGATGTACGGGGCGCTGTAGAACGGATTCAGCCAGATGGATTTCTGCAGGTCGACAATCCCCTCATCCCATTTCAACTGGCGCACCTTCGCATCGCCGAGCTGGTAGAACGCCATCGCGTTTGCGGGGTTCAACGCGATCTCGCGCTCGGTCAGCGCAACGGCCTCGTCCAGCCGGCCGCGGAAGAGCGCGATCTGCCCCAGCAGCGCATGTGCCTGGGGCAGTTTGGGGTCCTTCTCGATCGCCCGCTTCAACTCAGCCTCGGCGAATGGCTCGAAGTCCAGCCGGATCATCATCTGCGCGGCGACGAGATGGGCAGCGGCCGAATCCGCGGGCACGCCGAACGTCGCGGCAAATGCCTCGCGAGCGCGATCGGGCTGATGGGTCTGCACGTACGCCTGTCCGAGGATGTACCCAAGCTCCGCGTTTCCGGCCCACGCCCGCGTCGCCTCCAGCCACGGCACGGCGTCGGCGAAGCGCCCGGCGAGGAAGCTCGAAAGCCCCAACACCTGCACCGCTTCCCTTCGCTCGATCGAGCCTTCCGGAAGTTTTCCGACGACCGGCGCCAGATGCTCGATCGCGCGGGTGTAGTCGTCCGCATGGTAGTAGGCGACACCGAGCAACCGAGCGACGTCGGGGCGCCCGGCGTCCTTCAGCGCATTGAGCTTCTCGATCGCCGCCCGCGGTTGGCCCTGGTCGATGAGACGGCGCGCTTCGGACAGCACCGCCGCTGGATCGGCGGCCCGATCCTGTGCGGCACACGGCTCCGTCCCTGACGACCCGTAGCGCAGGGTTTCAGCCCTGCCTCCAGTCATGGCGAGTACAACCCACACCGCGAACGCAGCGCACGGGCGTACGACAACGGACGAGGTCATCGTGCGTCCGGCATCACGGTGCCGCTTCCCTCCCGGACGGTCACGATGCGATCGGCGTCGAGGCTCTTCCACTGCTCTTCGAGCCCGTTCGGCCACCGGATCTCCACGCGCTCAATCACCGCCGATCGTCCAAGTCCGAAATGCACGCGCAGGTCGTTCTGCGAAAAGTAACTGCCGCCGCCGCGGACTTCCTGCAGCTGCATCCCGCCGGGACCGAACAGCCGGACGCGCGCCCCGATGGCGCTCCGGTTCGAGCGCGTGCCGATCAGCTTCAGCGTCACCCAATGCGCATCCGCCGGCGAGTCGAGCCTGAACAGATCCGGCTCGGCATGGACGTTGTTGACGACGACGTCGACGTCGCCATCGTTGTCGAGATCGGCGAACGCCGCTCCACGGCCGGCTGCAGGCGTCGTCACCGGCGGACCCAGGCGCCCCGAGAGGTCCTCGAATCGTCCGTTGCCGAGATTGCGGTACACGATCTTCTGCTGCTTGTACCCCGCTTCGGTTTTCAGGCGCTCGACCTCGGGATACACGTGGCCGTTGACGAGGAACAAATCGAGCCAGCCATCGTTGTCCAGATCCAGAAACCCAACCCCCCACCCGAGCCAGCGGGTGTTCACGCCAATGCCGCCGGCGAACGTCCGGTCTTCGCAGGAACCTCTGCCGTCGTTGGCATAGAGCGTTGAGGTGTCGCCGGCGAAATTGGTCTTGAAGAGATCCACGGTCCCGTTGCGGTCGTAGTCGCCGACCGCGACGCCCATACCCGCCTGTGGTTTTCCATCCTGGCTGTACGCGCAGCCCGCCGCCACCGCGACGTCCTTGAATGTCCCGTCGGCGTTGTTCAGGTACAGCGCACTCGGATTGGAATCGTTGGCCACGTACACGTCAATCCAGCCGTCGTCATTGAAGTCGAGCGTGCTCACACCGAGCCCGTAGGTCCCGCTTGCGCGGGTGATGCCTGCGCGGTCCGATACCTCGTCGAACGTGCCGTTGCCGGTGTTGCGATACAACACGTTCGTGCCTCCGGGAAGCCCCGGAGGACCGCACGCGACCGGGATCCCCTTGTAGCGGCAGAGGCCCGATTCGGGCACGGGAGCCGAGGCGAGATCGAAGTCGATGTAATTGGCTGCGAACAGATCCAGGCGGCCGTCGCGGTCGTAATCGAGGAAGGCACAGCCCGCTCCCCAACGTGGCCTCGCCGTCTTCAGGCCAGCCCGAGTGGTGACGTCGTCGAATCTGCCGTCTCCGCGGTTGTGAAACAGGCGGTTCTGCCCCCAGTACGTGACGAGAAGGTCGTCGTGCCCGTCGTTGTCGTAGTCCCCTGCGCAGGCGGCCTGTCCCCAGCCGCTCTGGGTCAGGCCCGACCTTGCGGTCACGTCCTCGAACGTGCCGTCGCGTCTGTTGCGATACAGGTGACTGGTCGGGGCGCCTCCCCGCGGAAAGCCCCGGAGGATGGAGCCGTTGACCACGAAGATGTCGAGCCAGCCGTCGCCATCGAAATCGAGCACGGCGACGCCGCATCCCGTCGTCTCGAGCAGGTACCTGTTGGTTTCGGTCCCGCCGAAGATCGTGATCGCCGTCAGCCCTGCCTCGCGCGCGATGTTCCTGAACGAGAACCCGGGTTGCGCGGGCTCCGCTGTCCAGGCGCGAACGCCGAGCCCTGCCACGGCGAATACCGCCGCGACTGACAACAGTATGGGGAGCAAACGACCGATCATGCGGCTAGTCATTGCTGGTCTTGGGGCTGGTCTCGAGGTGGCCGCAGGCGAGGAGAAAGGCGCTGTGCTTCGGCGAAATGAACGCGAGCCTCCGCCCGGGCGCCGGTGTGTCGAAGCGCAAGGGCGAGCTGATAGTGGGCCTGCGGATTGTCTGCCGCCAGGCGTACGGCCTCACGGAATTGTGCGATGGCGCCGGCATAATCGCTCCGCTTCAGCTTCTCCATCCCGACACTTACCGCAAACGTCGAGGCCTGGGCATTCGCCGTCCTTCGATTCAGGCGTTCCGCTTCCGCAAGTTCCGTCGCTGCCGCCTGTTCCTGTCCCAGCCGTTTGAGAAGCTGGCCGAGGTTCAGGTGCGCCTCGGCGGACGCCGGCCGGTACTCGATGGCCTTGCGGAACTCCGCGATCGCTTCGTCGATCGCGCCTTGCTGCTTCAGCACGGTGCCGAGCATGTAGTGCGCGTCGGCGTAATCCGGCTTACGAGCGATCGCTTCGCGGAACTGCTGCGTGGCCTCTGCCGGGCGTCCGGTCTGCCAGAGCACGACGCCCAAGGTGAATGGCGCCTCGGGCAACCGGGCATCGAGGGACATCGCCCGCCGCAGTTCAATTTCCGCGGCGGCGAACTCGTCACGCTGCTTCAGCGCGAGGCCAAGGTTGTAGAACGCTTCGGCGTTGCCCGGGTCGAGCTCGACCAGGGCCCGGTAGACGGCGACCGCTTCCGCAAGGTTTCCCTGCTGCATGAGCGCGGCCCCGAGATTCAGCCGTGCGGGAATGTGTGACGGCTGCGCGGCGACGAGTCGCCGGAGGACCGCGACGGCTTCGTCGCCGCGGCCTTTTTGCGACAGCGCCAGGCCGAGGCTGTTCTGCGCGTCAACTGCTGAGGGATCCAGGCGAACAGCGGCCTCGAGGTGCCTGATCGCGCCGTCGAGATCGCCGGTCGTTTGAAGCGCGATGCCGAGCCGAGTTTCTGCCACGGCCAGCCGCGGATTCAGTCGGACCGCTTGCCGCAGCTGCAGAACTGCGGCGTCGAGTCGCCCCTCACTTTCGAGCGTGAGTCCAAGGTAATACCGCGCTTCGGCGTGCCCTGGCCTCAACCTGACGGCTGCCTCCAGTGCCGGAAGCGCACCGATGAAATCCCGCGTCCACCACCGCGTTGCGCCGAGATGATACTGCGCATCGAACAGGGTGGGCGCGAGTTGAACCGCGCGTTCGAACTCGTCGAGCGCTTCCCGCGTGCGGCCGCTCTGGCCCAGCACAAAGCCCAGGCGGTCGTGGGCCTCTGCCATTGTGGGAGCATAGCGCACGGCGGACGCATAGGAGGCGGCTGCGGCAGTCAGATCCTTCCGGCGCTCCGCGACGAGTCCCAGCAGGTAATGCGCTTCCGCAGAGGCGGGATCGCGGGCAAGCGCTGCCTCTAAACTGGCGCGGGCGCGTTCCAATTCGTTGGACTTCAGGAACGCCCGACCCTCATTCAGCGTCGAACGGTTCACTCCGGAGACGGTCGGAGGCGGCTTCCGACCTGTGTCCTGGATCTGAACGTTCACCGCAAGACACAGCAGAACCGGCGGGAGCGCAGACACACGCCAGCGACGTCCGTGACGCATCGCGGCATTCTACCGCCCCCGTCGGCGACCGCAGAAGCAGTTTCAAAACCGCAGCGAACCAACACGAGCACCGAATGTCACCACAGAGCCAACGGAGCGAACGGAGAACAATCATGTGTTGGTCTGTGTATCCGTCAGGCAGCCCTCAAGGGCTGCGCTACGGCTGCCTCTGTGGTGAAACGAAGGAGAGGTACTTTCGAAGATCCACGCACCTGTGCGTCATTTCGCGATCTTCGCGGTAAACGCGTTGGGGCGCGTCGCAGGATCGAGCTTCGGCGGCCGTTGCCCGTGTCGCACGGCGCCCGCGACCGGCAGGTACTCCAGCTCCTGCCTCGACGACACACACCGCAGCATCAAGCCTCCGCGGCTCATGTCCCCCCGGCCCACGAACTCCGAGGGGAACATCAGCCGCTCGCCGAAGATCCCCTGCAGCACGTCCACGTATTTCGGCGACGCGATGCTCCCGAGCAGGACCACGTCGCAGTCCGGGCCGACGTCTGCCGCGACCGCCCTGGCGCTGCGCTCGAGCGGCCGGCGGTACTTCGGGTTGTCGGGGGCGACCTCCACCTGGGCGAACGCGCGGAGCGCGTCGAGCGTGACGGGCGTGTCGGCCGAGCGCAGCCCGGCCGTCGGGGTGATGACGAGCACGCCGGGGCCGGAGATCGGAGATTCGCGATCGGGAGGGCTCGCGAACGCGCGGCTGTACGCGAGCTTCCCGCGAAAATACAGGCCACTCATGAAACTGAAGACGTCGCCGAGCGGCGCGCCATCCGCGCTGCGCAGGCGCGCGGCCAGCGGAAGCGCGGCGCGATCGGACATCACCAAGCGCGCGCGCAGCCCGGCGCAGTTGGCTGGAGAAAGGAGGAAGATGCGGAAAGCCGGCGGCACGACTACAGGCTCCACCTCAGGAGCACAGCGCCGACCGTGAAGCCGGCGCCGACGGATGCCAGGAGCACCAGATCCCCCTTCTTCAGCCGCTTCTGGCGGACTGCGTCGGCCAGCGCCAGCGGGATCGTCGCGGCCGTCGTGTTGCCGTACATGTCCAGGTTGATGATCACTTTCTCGTCGGCCAGGCCGAGACGTTCGGCCGCGGCGGTGATGATCCGGCGGTTCGCCTGGTGCGAGACGAAGAGGTCGAGATCGGACGGGTCGAGGCCGTTGCGCTCGAGCACGCGCCGGCAGATCTCCTCGCTCTTGCGGACGGCGAACTTGAATACCGTGGCGCCGTCCTGCTTCACGTAGTGGAGCCGCTTCTCGACCGTCTCGTGAGAGGCGGGCATCTTGCTGCCCCCCGCCGGCATGCAGAGCGCCGGCCCCCCGCGCCCATCGATCTCGTGCGCGAAGTCGATGATGTGCGGCTCCCCTTCCCCGGCTGGCGACAGCACGACCGCCCCCGCCCCGTCGCCGAACAGCACACACGTCGTCCGATCGGTGTAGTCGATGATGCTCGACATCACGTCGGCGCCGACCGCGAGCACGTGGTCGTGCGCGCCTGTCGCGACCATCTGCATGCCGGTCGTCAGCGCGTAGGTGAACCCCGAGCAGGCCGCCCCCAGATCGAATCCCCACGCCCGCCGCGCGCCGATCTTGTGCTGCAGCAGGCACGCGGTACTCGGAAAGATCGTGTCGGGCGTGGTGGTGCCGACGACGATGAACCCGATGTCGTCCGGCGTGACGCCGGCCTGCCGCATGGCGCCGATGGCCGCTTCCTTCGCGAGGTCGGACGTCGCCACGCCGGGATCGACGATGTGGCGCTCCTTGATGCCCGTGCGCTGCAGGATCCACTCGTTGCTCGTGTCGACCAGTTTTTCGAGGTCGTCGTTCGTCAACACCCGAGGGGGCACGTACGTCGACAGTCCGGCGATCTTGACGTTGCGCACCACACGGGCAGGCCGACCGGCCTCCCCCACGGAGTCCCCTACCACAGACGATCCTTTCCCGGAGCCGTCAGCCCGAAATACTCGTACGCCCTCGCCGTCGCCACCCGTCCGCGAGGCGTCCGATCGATGAAGCCGATCTGAATCAGAAACGGCTCGTAGATGTCCTCGATGGCGTCGCGCTCCTCGCTCATCGCCGCCGCGAGGCTTGCCACGCCGACCGGGCCGCCGTTGAACTTGTCGATGATCGTGCGCAACAGCCGCCGATCGATGTCGTCGAAGCCGAGCTCGTCCACCTCGAGCAGCCGCAGCGCGCGATGCGCGACGTCCAGGGTGATGTGCCCGCTCGCGCGCACCTGCGCGTAGTCGCGCACCCGGCGCAGCAGCCGGTTCGCCACCCGCGGCGTGCCCCTCGATCGCTTCGCGATCTCGACCGAGGCGTCGTGGTCGATCGGCACTCCGATGATGCGCGCCGACCGCTGCACGATCTCGCGGATGTCGTCCTCGCCGTAGAAGTCCAGCCGGTGCACGATACCGAAGCGCGCGCGCAGCGGGGCCGTCAGCAGCCCCGTCCGCGTCGTCGCGCCGATGAGCGTGAAACGCTGGACCGGCACCTTGACCGATCGGGCGCCCGGACCCTGGCCGATCATGATGTCGAGCTCGTAGTCCTCCATCGCCGGATAGAGGATTTCCTCGATCGCCGGGCTCATCCGGTGCACCTCGTCGATGAAGAGCACCTCGCGCTCCTGAAGGTTCGTCAGCATCGCGGCCAGATCGCCAGCTTTCTCGATCACCGGGCCGGCCGTCGGCCGGATCGCCACCCCGAGCTCGTTCGCGATGACGCACGCCAGCGTCGTCTTGCCGAGCCCCGGCGGGCCGTAGAGCAGCACATGATCCAGCGCCTCGCCACGCTGCTTTGCGGCGGTGATGGACACGTGCAGGTTCTCGCGCACGCGCGCCTGCCCGATGTACTCGTCGAGCGTGCGGGGGCGCAACCCCGCCTCGTATTGGGCGTCCTCGTCTACCCGGGCGGAGGTGACGATGCGGTCGTCGGTCATTTTTTACTTTGCGGCGGGGCCCACCCCCGCCGCCTACCAGCCCTCGCTTACGCTCGGGCCGTTGACTCGTAGCTCCTAACTCTTCATCAAGCCACGGAGGACCGCGCGCAGCGCCTGTTCGAAACCGCCTTCGGGCGAGCCTTTGAGCGCCTTCTCGATGGCCTTCTCCGCCACCGCGCGCTGGTAGCCGAGATTCAACAGCGCCGAGAGCACGTCGGCCCGGAACTGATCCTCCGGGGCCACGTCGATCGGCGCCTGCCCTGCGGCCTGCATCGCCGCCGGCAGCCGATCTTTCAGCTCGAGACCTATCCGCTCCGCCGTTTTCTTTCCGACCCCCGGGATTGCGGTGAGGCGCGCGACGTCCTGCAGCCGTATCGCCTTGATCAGCTCGACCGGCTCGATGCCTGACAGCACCGCGAGCGCCAGCTTCGGCCCGATGCCGCTGATCCCGATCAACCGCTCGAACAGCTCCTGTTCGAGCGGTGTCGCGAACCCGTACAGCGCGATCACCTCTTCGCGCACGTGCGTGTGCACGCGCAGCGTCACCTGCGCTCCGGGCGCGCCGAGCACGTAAAACGTCGAGAGGGGCACCTGGACGTCGTACCCCACCCCCCCGACATCGACAATCAGACGGCTCGGGTGCTTTTCGAGCAGGGTGCCCCGCAGGTGCGCGATCACCGGGCGTTCCTGATCGTTCTCACACGCACGACACCCACGAAGCACACGGCGGCATCGACCAGGATTGCTTCGTGATCTGCGTGGGCTTCGTCCGCGAAAAGGCAAGTCACGGCCGATAATCTCTCCACGAACGGAGCGCCGTCCGGGGTTTCTCCGCGGGCGCGCGCGCGCCTCTCGACCGCGCTCGGGGCAATCCCAGGCCTTTCGAAAGGTCCGCGACGATGCCGGTCGTGCTGTTCAGGTGGCAGATCGCCACCGCCAGCGCGTCGGCCGCGTCGTGCGGAGAGGGTGCGGCGTCCAGGCCGAGCAGCAGCTTGACCATCTGCTGCACCTGGTGCTTCTCCGCCCGGCCGAAGCCGACCACCGCCCGCTTGATCTCCGCGGGCGCGTACTCGACGACGGACAATCCAGCCTCTGATGCCGCCAGCAGCACCACGCCTCTGGCGTGCCCGAGCTTGAGCGCGCTGCGGACGTTGCGCGCGTGGAAGATGTTCTCCACAGCCACGCAGTCGGGCCTGTGCCGCGCCAGCAGCGCCGCCAGGCCCTCGTGAATGTGCTTCAGCTTTTCCGGAAAGGTCGAACGGGCTGGAGCCGAAAGCGTGCCGCAGATGACCAGATGCTGACGACCGCCGATTATCTCGACACAGCCGTAACCGGTACGCTCGGAGCCGGGATCGATCCCGAAGATCCTCACGCCAATGACGCCTCGATCTCCTTCTCTTCGATGTCGGCGTTCGACCAGACCTTCTTGCTGTCTTCGTGCTCCTCGAGCGCGTCCATCAGCTTGATCATCTGCTGGGCGGGCTTGCCTTCGAGCTTCACGTAGTTCTGCGGCAGGAACGCGACTTCGGCCGCGCCGGGCGTGATCCCGAGCGCCTTGACCGCCTCGAGCACTTTCTGGAACGCCTCCGGCGCCGACACGATCTCCCAGGCTTCCCCGTCGTCGCGCAGGTCGTCCGCTCCCGCGTCGATGGCGGCGGCCATCAGCGTGTCCTCGTCCGCCTTCGTCTTCTCGACGACGATGTAGCCCTTCTTGTCGAACATCCAGGCGACGCTGTTTTCCGCCGCGAGGTTGCCGCCGTACTTCGCCAGCACGTGGCGGATCTCGCCGACCGTGCGGTTCTTGTTGTCCGTGAGCGTCTCGACGATCACGGCGGCGCCGCCGGGCCCGTAGCCTTCGTAGGTGATCTCCTCGTACGAGACGCCCGGCAGCTCGCCCGTGCCGCGCTGAATCGCCCGCTTGATGTTGTCGGCGGGCATGTTGACCGACTTGGCTTCGGCCACGACCGTGCGCAGGCGCGGATTGCTGTCAGGGTCGCCGCCGCCGCCGCGCGCGGCGACGGTCAGCTCCTTGATGATCCGCGTGAAGATCTTGCCGCGCTTCGCGTCCGCGGCACCCTTCTTGTGCTTGATCGTGTGCCATTTTGAATGGCCGGACATGGTGGAATCTCCCGATTTGAACGAGGAAAATGACCGTTGATGCTACCACACGGGCCGCGCCCCCCGGAAGGTTGGCAACCCTGAACCCCTGAACCCTTGAACCCCTGAACCCCTCATCGTCGCTCCGCGAGGATCACCCAGACGTCGGCCCGGTTGTCCCACGGCCCTCCCTGGTAGTCGCCGAGCACCGCCTGGATCCGGAACCCTGCCGCCTCGAGGCGTTTCGCCATCTGCGGCACCGAGAGCGTGCGGAACGTCAGCGAGAAGCGGTGCACGCGGCGCTCGCGGCCGCGCCGCTCGATGTATTCCTGGTCGAAGATCGTGAGCCGGCGCCTGCGGTCCTGCCGGACCGACTCGACGAGCGTCAGCCGCGTGCCGCGCCCGCGCATACCCGCGAGGCTCGTCCGTCCTTCGTATTCCGACCAGCGCGGCAGATCGGGCACGAGGTCGATGCCGAAGAGTCCGCCGCGGCGCAACACGCGCGCGACCGAAGCGAGGGTGTCGGAAAGATCGCGCTCGCGCGTCAGCGACTGAAGGATGCCGTACGGCGCCATGACGAGGTCGAACCCCGGCCTCGACCGGAACGGGAGCATGCGGATGTCCCCCCGGACGAGCCGCGCGCGGTGCTGCAACCGCGCGCGACGAAGCCGCTGTCGTCCGCGGGCGAGCATTTCCGCCGAGCGGTCGATGCCGACGACGCGCGCGCTCGCGCGTGCCACCGGCACCGATATGCGCCCCGTGCCGCATCCCAGCTCGAGCACCGGTCCTTCCTGGGCGGAGGCAAGCCGCTGCCAGAACGCGACGTCGCGCCGCGCGACGGTGCGCGCGTTTTCCCAGTCGTAGAACGGGGCGTACTCGTCCCACCCTTCCCATCCCTGCGCGCGTGGCGTCACCGTACCTCGTCCCGAGAGCTGGAGAACCATGATGGTCGTCTGGACGCGCCGGGCACCCGGCTGGTCCTACTCGCCGCGCTGGCCTACCGTGGCGAACAGCATCGTGTTCTGCAGCTCGACGAACGCGGCGCCGGCCGACTTCGCATCTTCGGCGTACTCGTCGAGGCGCTTCACGTAGTCCTCTCCCATCCGCCGGATGCCGGGATCGCCCGCGCGCTCGATGGCCTGCCGCACGGCCTGGCGGCGTCCGTCCCACACGGCGGCCGGCGGCGGGCCCAGCTGGGCGCGCGATACCGGAAACAGCTGCACGTCGAGCAGATCGATCCCGCTCCGAGCGAACAGCGTCGGCAGCTTGGGGCCGACAGCGAGATCGGTCGCATCGCCACGCTGACGCGCGACGGTCGCGAAGAACTGGCCAGCCAGCTCGTAGGCGCGCATCCCGGCGTTCGACGAACTGTAGAAGTATCGCGCAGCGTTGTCCGGCTCCACCGCCACGATCCGCCCCCCGGGGCGCGTCACGCGTGCGAGCTCGTGGATCGCTGCGGGGACGTTGCCGATGTGCTGTAGCACCGCGACGCAGAACGCCGAGTCGAAGCTCGCGCTCACGAACGGCAGCGCGCACGCATCGGCGGCCGCAAAGCTCGCGCGGATGTTGTGCGAATGGGCCGCCGCGAGCGCCTCGCGCACGCGGTCCGCCATCAGGTCGACCGCCACGAACCACACCTGGCTCAGATGCAGCCGAGACAGGTGCACCTCGGCCGTGCCCGTGCCGCAGCCGACGTCCAGGATGCGCCGTCCCGCGCGGGGCTGGACGGTTTCTTTCACGAACGCGGTGAACGCCTCGTCCCACCAACGCTCGCGCAAGTGCTTGAGGGTCGGCGCCGCCAGAATATCAACTTCGCGAGCCATCGCCCGTAATCTACCGCGTCAGAGTGTCAGAGTGCCAGGGTGCCAATGCTCGGTTCCGCAGGGTTCTGCGGGGTTCCGCAGGGTGCCGCGGCGTTCAGTTCCGCAAGGTGCCGGTGCCAAAGGTGTCAAAGGTGCCAGAGTGCCAGAAGACGCGAACCGTCATGGCGCCAGAGTGCCGGCTTGCGCGGCGATCGCACGCGCGACCTCGACACGCGGTCAGCCCAACCGAAGGAGTCGCGGCGCTCGAAATCCCCGGCTGCCAAGGCAACGACGAAATCTGTGAGTCGAATAGCGTTATCGTCAGAATCGCCGGACCGAACGCCACAGCATACACCGTACCTTACTGTCAGTTAAAGTCATGCCTGAAACACCCCGGCCGCACGCACACCGGCGCGTCAAACAGTTACAAATCGCGTATTTGCTGTGTTGAAACGGGACA
>CAYZBZ010000030.1:0-25638 GCA_964476725.1 uncultured Vicinamibacterales bacterium
ACGGAACTGGGCTTCCAGCCCGACGTCGTCATCATCAAGGGAGACGCGACGCAGATCGGCGTCATCCGGACATCGACGATGACGGGCGACGCGGCGAAGCCGATGACGGGCGCCACCGCGCTGACGGCCAATCTGATTCAGTCGCTCGATACCGGCGGCTTCACGATCGGAAGCGATGCGCGCGTAAACAGTAACCTCGTCGAGTACTACTGGATGGCGTTCAAGGGGATCCCAGGCAAGATGAAGCTGGGCACGTACACAGGAAACGGCGCAGCGGGGAGGGCAGTCACGGGCGTCGGGTTTCCAGGGGACGTCGTGTTCGTCATGTCTGCATCCGCGGCGAGTGCCATCGCGGTGACGTCAAGTTCATTGGCGGCCGGCACGAATGGCCTGATTTTCTCCGCAACGGTGACGACCGGCTGGTTCCAGTCCATCGATGCCGACGGCTTTACGCTGAACACCGCCGCTGCGGAGAACAACGCAAACGGGGTCACCTATCACTACATCGTCTGGAATGAGGTGAACGGTCAGATCGATCAGGGGTCCTACGTCGGAAACGGAACTGACAACAGGAACATCACAGGCGTTGGTTTCGAGCCGGAGTATGTCATCACCTTGTCGTCGAACGGTCGGAAGGCAACGCAGCACTCCGCTGCGATCGGTGCGGCCGTGGATGATTCCATGTTCTTCGACGGAACTGCTAATCTGACCAACCGCGTCCAGGCGCTTCAGGCCGACGGCTTCCAGGTGGGTACGGCACTCGTCGTCAACGAGAACACGATCAACCATTTCTACATCGCGTGGACGCGCATCCAAGGTCCCCCACAGATGATTTCGGGGACCTACACCGGCGACGCCACCGACAATCGAGCCATAACGGGACTCGGCTTCCGGCCAGATTTCGTGATCGTCAAGGGCGAGACCGCGCAGACCGGCGTCTTTCGCTCGTCGCGCATGTATGGCGACGCTTCCAAGCCGGCGACGGGTGCGACGGCGTTGACGGCCAACCTCGTGCAGACGCTCGACGCCGACGGGTTCACTATCGGCACTGATGCACGCGTGAACGGTTCTGGGGTGGTTTACCAGTGGATCGCGTTCAGCAGTGGCGCCGGCGAGATGGTGGTCAACAACTACACCGGCAACGGCGCCGACAACCGGAGCATCACCGGCCTCGGCTTTCAACCCGAGTACGTGATCGTCATGCCAGAGAGCGCGAACGATGTGGTGCATCGCTCCTCGACCATGACCGGCGACATCAGCTTCGAATTCGACCTCACGGGATCTGCCGCGAACCTGATTCAAGCGCTGGAGGCTGACGGCTTCCAGGTTGGGACGGACGCACGCGTCAACACGAACGGCATCGCGTATCAGTATGTCGCGTGGAATCGGATCGCCGGCAAGATGGAGGTCGGCTCCTACACGGGGAACGCCACGGACAACCGGAGCATCACGGGCGTCGGCTTCCAGCCGGAGTACATGATCGTCCGACCGTCATCGGCGAACTCGACCGTTCAGCATTCGAACGCCATGGGGGCCTCGACCGACCAGTCGGAAAGATTCTGGGCGTCGGCAGGCCTGACGAACGCGATCCAGGTGCTCGAAGCGGACGGGTTCCAGGTCGGCACCGATGCGACGGTCAACACGTCGGGAACGACTTACCACTGGATGGCCTGGGAGCGCCCCGTGCTGACAGCGGTCCGCATGGGCGACATGACCGCTGCGCGCACAGCCGCCGGCATCGCGATCACCTGGCGCACGGGGTACGAGGTCGACAATCTCGGGTTCGACGTCTACCGAGAGGTCGGCGGTGCACACACGAAGCTGACTCCAAAGCTCGTGGCGGGCTCGGCGTTGTTCGTTCCAGCGGGCATCGCGATGCCGGCAGGACACTCGTACTCGTGGAAGGACGAGTCGCCGGTGGCCCTCGAGAAGGGGGTGCAGTATTGGATCGAGGATATCGATCTGAACGGCAAGCGTATCTTGCACGGCCCGATTGTGCCGACGTCCGACAAAGAGACAGACAAGAGCAAACACAAGGACGAGAACGCCGCACCGCCCCGCGACTCTCGAGCGCAGGAGACGCAAGGGCAGCAAGCACGACGGCCGAGCGATACCGCCGCGCCACTGTCGACAGGAGAGCCGGCAGCTCCCAGTCCCAGTACGCCGGCGACGAACTCGCCTCTGCTCGAGGAGCTGACAGTTGTTCGGGTGCAGTCGGAGGAGCCCGCGGCGCTTTCCGTATCGGAACAACAGCCGGTCGCTGCGCCGCCGATCGTCATTGCGGGCGCGCCGATTTATATGCCGCCGGCAGCCAATCCTCGGCCTGACAATAGAACGCCCGCGAGAGTTCCGCCAATTGAATCGCCGACCGTCGCGACGCCGAAGGCTGCAGCGTCGGCGACCGGCCAGGCGGGAACACCGCGTGCCACGGTGAGCGGGACGACGGAAAGCCGCGCCGCAACCCCACGCGCGACGACCGCGACCGGCCAGCCGGTGCGCGTTGGTGCACCCCAGGTGGTGCCGGGCACCTCCGCGGCGGCCGGCAGCGCGCCCTCCGACGCGCCACCGGCGCGGACCGAAGTCTCCGAGCGCCTTTCGATAGCTTCCGAACGTCTTGAAGCACCGAACCAGGTTCGAATTGTCGTCCCTCAGCCGCTGCGGCCAACCGCTCCAGCGCGCCTGCGCACGCGTGCTCGTCCGCTGAATGAATTGGTCTCCGGATCGGCTCGGCCAGACGCGTCTGCCGAGATGCGTGAGCAGTGGGCCATCGCGTCGCAGTGTGGTGCGCGCATCTCGGTGCGAACCGCGGGCTGGTACCGGCTGAACCGGGCGGCGTTGCTGTCCGCCGGGCTCAGCCCGGCGGTCGATCCGCGAAATCTGCGCCTCGTGGTGGACGGGGTCGAGCGGCCGATGATCGTCACCGGTGAGTCCGACGGCACGTTGGACGCCGGCGACGCCGTCGAGTTCTACGGGACCGGAGTCGACACGCCATTCACTGACAGGCGCGCGTACTGGATCACCGCCGGCACAGGCAGAGGGCTCCGCCTTCCGGCGGTGGACGCCCGTACTGCGGGCACACCCGCTGGCGCGTCCTTCACGCACACGGTCGAGCGCAAGGATCGCGAGATTTTCTTTGCGGCGCTTCAGAACGGCGATGAGGAGAATTTCTTCGGGCCGCTGATTATGGACGGGGCCGCCACGACGCAGCTGCTCACGCTGCCGCAGGTGGCCGATCCGCCCGCCACGGCGGCACAGCTCGAAGTATCGCTGCAGGGGGTGACCGCGCTCGGGGCGGCGGACGATCATCGCGTCGGGGTTCTGGTCAACGGCGTGGACGTGGGCGAGATGGTGTTCGACGGTCGCACGGCGGCGGTGGCGGCATTTCCGGTGCCGCATGCGCTGCTGACGAGCGGGGACAATACGGTGAGCTTCGAGGCGCGCGGCGGCGTCGACGACATGACCCTCGTCGAGTCCGTGCGCCTCGCGTATCAGCGTGCGTATCGGGCGGACGGCAGTCAGGTCACGCTCACCGCCGACGCCGGCCAGACGCTGACGATTACCGGCTTCACGAACGCGGCCATCCGCATATTCGACGTGACGGGGGACGTGGCATCCCGGGAACTGCTCGGCACGGTGGCCGCTGACGGCGGCGCCTGGTCCATCAACTTCACGGTGCCCGCCGGGACACCGCGCAAGCTGTTCGTGACCACGTCGGACGCCGTCGCATCCCCGGCCGCCGAACACACGAACCTGCCGTCCACGCTCAACCGCGCGGGACAGGCGGGCGACGTCGTCATGATCACGGACGCGGCGTTCGCAGGCGCGCTCACACCGCTCAAGAACCTGCGGCAGTCACAGGGCTACGCCGTGCAGATCGTGGACGTGCAGGACATCTACGACGAGTTTGCCTACGGCCAGAAAACACCGATCGCCATCCGCGACTTCCTGATGCGCGCCGCGGAGTCCTGGTCCAAGCCGCCGCGGTTCGTGCTGCTCGTCGGGAACGCCACCACGGATCCCCGCGACTACCAGGGCCTCGGCGAGCCGGATCTGGTGCCGACGCGAATCGTGCCGACCGATGTACTCGAGACCGCGTCGGACGACTGGTTTGCCGACGCTGATGGGGACGGCTTCGCGGATCTGGCTGCGGTCGGTCGGCTGCCCGCCCGGACGGCGGCCGAAGTCGCGACCATGGTCGACAAGATCGTCGGCTACGAGCTGTCCTCTTCGGAGTCGTGGCACCGTTCGGTGCTTCTGGTCTCTGACGATGGCCGCAACGATCTTGGCGAAGGGGATCCCGCGGCGTTCGCCACGGCGAACGCCGACGCGGGTATGCTTGTGCCGTCGGATTATCAGGTGAATCATCTGAGACGCGACCAGGATCCCAATCCTGCGCAGACCCTGCGTACGCGCCTTTCCGAAGGTGCCGTCCTCGTCAACTATCAGGGGCACGGTTCTGTCGATGTGTGGCGCGGCAATCTTCTGACCGCCGCAGACGCTGCGACGCTCGACAACGGTTCGAGGCTGCCGCTGGTCGTCGCGATGACCTGCTTCGCCGGATTCTTCCACGGGCTCTTCCCGGAAGAGAGCCTTGCCGAAGCGCTCGTTCGGGCGCCCAATGGCGGGGCGATCGGCGTCTGGGCATCGTCGGGCATGACGGATGCCGCGTGGCAGGCGTCGATGGATCGCGAGTTGTTCCGGCAGATCTTCCGCGGCAGCTGGACGTCGGTCGGTGAGGCACTTCGCGCCGCCAAGAAGGTCGTCGGCAACGAGGACGTGCGGCGCACCTGGATCTTCTTTGGCGATCCGGCGCTGCGGTTGAAAGGGCTGTCGCGCCCGCCGGTCGAGAGTGTGCCGACGGTGACGCCGGCGTCAGCGCCCCCGCCGCCCGTTGACACGGAAGCCTCACTTGAGGAGAACGACGGTCGTTACCGGCGCGCCAGCCACGTCGCCGTGCGGCTCGCGGACTTCGACGGTGATGCCCACGACGACGCGTTCCTGGTGGATCCGGCAACCGGCTCGTGGCTGTCCGCTCTCGGTGCGCCGGGCAGCTTCCGCGAGATGCTGGGCCAGTTCAGCGTCGCCGGCGAGCCGCTTGCGCTGCGGCTGAACGACGATAATCGAACTGACCTCTTTGTGTACAACGCGCAGACTGGCCAGTGGCTCCAGGCGATGAGCATCGGCGACGGCCGGTTCGTGACGTCGACGGGCTCGTGGCCCGCCGGCTTGGAAGTGGTGTCGGGCGATCTCGACGGCAACGGTCGCGACGATCTCTTCGCGCACCACGCGAACGGAAGCTGGTTCCAGGCGTTTCCCGACGGAGACGGCGACTACCGTTACCGGTACGGTGCAGGCCTGCCAGCCGGGCACGCCTATGCTGCCGACTTCAACGCGGACGGTCGCGCCGATGTGTTCGTCTACAACGCGTCGACCGGGCAGTGGACCATGGCGTTCAGCACGAACGACAATTCTCCAAGCCTGATCCACGGCACATGGACGGCGGGCTGGCAACCGGTCGTGGCGCGCCTCAATGCCGACAACGCGGCCGACCTGGTGCTCTGGCACGCTGAATCCGGCGCCTGGGTCCAGTGCTTCCGCGATCCGTCGCAGTTCTTCGTCTATCGTACCGGCAACTGGACGGCTGGCGGCACGGTGCAGGCGATCGATCTGAACGGCGATGGCCGCGACGAGCTGCTGCGCTACGACTGGCGGACCGGCGACTGGACGCTCGCGACGCTCGACTCCGCAGGCGTCATGCAACAGTCCGACGGTCTGTGGGAAATCGGCTGGGAGCTCACACCCGGCGATCTCAACGGGGATGGCCGTCAGGATCTGCTGCTCTATAACCCCGACATCGGCCACTGGCTGCGTCGCGTCAACCTCTCCACCGGGTGGGTCGACGAAGCTTCCGGCCTCTGGTCGCGGAACTGGACCGTCGCGGGACGGAGACGATAGTCACGGGTTCGCGGTTCGCGATCGTTCGTATAGTTCATGAATTCCCTTCCCATCAGCAGGGATGCCGGCTTGGACGCGCTCTTGTGCACGACGCTCGCGGAGGGTTCTCTACCCCGCGACGTGGCCCACGAAGATCTTGACGCGCTCTGGGAGAGCGCGCGTCTTCACGACGTAGACGTGCTGATTGCGGCCATCCTGTTGCGGTTCGCAAAACAGATTCCGGCAACCGTTCACCAACAGGCTGCCAGCCGGTTCGCGGAAGCTGAGCTCCGTGATCTATTGCGATACCGCGAGCTGTGCCGGATCACCGCGAGCTTCGCGGCGGAGGCCGTTGACGTGTTGCTCCTCAAGGGCGCCGGACTGGCGTACATCGTCTACCCAGAACCATACCTTCGACCCAGTCGCGATATCGACCTTTTCATTCGACGTGAGGCGCGCGACGCGGCGGAGCGCGCACTTGCCGCGTGCGGGTACACGCGCCAGCGAGAGCCAGACGGTGAGCTCGCCCGCGCGCAACGACAATATGCACGAGCGGACGGAAGCGCGCTCAACCATTTCGTCGATCTCCACTGGCGCCTGTCCAATACGCGCCCGTTCGCCGACGCGCTGTCATTTGATGAAGCCTGGAGCTCTTCGAGAGCCGTTACGGCAATCGACCCGCCGGCTCGAACGCTCGGGTTCGCCGACGCACTGCTACTGGCCTGTATCCATCGTGTTGCACATCATCAGGACGCCTTCGACCTGCTGTGGCTGTGGGATATTCATCTTCTGGCCGGCGGTCTGACAGCCGAGACCGGGGAGGCGTTCGTGAGGCGTGCCGAGCGGGCGCGGATGCGCGCCGTGTCGGTCCGCGGGCTCGAGCTGGCACGAGACCGGTTTGGGACCAGGATTGCGGCCGACGTGCTCGCGCGGCTCAAAACAGCCGGCCCGATCGAACCAACCGCACGCTTTGTTGGAGGTGGCCTGCGGATGATCGACGTCGTGCGCGCGGATCTCGGGACCACAGGCCGCTGGCGCGACCGGGCGACCCTCCTGCGCGAGCACCTCTTCCCGTCGCGAGAGTACATGCGTGCGATTTACACTCAATGTCCGTCCGTACTGCTTCCGATCGCGTACGTGGACCGGATCGTGCGAGGTGCGCCAAAGTGGTTCCGGCGGCCCCCGTCCTGAGGTGCGAGTATCGTGCAGATCGTAGAGGGTGAGGGCCGAGGTATCCCGTCGACGCGCAGCTTCGATCCTCGAGGCCTTCCACTGAAGTCGTCGCGGGGGAAATCGCCGCGGCGCGGAAGGACTGGGACGCGGCCGTGCTCCATCTCGAGCGCGCGGTGCGGTACGAGGAACGGGCTCATCTACCAGGAGCCGTCGGACTGGCATGCGCCGGTCCGCCTGAATCTCGGAGCGGTGCTGCTCCAGGCCGGACGTCCGGACGAGGCCGAGGCGGTGTACTGGGAGGACCTCCGGAACAACCCCGGCACCGGATGGTCGCTGTTCGGTCTGCTCCAGTCGCTCAAGGCTCAGGGGAAGACTGACGAGGCCGAGCTCGTCGAGCGGCGGTTCCGTGATGCCTGGAAGGACGCAGACATCACGCTGAAGGCGTCGCGGATCGGATCGTAGCTGCGCGTGCCAGATGAAAGGCTGAAGTCAGAAAGTCGAAGTTCGAATGCTCCGACGCCATCACGTTGGCTGCATTCGAACTTCAGACTTCAGACTTCGAACTTCGAACTTTCCTACCGGCCCCCGCGTCCCCCGCGGCCCGCAGGCATCACGACATTCAGGACCCCGTTCATCACCTGCCAGTGTGACGGGAACGTGCAGACGTAAGGGTATTGCCCCACGGCCGCAGGCGCCCTGAACTGGAAGGTGATGGTCTGCCCGGGCTCCAGGAGCTTGGTCGACACCATGACCTGCGGGATGTCTGGCACGTATTGCTGCGCCAGCCCCGTCGGCGACGTCGAAAGCCGATCGGCTGCCGCTCCGATCTGCTGCAGTGAACCGGATGCGCCGAGCACGAAGTTGTGCTGCATGCTGTCGGGATTCGAGAACACGATCTCGACGAGCTGCCCGGGCGCCACGGTCAGTTCGCTTCGATCGAACTTCAACTGCTGCGGAATCACGCTGAGCCGGACGATGACGTCCGGGGTCTGCGCCGCCACGGGCGGCAGCGCGGCGCCGGCCGCGCCCGCGAGGCCCCCCTCCAGGGTAAACGCGACGTGCGCGGCCAGCTGGCCGGGCTTCGTGTACAGCGCACCGGCGTTCGTCTGCCGCTCGACGCGGTATTTCCACGTGCCGGCCAGCGGCATGCGGCTGCCCCCGGCCTCGATGTACATCGATTCGGGAGTGCCGACGAAACCCCCCTCGTTGCGCGGGTTCTGAATGCGGACGGTGATGGTGTTCTTCCCAGCCTGAACCGCGCCCGGCGACAAAGCGTACGTCGCCGATCCACGGCCGCCACCCGCCGGCGCGGCCGGAGGCGCAGCCCCACGCGCGGCAGGCGGCGCGGCGCCTGGTGGCGGACCGGCCGGAGCGAAGGGGGTCGGCGTGACCGACAGGCCGTTGACCCAGACCTCGCTGTTGTTTCTGATCGGACCGAGCGACAGGGCGCTTGCGGTCGAACCCTGAGGCAGATCGACCGTGCGCGTGAACCACACGACGCCGTCGAAATCCGGCAGGCCTCGGGACTCCCAGTTGCCCGGCACCTGCATGTCCTTCCATTCACTCGCCAGATCCGCAGCGGCAGGCGCTCGCCAATCCGGCTTCAGGTTCCCAATCCTCAAGGACACCGGCAGCGCGCTGTACGGCAGCGCGCTGCGATCGGCGTGATAAGCGCTCGTGAAGCTCTTCTGGTGGCGGGTCGCTGCGATGTAGAGCGCGCGGCTCAGCCATTTGTCGCCGTAGCTGTCGGGCGCCTGGCTTTGCTGGTACAGGGCCGCTCCAATCTCGGGTGACGTCGGCATGTCGGCAAGCGCCAGCGTCACGGCGAGACGTGTGTGCATGTCCGGGTCCTGGAGCACACCCGCGGCAAGGATGGCCCGGCTCGCCTCCACGGTGCGTGGCAGCACCATCGCGGCGGCCTTGCGCACGCCGGCCGCGGGATGCTTCAACGCCTCCACCGCGGCCCCGTACGCCTCGGTCGTGCCGGTGTTCAGTTCGCCCAGACCGTGGAGCGTCCACAGCGCATGGAACGCGCCGCCGTTGGTGCCGATCTGATCGACGGATCGATTGCGCACCAGCGCGATGATCTGCGGCACGACGTCCTTCTGTCCCCGTTCGACGATCAGCCGCTGGGCATGAAGCCGCCAGAACATGTTGTCGGCGGCGAGCGCCTCGACGAGACCCGCGGGATCCTTCCGGGAGAGCGACCGTTTCTTCGCCGGCGGCGCGCCGCGGTAGACGATGCGGTAGATCCGTCCGCGGATGTGATCGCGCATCGACGTCTCGTAGGCCGCCCCTCTACCGGCGCTGAAACCGGCCGGCGTTGGATTGTGCTGGGTGATGAAGTTGTACCAGTCCGCCACCCACACGGCGCCGTCGGGCCCGGGCATCGCGGCGACCGGCGCAAACCATTCTTCGGCGCTCGAGATCAGATTCCACCCATCGCGTGTCACGAAGCTCGCGCCGTCCTTCTCGAGAACCCCCTGGCCGACCAGGTGCGCGGTGGGCTCCGTGATGAGCGCAATCCGGTTCCAGTACTCTTTCGGGAATGCCCGCGCGGTGTAGAGAGAGTGACCGGAGGCCGCGGTGTACCCGCCGAACACATCCACCTGGCGGATGTACGGAGTTGTGGGGTGGACCGCATAGAACGCGGCGGCGCTGTGATACCCGGCACCGCCCGCACGGCCGCTGCCAGGTCCCGTCCCCGGCAGCCCCTGGACGTCAGCAAAATACCGGTTCGGGATCGCCATGTACCAGCTCTGGTCGTTGTTGGCGGTCGAGCCGAATACGTCGAACGTCTCCGAGAAACCCAGCCCCCACGTGTTGTTCGTCGAGGTGGTCAGGTACTCGAACTCGCTGCCATCCGGCTTGAACCGGTAGGGTCCCTGCGTGAACTGCATCGGCTTGCCGTTCATCTGGCCGTCGTATCCAGAATAGCCGACGACACCCCAGATGAAGTTGTCCGGCCCGTACTGCAGGCTGGATGGACCGGCGTGCGAATCGCGGATCCCCCACCCGGTGTGCAACACCTGCTGCACGTCTGCCTTGTCGTCGCCGTTTGTGTCCTTCAGGAACAGGAAATGCGGCGCGCCCGAGACGATGACGCCGCCGTTGGCGAACACGAGACTCGTCGGCAGGTTGAGATGCTCGGCGAAGACGGTGAACTTGTCCGCGCGGCCGTCGCCGTTGGTGTCTTCCAGGATCTTGATGCGGTCATCACCGGGATTCCCGTTCAGGACCTCGTTCGGATAGTCCATCGCCTCGATCACCCAGAGGCGTCCCCGCTCGTCGAACGTCATCGTGATCGGCTTGACGATGTCCGGCTCGCTTGCGAACAGCTCCACGCGGAACTCCGCAGGCGTCTGGATGAACTTTTCCGCGTCCTCCGGGAAGAATGGCAGCTGATACCTGGGCGCAACCGGGCGGTTCTCGTAGTTCGGCACGTTGAAGCCGTCAACGTACGTCACCGCGGGCATCTTCAATTGCTGCCAGCTCCGCCGCGCGACCTCGGCAACCGCCCAGACGACCCCGTGCTCGACGAGGCTCCCGAATCCCGGGTTCCCCCACGTGCGCTCGTCATGGCCGTACGCGGTGTAGAACACGCGGCCCTTGCCCTGCGTCCGCACCCACGTCCATGGCTCCCGCCCCTGTGCGTCCACGCGTTCCATCAGGACCGTGCGATCCGTCGGGTTGTGTTTCGTGTGCACGTAGGTCTCGTCCCACGTCGAGAAGGGCTGGATGCCCTGCATGATCGGGTGGGCCGGCTGCACGATCTCCGCGGTGAACTCGCCGGCGCCGTGGCGCTGAAACTGCGCGCCGATGAGCGAGATATACTTTTCCGAGTTCTTGAACTCGTCGGAGGCAGAGTGCAACGCGATCAGCCCGCGGCCCCCTTCGACGAAATCCAGGAGTGCCTTCTCCTGCTCGGGCGTCATCGCGGTGTGGTTGCCGTAAATCATCAAAGCGTCGTAGTACCCGAGCTTCGCCGTGGCGAGCGCTTCAGCCGGAGTGCCCACGTAGGTGAGCTGGATGCCCCGTCGGGCCAGCGGCGCGGCGAGGAGCGGGAACATCTTGGCGGGGTTGTGGGGAAGCTCCTGCGCATCCTCCTGGCCGAGGAACAGCACGCGGAGCGGCCTCCCCCCGGCGCCTGCCGACGGGCGAACGCCTGGCGACGCGACGTCTCGCGTCTGGGCCAGCAGCGAAAGACAGGCCACCGACAGCGCGGCGGCGCCGCCGAGCGTGAACACGGCACGTCGTAGTCGAGACATAGGCAGATTCATCGTGAGAAGCGGCGGTTGAACGCGGTCAGGACGCAGCGCCTGAGCTGGAGTATGGAACCGGTTTCAGGAGACACGGAACTGTGACATCCCATCACGAAACGCGTCAAGTCAAATGTGTCGCGCCAGGCAGTTTCGCGTTGAACCCCGTAGCTTCCGCCTTAAGGCGGAAGCCACGAGTGTTCTATCTTGTAGCTTCCGCCTCAAGGCGGAAGCTACTGGAGGTACGAAGGCCCGGGTCGTTTGACGATCTCGCGGCCGCTGTGTTACAAACCGCACGCTGCGGAACTGCTTCCACCCGGACGCTGCGGGCCGAGCGCGCGGCGCCGCCTGCGCGCTCCACCGCCACCCTCGAGGACTGTCTGAATGGGCACTGACAAGAGAATTCGCGTGGCACTCGTCGGACTCGGGTTTGGGGCGGAGTTCATCCCGATTTACCAGCGCCATCCCAGGGCGGAGCTCTACGCGATCTGCCGGCGGAACCGGAAGGAGCTCGACGCCTGCGGCGACCGGTTCGGCGTGAAGACAAGATACACCGACTACGACACGCTGCTGGCCGACCCCAACGTGGACGCGGTGCACATCAACTCGCCGATCGCGGATCACGCGCCGCAGGCGATCGCCGCGCTGAAGGCGGGCAAGCACGTCGCGAGCACGGTCCCCGCCGCGACGACTGTAGACGAGTGCCGTCAGATCGTCGAGTGGCAGCGCCGGAGCGGCAAGGTCTACATGATGATGGAAACCGTCGTGTACAGCCGCGAGTACCTGTTCGTGAAGGAGCTGCACGACAAGGGGGAGCTCGGACGCGTGCAGTTCCTCCGGGGCAGCCATCAGCAGGACATGGATGGCTGGCCTGGCTACTGGGAAGGGTTTCCTCCGATGCACTACGCGACGCACTGCGTCAGCCCGTGCCTCGCGCTCCTCGGCAAGCACGCGGAGCACGTCGTCTGCCACGGCTCCGGCCGGATCGACGAGGCGCTCATCCCGAAGTACGGCAGCCCGTTCGCCATCGAGACCGCGACCTTCAAGCTGCGCGATTCGGATGTGTGCGCCGAGGTGACGCGCAGCCTCTTCGCCACTGCCCGGCAGTACCGCGAAAGCTTCGACGCCTACGGGTCGAAGAAGTCCTTCGAGTGGCAGCAGGTCGAGAACGAAGACCCGCTGATTCATACGAGGAGCACGCCCGAACACCCGCTGACCGAGCAGCAGATTCCAGAGCGGGTGAAGGTGCCCGACTACGGACACCTGCTGCCCGAGTCGATCCGCGGGTTCACAAAGCCGGCGGCGATCCAGGATGCCGAGCACCTGTCGTTTTTGCAGGGGGGCGGCCATGGCGGCTCGCATCCGCACCTCGTGCACAACTTTCTGCTGGCGTGCACCGGAGACAAGCCGCCGATGCCGGATGCCGAGACGTCCGTAAACTGGACGCTGGTGGGCATCTGCGCGCATCAGTCGGCGCTCAGGAACGGCGAGAAGATCGCGATCCCGCGGTTCTGAGTCGATTGATCAAAGGTTCCGCAGGGTTCTCCGAGGTTCTATTTGCGGAGCGTCAGGTTGACGGAAGGCGCGCTTCCGTCCTGAACGGTGACCTTCGTCGCGCGCTCCTGCAGCTCCTTCAGAAAATCCGGCTCGTCCCAGGACCCGGCCTGCACGTGCTCGACGGGTGCGATGAAGTAAGCGCCTGGCCGGCACGAGCCGGATCTCGAACGCGCCAGACGGATCAGTCGATCGTCATCGGATCGGTTCGGCAGTGTAAATTACCCCGGCTTTGTTGCTGATGTAGGCGAACCCGCACGGGTCGGTCTTGTCTTTGATCATGAACCAGTAGCTATCGTCGGAGACGTCGAGCTTCAGTTCCCATCCCGGGAGGATTTCATCTCCCGGCGTGAGATGAAGCGACTTGAACGCCGCGCTCGTCTGCTTCTGCGCGAACGGCGAACTGGCGAGATCTTCGTGACGCAGATATCTGCTCCCCCGCGCAGCCGGCTGGTTCGCCTGCATGTTGTTCACGTTGCGCGTGGCGCCGAGCGCCTGTCTGCGGCGCTCCTGCTGTTGCGGCGTTTCATCGGGGCCGTGAAGGCACGGCTGCTGTGCGTACGATGGCGCTGCCAAGAGCGTGAAGCTCAGAATCAGTATTGAACGTCTCATTCGCTGCCCCTTTCTGAAGTCTGACCTTGACACCGATGTCCAAGGGCTGCTCATTCAGCTGATTGGCGCCCCATCGACGTCGCAGCTGAGTTCCAGCGCCCTGAGCGTAAATGCATCCTGTTCAGGAGACCAGCCTTCTCATCCCATCTGCTAAAAGGCCCCGACCACGCCGTACAATCGCAACGGCCATGTTCGTGATCATCGCCCTTGCGATCGCAGGCGCCGTCGCGTTGTCCCACACTGCCCCTTTCCCCCTTCTGCTCGAGGCGTCTCGTCCTTCTCGCTCTGTTTGGCGGATCCCGCAGACGCGCGGCTCGCAGGCCATTTACCTCACGTTCGACGACGGGCCGAACACGATGTGGACGCCGCAGGTGCTCGATGCGCTGCGCGATGAGCGGGCGAACGCCACGTTCTTTCTGATCGACGAGCACATCACCCAGGACACCGAATGGGTCGTCAGACGGATTGCCGCCGAGGGTCATGCGATCGCGCTGCACAGCGGCAGCCGTAAACCGGTCGTGATGTCGCCGGACGGGTTGGCGGCGCGTCTCTCGAAGGCAGCGGATCGCATCACCGCACTCGTCGGACGCGAGCCATGTCGTCTGTTCCGGCCCCATGCCGGCTGGCGCAGCGCCACCATGTATGAGGCTCTCTCGCGTCTGGATTTTCGTCTCGCCGGTTGGAGCTGGGGCATGTGGGACTGGAACTGGTGGCAGAAGCCGGAGGCCGCATCCGTCGCGCGCCGGCTCGAACGCAAGGCCTCACCGGGCGACATCATCGTCATACACGACGGCCACCACAAGGATCCGCGCAAGGATCGCAGCCACGCCGGCGGCGCGGTGCGCGTGCTCGTGCCTGCGCTACGCGCGCGAGGTTACACGTTCGCCACCTTATGCCCCGCCGGTGGCGGCCCCGATTCCAGCCTGAATTCGTCCCGCTGAACATCCCACCATCCTCGTCGAAGCGATCTGTATCGTCGATCACGATGCCGCGCGGGCGGTGCGACGCGCGAGCGCGTCACGGGGGTTCCCGACGAGCAGCCGGCGCACTTCGGCTTCGACGAATCCGGACGCCTTCAGTGCGGGAATGAACGCGGTGAAAAGTGTGTCGTAGGGTCGGAACTGATCACCGCCGGGTTCGCCGACTCGGTACCAGCCGGCGTCGTGCGACACCCGGACGTGTCCGAGCTGACCCTGCGCTTTCATGCGCCGTACGAGCTCGACGTGCTGAGCGACGCTCGTCCCGTTGATGCCATCGAACTCGACCCACGCGCCTCGTTCAGCGGCTCGCGCATGGAACGCCCCGTCGCGCTCGGCATGGGCGTGCACCCAGATGAACGCGGAAAGCGGCACCCCGGCATCCTCGAGCAGATCGAGCTCCTCGAACGCGGCCGTCCCTGTGGTGGTGTGCGACTCGATGGGCAATCCGGTTTCCCGGTGCACGAGCGCCGCGGCGCGTACCAGCGTGCGATCGATCGCCGAGAGAGGCGATCGGCCAGCGTGGCTCCCTCGACCAGTTCCAGAACCAGCGCGCAGCCGCCGGCACTTTTCTTCCAGACCGTGAATGGTCGCGATATTGGGATGGTTCAACGACGCGAGGACGTGCGCCTCACGACGGAACCGCGCGAGTCGTTCGGGATCGCGCGCGAAGAAATTGGGCAGCGGCGTGGCGGGACGTTAACAGAACGGCCAGCCGGGCGCAGACGACGGCGGTCCGTTCACGCCTGGGGCGCACCGAGCAGCAAGCGGTTCTTCGGAGTAATGCTGGCGGGAATCGCCTGCGTCCAGATGCGATAGCCCTGCTGCTCGAGTCGCAACGCCCGCATGATGTCGATCGCGACCGGGCCGTCGATCCAACCCGACAGCTGACCCGGATCGCAGGTCGCAAGATCGTGACAGCACGGCAGGACGGCGACACGAGCGCGCGCCGCGGCTGCGCGTTCGAGAATGCGGTCTGTCAGCGCGCCACAGGCGTGACTCGAGACGACGACGTCGGCGGGAAGAATCTCGACGTTCTCCAGGGCGTTCGCGACAAATGCAATCCGTCCGGACAGCCGGGGCCACGCCTGAGCCAGCGCCTCGTGCACGCGCACGCTCGACGGTGGCAACGTCGTGTCGATCACGAGCGCATTGGACGAAGAATCGTCCAGGAGCAGCATGACGTGGGCGAGCAGTCCGTGTCCGCCGCCGAGATCGATGACGCGTCCTCCCCGAAAGAGCCGGCGCACCCGCCGCGCCATCTCCCAGGCTTCATACAGTTCTTTGCGCGGCAGACACCCCGCGTGACACACGGCACGGGCGAGGCGATCAAAGAGCCCGTCGCCAGGAAAGCGACCGAGGTCCCGATCGGTCAGTCGTCCCCGGTATGACGGTGAGAACACCATGGCACGATCCGCCCTTACTCCGATGGCGGGACGTCGATCAGCGTAAACCCTTCCTTCAAAGACCCCGCTCTGCGGGCAGGAAATCAGAACTGACACCGCAGACTCGTCAGCGCTCGGCCCCGGCAGTCGCCGCGGGCCGCGCCGGCTTCGTCACGACCATGCGATCGAGCTCCTCGCCGGTCTCTGAGATCTGGCGCAGGGTGAGCTGCAGACCCTCGACATCGACCACGGTGAAGGAGTACATGTCGCTGACGAGCTTCGTCGTGAACGGCTGCCACGTCGGCACGTTGTCGGTCTGGTCGGGATCATAGGCGCCCGCACCGCCCGCACCCGTGACGATGTACAGCACGCCGTCGGGCGTCGTGTCCGTCACGCCATCGAACGCCGTGTCGATCTCGAAGTCCCCGTCGACCATGTAAGAGCTTGCTGCCTTGAAGGTGCGGTCGGGCGCCGGCTTTGCGAGAAACTTGAGCGGACGCGTGCGCTGGTAGTTGTGCACGTGCCCGTTGAACACGATATCCACGCCGCGGTGCTCGAGAATGTCGCTGACGAGCCGCATCTGCTGCTCGCTGAAGTGCGCGCGCGACGAGTTGAACGGCGGGTGATGAAAGACGACGAACTTCCACGCGGAGTGCCGGGCGGCCGCGAGATCCCGCGCCAGCCAGTTACGCAGATACGCGTCCGACCAGTCGACGTACACATTCGAGTCGATGAACGTCCAGTGCGAGTTGCCGTAGTCGAACGAATAGTTCGCCATTCGTGGAAAGGTTCCCCGAATCAGCGCCAGGTGGGTTTTGACGCGCCCAGGCGATCCTTTAATCACCTGCGTGTTCGGCAGGCCGGCCTGGGTATAGGGGCCGTTGAGCGGAAACGTCCAGGTCAGGAAATAGGCCTGGCCGTCCGGATCGCGATCGAGATCGCCCGTGCCCGCGTCGTGATTGCCGTAGGCGCCAAACGACAGCCGCGAACGGATGAGCGGTGCTCCCATCTCTGGACTCGCCACGTCCGAGTTGTAGATCGGAAAGTACTTCTCGCGGTACTCGACCATCCGGCCGGTCGAATACACGATGTCGCCGGCGATTCCAAAGAAATCCGGCTGCGCCCGGTGGATCTGGTGGACGATCCGCTTCTCCTGATTCGTATTCGCGCCGGTATCCCCCGTCACGACGAAACGATAGGGTTGCCCCGCCGACGCGCGCGCCTTGCCCTTCGCCGCGAACACGACCTGTCCGTTCCTCGACACGTGGTACTCGAACTCGGCGCCCGGCTCGAGCCTCGTCAGCGGCACGTTGAACAGACGGTACGGCGTCTCCGCCGCTGCGATCAGCCGGCCGCCGGTCACGATGGCCGGACGCCACGGGTCGCCGTCGCGCTGCCGGACGTCGACCGCCCACGTCGCCACGGTGTCGTTCGCCGACTGCCAGAGCACGCGTACGGCCTCGGACGGCGCGAGCTTCGGCAGGTCGCCGAGCTGCAAGTACGGTTTGACGATGAACGGATCGTCGGAGAACGCCGGCGTCTGACGAGCGGCAGGCCGCGCCATTCCCGCCAGCGTCGCCAGCCCGACGAGCGTAATCCACCCCAGCGCGCACAGAACGCGCGCCGGGGACCCCGGCACGAGCACGCCCAGTACGCGTCTGGCGCGAGCGGCTCCGCCTGAAACGAGGACCGTCATACCGGGCAACTCCACGCGCTGATTCGCTGGAGCCGATTATGCCCCAAACTGCGAGCCGGGGTCGCTGCCACGTTCGACGCCTGTTCCTGACACCGAGCGGCGAGGCGAAACGCGAGGGGTGTGTCCGGCCGGTGCCGGACCGCGTGTCGGACCCAGGCTGCTCGCGGTTGACAAACCCTCCGCTTGAGCGAGAATCAGCTCGCGGCCAATCGTCCTGACCTGGCCTGATATGGACCCTCGACATGACAGACAGACGCCTTCTCTTGGTGGCCGGCATCGCCGGATGCTCGCTCGTGGCCGGCGCCGGGCTTCTTGCACAGCAGCAGCCGTCGCTGCAGCGTCCGCCGGAAGCGCGCCGCACCTTCTCGGATCCTTCGGCCTACATCCCGGACATGACGCAGCTGGCAGCGGCCACGAGCGAGCTCCGGGACATGGTCGATCGCTTCGCCGCGGACGGACAGGCGATTCAGCGCTTCTACAACATTCCCGGCTCTGACGAGCGACGCGCCAGGCTGCGCGGCTACTACACTGCGTGGCTGGCCGCGCTGCCGACGATCGACTTCGGGCGTCTCTCGCGCGAGGGCCAGGTCGACTACGTGCTGCTGCGCAACCACGTCGAGTACCAGCTCGCGCTGCTCAGGCGGGAAGAGCGGATCGAGAAAGAGACGGCGCCGCTCGTGCCGTTTGCCGAAGACATCATCACGCTGCAGGAGCAGCGTCAGAAGCTCGAGTTCATCACGACCGATGCCGCCGTGGCTGCGCTTGCGCCGATCGCCGAGAAGGTCCGCCAGGCGACGGCGGCAGGCGGCGCCGTGAAGGCGACACCGCCGCTGAACGCGATGCGCGCGGCTCAGGACGTCGATCGGCTGCGCGGGACACTCGACCAGTGGTTCGGCTTCTACAACGGCTACGATCCGGCGTTCACGGCCAGGGTGCCCGAACCCTATCGTGCGTTGTCCCAGTTGCTCGCCGAGTACAGCCGAGTCCTGCGCGATCGCGCCGGGCTGCGCGGTGCGCCCCCGCCTCCTCAGGTGACCGACGCCGGCGGCAGCCGTGGCGGCCGCGGTGGTCGAGGCGGTGGTGGCGGCGCGATGGCGGGCGCGGGCGACGAGGACAAGATCGTAGGCGATCCGATCGGACGCGAAGGCCTGCTCGAAGATCTGGCCGGTGAGCTCATTGCTTACACGCCGGAAGAGCTGCTCGAGATCGGCAGCCGCGAGTACGCCTGGTGCGAGGCCGAGATGAAGAAGGCCTCGCGCGAGATGGGCTTCGGCGATGACTGGATGAAGGCACTCGAGAAGGTCAAGAACGCCTACGTGCCCGAAGGTGGTCAACCCGCGCTCATTCGCAACCTGGCGCTCGAGGCCGAGGCGTATCTGAAGAAGCACGACCTCGTGACGGTTCCTCCCCTCGCCGAGGACATCTGGCGGATGGGAATGATGACGCCGGAACGCCAGCGCGTGAATCCGTTCTTCACCGGCGGCGAGACGATCAGCGTGTCCTACCCGACCAACACCATGTCCCCGGAAGACAGCCTGATGAGCATGCGCGGCAACGGCATTCACGTCTCCCGTGCCACGGTGCAGCACGAGCTCATCCCGGGGCACCACCTCAAGGGCTTCATGTCCCAGCGGTACAACACGCATCGCAATCTGTTCAACACGCCGTTCATGGGCGAGGGATGGGCGCTCTACTGGGAGCTGCTCTTGTGGGACGGTGGATTCTCCCGCTCGCCCGAAGATCGCATCGGCATGTTGTGGTGGCGCATGCACCGTGCCGTGCGCATCATCTTCTCGCTGAACTTCCATCTGGGGCGATGGACGCCGGAGCAGTGCATCGACTTTGTCGTGACGCGGGGCGGGCACGAACGCTTCACGGCGACGGGGGAAGTCCGCCGCTCGTTCGCCGGCAACTATTCGCCGCTCTATCAGGCGGCGTACATGCTCGGGGGACTGCAGATCCGGTCGCTCTACAAGGATCTGGTGGATACGAAGAAGATGACGCCTCGCCAGTTCAACGACGCGATCCTGAAAGCCGGCAGCATGCCGATCGAGATGTTGCGAGCGGTCCTCAGGCCGCAGCCGCTGACCAGAGACTATCGAGCGCAGTGGAAGTTCTACGGGGACGTGCCGCCCGCCCAGGCAGTGATGGCCCATTGATGACAGCGGAACAACCGGCCGCCGACGGCTCACCGAACGGGATCCCCAGTACCAGGATTACGCGATTATTCGTTGAGTCCTGAGCTCTGGGCCGCTTCGAGCCCTGCGCCTTTCTGACCAACCTCGTAGCCTCCTTTGAGAGGATCCTCGTTGCCCGGTGTTTTTAACAGGTCGAGTCCACTGGTGGCCGACGCCGACGTCTTATTCACCGCCCATCGAGACGGAGTATTCCGCTACCTGTGCCGCATCGTCGGGCATGAGGACGCTAGCAGCCTCATGATATCATTGCTATCATTATTTGATTGCACGTCAGGGAGAGGCCTGTGGGTCAGCTCATTGTGCGGAACGTTGACGACAAACTCATTCACGCGCTGAAGATTCGGGCGGCTCAGAAGCGCCGCTCCGCCGAGGCGGAGCATCGCGAGATTCTCCGCGAAGCACTCGCATCGCGCCGCATCAGGAAAACGCTCAAAGACTTACTGTTGGAGATGCCGAGCGTTGCCGATGACGCCGACTTCGAGCGACCGAGAGATCTAGGGCGGAAGACCAGGTTGTGAGATTTCTTCTCGACACAAACGTCATCGCCGAGATTCGCAAGGGATCTCGCGCAAATGCACATGTTCGTTCCTGGTTCGCAGCGCTGGATCCTGACGCCATTCGGCTCAGCGTGGTGACCGTCGGCGAGATTCGTCGAGGAATAGAGAGCGTGCGGCGGCGTGACCCGACAGCCGCGCGGGCGCTCGAACGTTGGCTGCGCCGACTGCTCAGAGATCACAGCGACCGGATCCTTGCAGTGGATCTCCCGGTCGCCGAGGAATGGGGCCGCATGAACGTGCCGGATCCGCTCCCTGTGATCGATGGGCTTCTGGCAGCAACGGCCAAGGTTCACGGATTGACCCTGGCAACGCGGAACGTGAAGGACGTCGCCCGTTCCGGCGCCGATGTCGTGAATCCCTTTGAGCCTTGATGTCGAGTCGTTGCCCCGTGTTGCCTCACGTAGGCGGGCCGGGCGATCCACGGCGGACATTTGCTGGTGTAGTGTTGCGGTAGGCTCTGCCGGTGGGACGTACTGATAGTTCGAGCTCGAGAAACACGGAGGTCGCGTCAATGGCCGGGAAACAGGCTTCGTCAACAGCACGGCGGATGGTCGGCTTCGTCAAGGCAGCGATGATGCTGGCGCTGGCCGGTGTCACGGGACTTTCGGTCTCCGGTCAGGACCAGCGCGAATGGCGCGACTACGCCGGTGGCCCCGACAGCTCCCGGTTCGTCGCCGCGAAGCAGATCACCAGGTCCAATGTGAACCAGCTTCAGGTGGCCTGGACGTACGCGTCCGGCCAGACCGACTTCAATCCGCTCGTCGTGCGCGGGGTCATCTACGGCCTTGGCGCGAACGGCTCGTTCGTGGCGCTCGATGCGGCGACCGGAAAGGAGATCTGGATCCATAAAGGGGTTCAGGGTTTCAACGGTCGAGGCGTGAACTACTGGGAGAGCAAGGACGGCAAGGACCGCCGCCTGATTTTCAGCTTCAACAACTTGCTCCAGGAGATCGACGCCCAAACCGGACAAACCATTCCTTCGTTCGGAGTGAACGGCCGGGTGGATTTGCGAGTGGGTCTGGACCGGGATCCGTCGACGATCAACCAGCAAAGCCGCATACCGGGGCGGGTCTTCGAGAACCTCATCATCCTGGGCTCGGCGACGAATCAGGAGTACGCCTCGGCGCCCGGCGACATTCGGGCGTTCGATGTACGCACAGGGGCCCTGGTCTGGACCTTTCACACCGTGCCGCGGCCAGGCGAGCTCGGCTACGAGACCTGGCCCGAGGACGCGTGGAAAACCGTCGGCGGCGCCAACAACTGGGGAGAGCAGTCGATCGACGAGAAGCGAGGCATCGTCTACGTCCCCACGGGAAGCCCAAAGTTCAACTTCTATGGAGGGAACCGGAAAGGCGCCAATCTCTTCGGGGACTGCCTCATCGCACTCGATGCCAGGACCGGCAAGCGTCTCTGGCATTTCCAGATGGTCCACCACGACATCTGGGACCTCGACAACAATTCGGCCCCGCAGTTGACGACCATCCGCCTGAACGGCCGGACCATCGATGCCGTCGCCGTAGCCAGCAAGACCGGCTACCTCTATGTTTTTGATCGCGTCACGGGACAGCCGATCTGGCCGATCGAGGAACGTCCCGTGCCCCAGAGAACCGAGGTCCCCGGTGAAGCGCTGTGGCCCACGCAGCCGATTCCGACAAACCCGCCGCCGTTCTCCCGTCAGAAGTTCACGGTGGACGATTTGAATCCGTACATCCTGACGCCGAAGGAACGTGCGCAGTTCAGGCAGCGCATCCTGAAGGCCAGAAATGAAGGGCCCTTCACGCCGATTGGATTTGACGAAGTGATTCACATGCCCGGCAATCAGGGCGGATCGAATTGGGGCAGCACGGCGGCCAATCCGGCGGACGGCAGCGTGTATGTCATCGGCTTCAACGTGCCGACGATCATTCGACTCCTGAAACCGGGCGAGGTGCGCGCCGGCCGCGGCGGCGGCGCTCCGGAGGTGGTGACAGAGGGACGGTACGTGACGGACGGCTTCGGACTCTACCCGACGATCGTCAATCCGCCGTACACCACCCTGACCGCGTACGATCTCAACAAGGGCACGATCAAGTGGCAGATTGGGCTCGGCGACGATCTACGTCTCGTCGGTCAAGGCGTGACTGGGACGGGTACGGCTGCCTCGACCAAGGGCGGGATCATCGTCACCGGCACAGGATTGTTGTTCGTCACGGCTGCTGACCGCAAGATCCACGTGTACGACAGCACCAGCGGCAAGCAGTTGTGGGAGTTTCAGTTGGGCGGCGCGACCACTGGATCGCCTTCGATGTACGAACTTGGCGGGCGACAGTACCTCCTCGTCACGGCATCGGCCGCGGGTGGCCGGGGCGGCGGGCGTGGTGGCGCCGACGCCAACCTCCCTGCACCCGCAGGACCCACAGGAATCGTGGCGTACGCGCTGCCACGGAACTGAACATTGGCGCGTAGAGTTCAGGAGACATATCGGAGATTCCGCACCAGCAGCGCATGTCCGGCCGCTCCGGCGCGTGCCTTGTCGGCATGCTCACGGGAGAACACGGGTCGCCGCGGCTGTCAAGGGTCGTTGCGCGATTAGGGCGGGCCAGTCTGCAACTTCGGCGCGCGCCGCGACGTAGATACCTTGTGACGCAATGCACTATGCGCCACGATGTAGTTGCGAGGAGGCGGGCTGATGACCATGGAGAACTGGCAGGAGCAATTACGGCGCGGCGGTCTCGATCTGGCCATCCTGTCCACCGTGGCGCCCGGGCCTCGCTATGGCTTCGAGATCATTCGGCACCTCAAGGAGTTCACCGACCTCGTCGTCGCGGAAGGCACCATCTATCCGATTCTCGGTCGGCTGACACGCGAGGGTCTGTTGAGCGCGCGCTGGAATGCGTCCGAAGGGCCACATCCGCGGAAGTACTACCAGCTCACTGCGGCCGGACGTCGCGTGCTCGACGACATGACTGACCATTGGCGCGAGTTCACGAAAAAGATCGACAGGCTGCTGAAGGCGGCCGAGGAGGAGCGGCGATGACGCTGACCGACACTGGCCAGTCGCGCATTCGTGGATACCTGTTCGTGCTGGAGCGGTCGCTCCGCACGTTCCTGCCGCCCGCAGTCGTGGCCGATGCCGTTCGCGAAGTCGAAACGCACATCCTCGATCGGCTCGAGCAGATGCCGCCGAATCCGGACGAGCGCGCGACCATCGAGCGGGTGCTCGCGGAGATCGGTCCGCCGCTCCGGGTGGCGCAGGCGTACTCCATGGAATTGACGGTCGATGAAGCGATTACCACGGGAAGGCTTGGGGCCATCGCACGCGGTCTCTGGTACATCGCGGCCAGCACGGTCGCTGGCTTCTTCGCGTCGATCAGTCTCTTCAGCGGCTACGCCATAGGGGCCGCATTCCTGGCGATCGCGGTCCTCAAGCCGATCTTTCCGCAGAACGTGGGCTTCGTGTTCAGGAACGGAGCGCTCACCAGCTTCGGCGCTGAGTTCGGCCTCGATCCGGCGACGGAGATCAGAGGTGGGTACTGGATTATCCCGCTGTCGCTCATCGCCGGCGGCATCATCCTGATCATCACGCACACGCTCACTCGCCGGTTGCTCGGCTGGTGGCAACGCCGCCTGGCCTCAAAGCGAGAGGCCGTCCTGCTCACGCCGCGTTCACGGGAATCGTCCGTCAGCAGCTAGTGTCTCGTCTCAGTGGATCGTGGCATGAATCGGGACTCAACGTACCAGGCAGGGACGCTTGTGATCGAAGTGCGAGCCAGGAATGACATACTGCATCGCCACCGCGTCGTCCCGGGCGTGTCGGGACGGCAATTGCTCCGCCGACGATCTTGAGCGGCTCCTTCGTTAAGTGCTCGCCGTCCTGCCAAATCCAGTGTGTGTCGATCGCGGTGATGGTCGACGATCCAGATAGGCAATGGCGAAACGTACGATTTCGAGTTTGTGCCCACGACAGCCGGTGATATTCGCATTGAAGTGACGAATAATGCCGGCGACCTGCTCGTATCGATGCCGGTACACGTGCGCTGAACGGCTCGCGTCCCCGTCTCGGACGATCACGAGGTTGTGATCCTCCGGCGTTTTCTGCAATGGCATTTGGAATCGAATGGGTCCACCCGTCGCAGCCGAAGACATACCCATTCGATCTTCCGGCCAATTCCAGGTCCATCGGCGCGCGTCGCTTCGGGACGTGGGCACGGCGCTTGCGGTGTCTCAGGGCAAATGCGACGCGTGCCTCTCTCGCTCGCGGTCCTGCTGCTGCTGCCGTTGGCTGTCTTCGCTGCGGCATTCTCTGTGGCGGCGCCTGCGCCGCCGCCGACCCCGTGGCCTCCCGCAAGACCGGATGTCGTTTCACCAGCCCGCCACCCATCGTCGGTCCTCGACACGCACCTGCTCGTCACGTGGTATGGCAATCCCTGGACAGGACGGATGGGGATCCTCGGGCGTCTGGACGGCCGCGCGCTGGCGGAGGGTTTAAGGCGGCAGGCGGACGGGTATGCGGCGGTCACCCATAAGCGAGTCATGCCTGCTTACGAACTGGTCGCGGTCGTTGCGCAGCCACAGCCGGGACGCGACGGCCGGTATCGCCGTCGCGAAAGCCGTCAGGTGATCGATCGAATGCTGCAGGCGGCGCGCGCGGCCGGTTTCAAGCTGATTCTTGACGTCCAGACCGGCCGCTCAACCGTCCTTCGCGAACTGGCCTATCTGGCGCCCTATCTTCAGGAACCGGACGTCTACCTCGCGCTCGATCCGGAATTCTCGATGGGCCCCGACGGGGTTCCGGGGCAGCGCATTGGCGAGATGCGCGCGGACGAAGTGAACGACGCGATCGCGGTGCTGGAGTACCTGCAGAAACGTTATCAACTCCCGCCGAAGGTCCTCATCGTGCACCAGTTCACAACGGGAATGCTGCCGGACAAGGAAAAGATCTGGAACAGCTCCGTCCTGGACATTGTGCTGGCCGTGGACGGCTTTGGATCACCCGCGTTGAAGCGCCACACGTACGGGACAGTGCTTCGCCAACATTCTCTCGAGTTCAGTGGATTCAAGCTTTTCTACATCCAGGACACGGATTTGCTGCAACCCTCACAGGTCCTTGCCTTGACCCCGCCGCCCGCGGTCATCATCTACCAGTAAAACGTACGGGCCCAATAGATTACCCCGGCTTTGTTGCTTTAGGAACGCCGGCACGTCGATCCGCGGCACAGAGCCGCGGAGAACTCGGCTACTTGACCGCCACCTTCGCCGTCGCCTTCCCGCCCTTCACGCTGTCGTAGGTGACGGTCATCGTGCCCGTGCCGCG
>CAYZBZ010000031.1:0-21588 GCA_964476725.1 uncultured Vicinamibacterales bacterium
CCGGTCCCATGCTGCTGCGTCGTACTCGACGAACCACTTGCGGAACCTGGCCAAGTCACGCTTCGGCAACCGGCGAACGGCGCCGCTGCTTTCTGCCACCGTGGTCATAAGAGAAGCCTACTCCGGCCAACGGATCAGGGCACTGACGATGAACGCGATCGGGCTTCGATTCAGCGGTCGCGCTTCGACTTCCGACGCTTGGGCTTCGGACGACCGGACGGAGAAGAACTGCGCTCTTGACGAGGGGAGGGCTGATAGGTGCTGGGCGGGGCGCACGTCCTCGGAAGTTCCACCCGTCTGGAGGCGATGCAGCATGGCAAGGCGCAGTAGAGACTGGCATCGTGGACTCGCACAGGATCTCCGGGGGCCAGGATTTGCGCGCGAGTTCCTTCTCGCCGCAATCGATGACGGTGTGTCAGTCCAACGAGCGCTCGGGAAGGTCGTCCGCGCGATGGGGGTCAAGGAGT
Organism: uncultured Vicinamibacterales bacterium; assembly: GCA_964476725.1. Classification (GTDB taxonomy): domain Bacteria; phylum Acidobacteriota; class Vicinamibacteria; order Vicinamibacterales; family 2-12-FULL-66-21; genus JALZOC01. The sequence goes on from CAYZBZ010000031.1 coordinate 468, forward strand.
TTGCAGCGACGGTCCGCATGGCGAGCCCCAATGTCCTGCGGGCCATCAACCCCCGACACAACCCGACGCAAGAAACACTGAATCGGCTCCTCCGGCCGTTCGATCTGAGGCTGAGCCTCGCGGCGCTGGAACAGCCGAAACGTGGCCGGCGCTGCCTGAAGCAGCGCTGTCTGCCTGCGATTCTCGCTCCAATCTTTCCTGGTCCGCCCAACGCCCCGCGTTCACCAGCGGCCACTCAGGATCGCACCAGCGGCCGTCTGGTGCAACGCGTTGTTAGCCAGCTTTGCCTGGATGTTCGTACCGTGGTAATACTACGGTATGAAAATCGCACTGTCCATACCTGATGAGTTGTTCGAATTCGGCGAGACCTTAAGCAAACGGCTCGGCGTATCCCGCAGCCGTCTGTATGCGACCGCGCTCGCCGAATTCGTCGCCAAGCACCGTGGTCGAAAGATCACAGAACGCCTGAACGCCGTCTACGGATCCGAGGACAGTCGGCTGCCACGCTCTCTGAGGCAGCTGCAAAGCCGATCGCTCGCCCGCAACACGTGGTAGTCGAACGCGGTCAAGTCTGGTGGGCTGATCTCGGCGAACCCGACGGCTCCGAGCCCGGGTACAACCGGCCCATCTTGATTGTGCAAAGCGACGCCTTCAACCGGAGTCGCGTCCACACGGTCATTGCCGTCGTGTTGAGCACCAATGCCCGGCTCATAGATGCCCCAGGTAACGTCTTGCTTCCTGCCAAGACTACAGGCTTGCCCAAAGACTCGGTGGCCAATGTATCGCAAGTCATCACCGTCGACCGCGATTTTCTGATAGAACTCGCCGGCCGGGTACGAGGCCAGTTCCTCAAAGATGTCGAGAACGGTCTCCGACTCGTTCTTGGCCTGTAGCTTCAATCAAGCTGGCAACGGTCTCGCGTTCACCCGCGGCCGCTCAGGATCGTACGGGCGGCCGCCGGGTGCAACGCGGGTTAGGCTGCGCCTCGCCGAGGTTTCCCGAACGCGTTACCCACGCGTCGACAGCCTCTTCAGTAGCTGAATTTGACCCGCATGATAAACATCGTGGGCGGCGACTCCAGAGAGGAGAGCAAAATTGCTCACCTTGCTGCCGCTCGGGGTGCGATACAGTTCTCTCGGCGACAGTTTCGCGACGGCGTCCCGTAACGACCGATGCATCTGATCCAGCAGAGCGACGTCCGATCGCCACCCGCTTCCGCTCGCATCTTGCGGACGTCGAAACCAATTTGAACCCTTGAGCGGAAACGAGCCACGAGCCTCGCCCACCACACGCCGCCAGGCGACATACTTCCAATACGCAGCGTGGACCACGATTTCCCAGATGTTGTGTCGCCCCCGTGCCGGCCGCCAAGCGACTTGCTCTGGTGCTATCCGGCGAATCGAACCACGCAGGTTGGTCCCGTGCCACGACTGACGATTGTAGGCCTGATCGATGGTCAACAATAACTGTCGCACTTCACTTGTATTTCGCAATGATGTTCTCCCGCCGGCCTAACGTCCTGCCGCTCAGCCGCGAGCGGCGCTCCCGATCGCTCCAGTTTGCGTCGGCGCACGCGCGCCGCTCGTCGGCTGCAGCGGCATGATCCTATTCAGGCTCACACATGGCCACCCGCTTTGTCCTAGCGCTTCCCGAATGCCGCAATGAGGTCTGCCCGGCTAATGTATAGAACCGTTTCGGCCGTTGGTATTCCCCAGGACGACAAGTATCGCAATTGATATCGACCCGTGCCGCGGTCGTACCCAATTCGGTCTGGGAAAGCGATGGATCCGCTCGTGCGCAGCGGCTGTTCGATGTACGGACGCTGCGCGAATTCGGTGAAATCCCAGCTAACCTGCGCCATGTTCAGCTTCTTGGTCGCCTCCGGGTCATCCGAGGCCGATTTCCCAAATCTGCCTCCCGCAGTCGAGATCGCGGAGATTTGAATCCAACTGGCTTTCTCGTTCGAATGAACGAACAGACCGGGCTTGGTGTTGCCACCGAAATCCTTGGAGTCTCCGTAGTCCCGAGCCGCGAAGAGGAACTCGGCATCGTAGTAAATGACGCGGAAGTTGCGGTGAGGTGGCTCTGAGGCCCTTGCGACAATAGTCGCGCGTGCGTCCTAGCCCAATTGAAGGACCGCTAGTACCAGAATAGCTGTAGCCAACATACAGGACCTCCAAGGCCGGCCCCAGAGCTGGGAGTGCCCCGCGTCCGCCTAACGTTTCCGAATGAGCCGCGCGCGCCGCTGATTCAAGCGCGCGACGGCTCCATTCGGTGGTTAGCCGTCACGGCGTGCCGGCTGCAGCTAGCCGACGCGACGCTTGGCCAGCAACTCCCGAACAGCCGGGACCAGATCGACGGGGACTTCCATGGCCGTGTGCGTCGTGGACTCGTAGGCCGCTTCGTCCTCGGCGACCGCCTCGTCGTCAGATTGCTGCTCGTAGTGTGCGAGCACTCGCTTCACGCGGTCCTCGTTCCAGCCCGCTGGGTACTTTGCCTGCTTCATGATTTCCTCCGTCTACGCCGGAGCGCCTTCAGGGCCTTTGGTCCAAGATCGTACGCGGTGATGACAAACGCCGATGCAGGTATCGGATCTGGCACGTAGATCACTCGCAAGTACCGACCGGCCTGCGTCTGCCCCACGGCCACGCGCGAACCCCCCGACCCTGGTCGGTCCTCGATCGGCCGCGTCAGCACGTCTTCGACTTCGTCCTCGTTGACGTTGTGCCCAAGAATGTGCGGCTCGCCCGTCGACGGATCGATGAAGAACCGGAGGACCACGCCCCAATTGTAGCGCGCCTACTTTGCGCACCACCAGTCCACTCGCTGTGGGCAGATCGTTGCGGCCGTCGAGAGAAGCCGCGTCCTCCAGCGCGTGTACACGGCGTGTTTCTAAAATGTCAGACCGTTTTCGTGACGGCTAACGCCATGCGCTTCAGCCGCGAAGGCGCTTGCGAGCCGTCCGCTTCGTCGGCGACTTCCGACGCGCCTTCGTCGGCTGCAAGCGCCTGTTAGACGGCGCGGCTGCACCGGCCGAAGTAGTTGCTCGCCATTCCGCCGCAACCCGGTCCGCGACGAATACCTTGAGGAGCGATTGATACGGCACGTCGCGTTTGTTGGCCAATGCCTTGAGATCGTCCAGCAACGGTGCCGGAAGCCGCAAGGAGATCGTCTCCGTCGAAGGCTTCAGGTTTGGAAATCGAACAAACTGTGCCTGCGCCCAGTCGACGTATTCAGTCGAGTCGTGCGTCTCCCAGAAACGACGCTCCTCGGCTTCGGTCGAAAACTCAGGAATCGATTTCAGGGCTCGTGGGAGCTTTGGCATAAACATTTCGCTCCGGGCGGCTTAACGGACGCGCCGAAATGACTCGAATCAGCCGACCCCGCACCGTGAACACGATGGCGAGTTGCCTTTTCGTGTCCGTCTGGCCCATTGCCATGAATCGCGGTTCTCGCTGCGAGTGCTTCAGGTCGACGGCGAAGACCAATGGGCGGTTCAGCAACGCTTGCTCGGTTTCGGTCTGGCGCACTCGGTGCTGGAGCCAGTTCTTGTCCGAGTTTCCGGCGTCCCACTCAAAGCCATCCAGATCAGCGAGAAACTCGCCGAGAATCCCCACGGGCTATGTATATGATTAGACTATACGTCTCGTCAAGTGGCCAGGACAAAAGCCGGTGGGTGTTCGCGCCGTCTAACGCTCGTGCTGAGCCGCGGCGCTCGATGACCATCCCAAGCGATGACCGCTCGAACGCCGTCGGCTCCAGCGCGTGTTAGACGGATCTTTGGTTATTTCGGCACAACGCCAACTCGCAGGATGCCCAAGATGCGGGTCTGCGGCACGAGTCCCCATGATTCCGGGCTGTTCTGCAGCTTCGCCGGATCGCCTACCACGAAGTACGTGCCCTCACTCACCACGGTGGGTCCCCAGTGCCCAGCGCCGTCAACGCGCCAAGCCGTGGGCTGACCGTTAACCCTCACCGCGCCATCCACGATCGCTACTGTGTCTCCGGGCAGGGCGACGGCGGTGCTTACGACGAGTGAACCATCGGGACCGCGAAGCAACACAGTACTACCTCGGCCCGATTCTTGAGCGGTCCCGATGACCGTTGAAGCAAGCAGCGCGATGCAGAGGAGAAGGGACCAACGGCGACTCATACGGCCTCCTTTTGCTGTCCGGGTTACCCCACGTGATATTCGGCTATCCAGACGATGAGATCCGAGTCCGTCTAACGGATAGGGTTTCATCCGCACTGCCACGGACGCGCGGATTATGGACCAGCGCGGGCTCAGTGCGGATGAACCCGGTTGGACTGAACCGCGTGGCTACGCCGCCGCAGCGCTATGGGGATTGTAAGGCGGTCGGGCGTGAGGCGGGGCGACTTTCGATCGCGGTGTGCGAGCGTCTAGAACGACCGACGTCGTGTGAAACGCCCGAGGCGGGTCGGTGGCACGGTGTCTGACCCGTGTCCGGGGTAGCGATCGGGCCCACGACACGGGTCGAGGCCCAGCTGCTTCAGCGAAAGACGACGCTCGAGGTGGAAGCGGACGATCTCAGGATCCGCAGGACGTTCCTGGCGCCGGCCGATTACGCCAGGGAGTTCGATCGAGCGCATCATGATCGAGCTCGCCAGGGTATCGCGGGACATCCGCGAGCGTGCCAGGAGCGAGGGGCCGACTTCAGGGACCTTTCCGGAGCTATCCCTCATCCAGCAGGAGAACAGGAGACGCGGACGGCCAGCCTCGACATTGCCGCTCTCTCGGCACCGGTCAGGATCTGCGCACGAGGAAAGATCTTACGCCGGTGTGTGGCGGGTCGCCAACAGGATTGTCAAGATCTCGATCACACCTTCCGCAGCCGCTCTGCCGCCCGCTCCAGCGTCTCGTCCTTCTTCGCAAAGCAAAAACGCAGCACGAGCGGCGCCGGCGAGCGGTGGAGGAACGGGGACGTCGGGATCGACGCGACCCCGTGCTCCCTGGTCAGCCGGATCGCGAAGTCGGCATCGGCCTCGGTCGTGATCCCCGAGTAGTCCATCAACTGGAAATAGCTGCCGTGGCTCGCCAGCGGCGTGAACCTCGAGCCTTCCATCAGGCGAAGGAACAGGTCGCGCTTGGCCTGGAAGAACGGCGACAGCTCCGCGAGACCGCGCCGCTCCGCCAGAAAATCCGCCAGCGCGTACTGCACGGGCGTGATGGTCGAGAACGTGACGAACTGGTGCACCTTGCGGAACTCCTCCATGAGGGCTGCCGGCGCCACGGTGTAGCCGACCTTCCATCCCGTCGTGTGGTACGTCTTGCCGAAGGATCCGACGATGAAGCTGCGCGCAGCCAGCTCCGGATGTCGCGCCATGCTCTCGTGCTGCACGCCGTCGAAGATGATGTGCTCGTACACCTCGTCGCTGACGATCAGGATGTCCGTGCCGGAGACGAGCGCGGTCAGCTCGCGGACGTCTGAGGGGTAGAGCACAGCGCCCGTGGGATTGTGCGGCGAGTTGATGATGAGAAGCCGCGTCCTCGACGTGACGGCGGCGCCGACCGCGCGCCAGTCGATCGCGTAGTCCGGATACGTGAGCGGGACGACGACGGGGGACGCGCCGCTCAGCTCGATGGCAGGCACGTACGAGTCGTAGCACGGTTCCAGCACGATCGCTTCATCGCCGGGCCTGACCACCGCCGCGACCGCGTCGAAGATCCCCTCGGTCCCGCCGGACGTGACGGTGACCTCGGTGTCCGGATCGTACCGGCGGCCGTGGAAGTGCTCGTACTTCGCCGAGATCGCCTCGCGCAGCGGCAGGACCCCCGGCATCGGCGCGTACTGGTTGCGCCCCTCCCGCATGTGCCGCGCGACCGCGTCCACGAGCTGCGGATCGCAGTCGAAGTCGGGGAAGCCCTGGGAGAGGTTGATGGCGCCCAGCTCCGCCGCGAGGCGCGACATGACGGTGAAGATGGTCGTGCCGACCGACGGCAGCTTGGACCGGAGCTGGAATGTTGAGGTCATGGCTCGAGCTTCGAGACGCGTTCCTGAATCGCCGGATGTTCTGCCCTGTCGTCGAACCAGCTGGCGCGCGCCATGATGTCCTCCAGGGTCCGGGTGAAAGCCGGACGTTACAATCCTTTGACGATCTGTTTCAGGGCTGTGAGCCGCGCCTGAAGCTTCGCCCGGCCGCCTTCGACGCCGGTGGCTGCAAGAATATCCGGCGGCAGGAACTGGCGGTCGGTGCACTCGAGAATCGCCGCGGTCTCCTGCAGCTCCCGTTCCAGCCCCTGCGTCGAGGGCATGAACTGCGCAAACACGTCCGCCAGCGCCTCGCGCGTGATGTGATCGGCGCCGGCCAGGAGGGACGTCCGCCACGCGCGTCCAACCATGCCCTCGATGTCCGCTCCCGACAGGTTCCCGCGCTGCGTGATGGGGGGCACGTCCTCGATCGCCACGCGCGAGCCGAGCTTCCTGGCCAGAATGACGAACATCTGGCGGAGCTCGGCCTCTTCGGTCGGATAGAAGAGCGGGATGTGCACCTCCGCCCGCCCCTGCCGCTTCAGGTCGATCGGCAGCAGGTCCGGCCGGGCCGTGAGCAGCATCCAGATGATGCGGCCGCGGTACCGGGTGTCGCCCATCTGCGCCGCGATCATCGCGAATACCCGGCTCGAGGTGCCCGAGTCCCCATCCTGCTCGCGGCTGCCGAGCGCCGCGTCGGCCTCGTCCACGACCACCACCACGGGGCCCATCGCGCGCAGCACGGAAAGCACGCGCTCGAGATTGCCTTCCGTCTCGCCGACGTACTTGGAGCGGAAATTCCTGAGTATCACACACGGGACGCCGAGCTCTCCGCTCACGCACTGCGCGAGGAAGGACTTCCCGGTCCCCACCGGTCCGCAGACGAGATAGCCCATCGGCAGGCTGTCGAGCGCCCCGCGCTTCAGCAGCGCCGCGTCCTCCCGGAGCCGCGCTTTGGCGGCCTCGTGGCCGACGACCGTGTCGAGCGTCCACCTGGGCTCGATGAACTCGAGCAGCCCCCGGCACTGCCGTTCCAGCAGCCGCTTCTTCAGCGCCCGGAACACGCCGGCATCGAGCCGCTTGCCGCTTTCGCGCGCCGACCGGATCAGCACGTTCAGATCGGTCAGCGAGATGCCGGCGGTGAGCTTCGCGAGCTCGGCCGTGTCGAAATCCGAGAAGCTGAGGATCGGGGCCTCGCCGATCGAGGCGCGGATGAACGCGTCCCGCTCCTTCTCGTCCGGTAGTGGCACCTCAATCGCCGCGACGTGCGGGTTGCCGGCCAGTCGATCGCTCAGGTCCGCGAGCTTCTCGTCGACGAGCACGAACGCCATGTTCAGCCGCTTCACATGCGGGCTCATGGACCAGTTGAGCATGGTCACGAGCTGCGACGAGGACTGGAGGCTCAGACGGCCGGGCTCGCCGGATGGGAAGACGTATGAGGCCTGCTCCATGATCACCGCGACGCTGAGGCGATCCTCGTCGGAAGTCATGATGTTGTTCCGCACGAAGCGATCGAGCACCGCGAAGGTCGCCGCCGGATCCCGGGAGAGCGCGCTCAGGTCGCCGAGCTTCTTGTTCGCGAGCGCGACCATGTCCTTCAGGCGCTGCTCATCACGCCCCGCGAAGGCTCGCAATCCCCGTCCCAGGTCGTAGTGCAGCACGAGCGACCAGCGGCCGAAAAGCTGCTCCGCGAGGAACTCGGCGAGGACGCCGTACCGCGGGCTGTCGCCGCCGATCCGGAACAGGTCGTTCGTGTTGCCGTGGAGGACGAACGAGGCGGTCGTACCCGAAAAGTACAGGTCCGCCAGCTGCGCCGCCCACGGGGGAAACCAGTCGGGGAGATCCGCGGGCCGCCGATGGCTCTCTTCAGGCATCATGCCGCAGCGCCTCCCGCAGGTCGGACGCGAGAATCGGCGGCGCCTCCTCGAGCTGATCAGCCAGTCCCGTCAGATGCTGCAGCTCACTGACCGCTTTTTCCGTCTGTCGCATGCTTTCCGCCGCCGAATCCACCTGACTGGTCAGGAAATCGGGATCCTGCCGGTTCACCGCCATCTCTGCCAGCGCCTGAATCTTTCCCTCGATTCGATCGAGCTCGATCGCGACGAACTCGGCGTTCTTCCGCGCGCGCTGCGAGTTGTCGAGGCGCAGCTCGCTCATCGCGACGCTGTCCTGGAGCGAGCGCACGATGCGCTCGTCCCCCGTGGTCTGCGCGGACGCCAGATTCCTGCGCAGCTCCTCGAGCCTGGCGGAGATCTCGCGGTCGTTCATCGTCTGGAGGAAGCGATCGAGCGCGGTCTTCGACAGCAGAAGCCGGAGAAAGAGCCAGAGCAGCCGGTCCAGCCCCGGAGTGCGGATCTCTTCCGGTGCGCCGTGCTGATCGCCCGCGGCGCCACGCACGCCGGCCGCGATCCCCCGCATCTCCAGGCACCGGGCGTGCAGCCGCTCGAACCGCGTACGGGCCTCGTTCGGCAGTCCGCCGAGCATCGCGATCAACGATGGCGCCGGTGGCGCCGGCTGTCCCGTCCGGCCGCCGGCGGCCTGTCTCGCCGCGTGGACCTTCGCGTCGATGGCGGCGCGGAATCGCGGTACCGAGACGAGCGCCGCGAGATACGCCAGTTCGCCCGCCGCGACGAGCGGCAGCAGCGCTCCGGCGAACGGCGCCATCGCGGCGGCGGCTGTCCCTCCCAGAAGGAACAGCAGGTTCCAGCGGAAGAGGAACGCCTCGCGGAGATAGCCCGGCATGTCCGCACCCGGCGGCGCCATTTTGACCGGTTCGTCGGAGGGCTTGTCAGTCATCGCCGGCCCGCGTGGACGAGGCGAGGTTGTCGATGATGTCGCGGATCTCGAACACGCGCTGGACGAAGGCCGGCTCGCGCTGCGCCTCCTTCGGCGGACGGTCGGGCGGCGGGACCTCCATCTCCCGGAGGATCGTGCCCGGCGAGGAGGAAAAGACGTACACGCGATCGCCGAGATAGACGGCCTCCTCGATCGAATGCGTCACGAAGAACACCGTCGCCTGCGCCTCTTTCCAGAGATCCACGAGCAGCGCCTGCATATGCAGCCGGGTCGTCGGATCGAGCGCGCCGAACGGCTCATCCATCAGGATGATCCGCGGCGAGAGCACCAGCGTGCGCGCAATCGCGACGCGCTGCCGCATGCCGCCCGAGAGCTCACCGGGATACTTGCCGGCGTCGCGCTTGACGTCGAGCCCGACCTTGGCGATCCACTCACGGGCCTGTTCGGACCGCTCGCGCCAGGGCACCCCCCGGCACTCGAGACCGAACGCGACGTTCTCTTCGACCGTGCGGTTGTCGAAGGACGTGTAGTCCTGAAACACCATGCTGCGATCGGAGCCCGGGTGTTCGACTGGTTTGCCGCTGACGAGGACCGTCCCGGACGTCGCTGGATGGTGCGGCCTCAGGCCGGCAATCAGCCGCAGCACCGTCGACTTTCCGCAGCCGGACGGGCCCAGGATGGCGATGAATTCCCCCTTCCCGTGAAGGTCCCTCACCGAGAAGGTCACGTCGCGGATGACGGTCAGGTCGCCGAATCGTTTCGTGACATTCCGAAACTCGACGATGTTCGCCGGCTCCGTGGAGTCGATGGCGCTCATTCCTGAACCGCCCGGTAAGGGAAGAGCCCCCGCTGGAACCAGAACAGCACGCGGTCGATCGTGTAGGCCAGCGTGCCGATGACGATCAGGATCAGGATGATGTGTTCCGAGAGACCGCGCCTCTGGCTCGTCATCAGGAGGTAACCGAGCCCGTGCTTCGCGTTGATCAGCTCCGCCAGCATGATGTACCCGAAGGCGAGGCCGAACAGGTGGCGCAGGCTGTTGTAGATATCCGGGAGCGCCAGCGCGACGAGCACCTTCCGCACGATCTGAAGCGACGTGGCGCCGAGCGTCTGCGCGGTCTCGACGTAGCGATCCGGCACGCCGGCGATCGCCGCCACCACGTCGGAGTACACGAACGGCACGCAGGCGATGAAGATGAACATCACTTTCTGCGTCTCGTCGATGCCGAACCACAGGATGGTGAGCGGAATCAGCGCGGCGACCGGCAGGTTGCGGCCGAACAGCGCGAGCGGCGCGCCGGCGGCCTCGATCACCCGCCAGGATCCGGCGAGGATCCCCAGAGGAATGCCGACGAGCGCCGCCAGACCGAAGCCGATCAGCACCCGCCGCAGCGTGGCGGCGATGCTCTGAAGGAGCGCGCGTTCCTTGAACAGCGCCGGGAAGCTGCGCGCCACTTCCTTGGGGCTCGGCAGAATCACGGGCGAGATGAGTCGATCTTCCGCGCCGCTTCCCGCGGTGGCGAGCCACCAGATCAGGACGACCACGGCCAACGCTCCCGCGCCGACGAGCCGGCGGGTCATCCGCGCCGGGGAAATCCGAAGCGCCAGGAGCGATGACTTCGAGTCGGTGGCCATCTACTTGGGGGCCGCCGTCGCCTCCGCCGGATAGACCTTGACCTCCACCCTGCGGTTCTTCGCGCCGTTGTCCGGATCCGACGGGTCGGCTGGCCGATCCCACCCGATGCCGGAAGCCGCGAACTGGTTCGGCTGGAGCGACGGGAATTTCCGGAGGATGGCTTCCTTGACCGCGTTCGAGCGGTTCAGCGAAAGCTCCTGCACGAGACTCTTCGGCACCTGCCCCTTCATCGATCCGTCGGCATGGCCCTCGATGACGATCCGCGCGGCGCCGTACTGCCCCGCCAGCTTCGCCACTTCCTCGACGATGAAGCCGACGTTGGGGTCGTACAGCTCTTCGATCTCCTTGCCGTCGCTGTTCCGCGTGACCTTCTTGTTGAGATCCCACGAGTTCGGGAAGAAGTGGATCACGACGGTCTTCGTCAGGATCTCGTCCTTCTCTCCCTGGATCGCGCCGGCGGTCGAGGGAGCGAACTGGATGTCGTATTCGTTCTTCTGGCTCGCGTACTTGGCTTCGCTGCCGAGCTTCTGTATGACGGAGAAGTCCATGACCTGATCGAACGGCGTCTGCTGGGAGACCGCGTTGATCTTCTTGTACAGGAAGTACGCCGTCGCCCACGTCCGCTCGAAGTTGGTCGGATTGTTCTGGTTCAGGAAGAAGTCGCGGTTCTCCGCATAGTTGGTCGAGTGCGCGTCGCCGAGCATGCCGAGCGCGTCGCTCTCAGGGATCGAGTAGCCGGCAGCCATCAGCCTGGCCACCTTCTGCTTGGCGTCCTGCGCCTTCAGGTCCTGCATCGCGTCGAAGATCCCGCGCGTCAGCCCTTCAACGACGTCCGGGTTGTCCTTGGCGAAGTCGGCGCGCGCGAACCAGACGTCGGCGATCAGCTTATTGGCCGTCGACGTCGTCACCATCAGCCGGTTGCCCTTGACCTTCTCCAGATTGTAGATGTCGGGCGCCCAGCTCACGCAGCCTGCGAGCGTCTTGTCGGCGTTGAAGGCGGCCGCCGCCTGGAACGAGTCCTGCGTGAACTTGAACTCGACCTCCGCCGGCTGCACACCGGCGTTGATCAACGCGTTCAGCGCGAAGAAGTGCGACGGCGAGTTCTGCGCGAGCACGATGGTCTTGCCCCGCAGGTCCGCCATCGTCTTGATGGCGTCGCGCACGACGATGCCGTCTCCGCCGTTCGACCAGTCCACCTGCTGATAGACGCGCGGCATGACGCGCGAGTCCTTGCGCAGCCCTTCGAGGAAGAGGGGCAGCATGTCGAGGGTCGCCCACCCGACGTGCAGGTTGCCGGCCGCGTAGGCGTCGCGCATGGCAATCGGGTCGTCGATGAGGACGAGCTCCAGCTTGAAGTCCTTGCCCCCGGGGGTCTTCCAGAGCTTGCCGGGCTTGAGGCCGTTGTTGGCGTAGATGATCGGGCCCCAGCCCGCCCACACGTTGATCGCGAACCGCACGGTACGGTCCGCCATCGGTTTGTAGCTCGAGATGCCCTTGACCTCCGGCAGCCGCGACGTGGCGACGTAGTTGTATTCCTTGACCGTCGTGATGCCGGCGTTGTCGGGCGCTTCGGCCCCCTTCTGCATCTGCTTCAGCTCGTCGTCCGTGATCCGGCCGGCCTGGCCGCTGCCGGGCCCAATCGCGCCGTACCGCCACAGCGCGAAGCCGACGAGGCCGAGAACGACGAGCAGAACTGCGACGTAGAACGCGGGTCTGGGCTGTCCGTTCGCCATTTGAGGAAGACTCCTACTGTTTCTCGATCGTTTTCTCGATCGCGGGCGCCTTTTCGATCGCGGGTCCGAGGTCTTTCGCTGCCTGTGAGACGGGGGACGTTTCGGGCGACTTGAGCCCGAGCTCCACCTCGAAGTCGGAGAGCGCCTGTTCGGCCAGCTGCGCGTCCATGCGCTCCTCCGCCTGGATCTCGGCGATGCCTTTGCTCGAGAGATCCGCCGCGACGCGCACCCTGCCGCGGTTCTGGTCGATCTTCTGCTGAATGACGCTTTCGATCTGGCCGAAGTCGGTCGTCAGGTTCATCTCGAAGGTTTCGGCGAGCTTGGCGATCTCCGCTTCGGCGGAGCTCATCTTGAGCTCCGCGTCGTACTTGGTGATCTTTTCGCGCAGCTCGATCAGTTTCTCGTTCGCGTGCTGAATCTTCTTGAGGTTGTTGCCGTACGCGGTGTCGTGGAGCTGGAGCTGCTGCTCGTTCGCGGCGAGCTCACCTTTCGCCTTCTGCAACTCGAGCGCGAACTTCGAGGCCGTCGCCCGATCGCCCGCCTTGAGGTACGCCTTGGTCTGCGCTTCCAGTTTCTGCACATGCGAGCGGTTCGCGAGAACCTGGCGCGTGACGCGCTCGACGAGGCCGCGGTACTGCTCGAGCCCAAGGCGGCCTTCCTTGAGCTGCTCGACCGCCCCGTCGTACTCGTAGCGCATCTGCGCGATTGGGTCGGCTTCCCAGAAGAGGTTGGCAACCTTGTTGATCTGCGCCATGAACGCAGACCAGAGCTTGTTGAGAATCAAGAGAGTCTCCTTTGAGACGGGTACTGACGTGATTACTTCCTGACGGGTTCCTTTTCCCCCGCGTCAATCGCCTCCGCGAGGATTTTGCCCTGATAGATGCCGTCGAGCGCCGTCCGCAGCTCGGCGCCGGTGCCGGCGGAGATCACGTCGCCGCCGACCTCCTTCAGGAACGCGAACTTCTGCGGGCTGGTATCGAACGCCACGAAATAGACCTGAACGGCCCCTTCGCTCTTGCGCCAGATCTCCCGGGCCACCTGGTCCGGACTCCGGCCGCTGGTGTTGTCTCCGTCGGTGACGACCAGCAAGTACTTGCGGAACACTCCGGCGCGATACAGGTCGGGCCGCGCTTCGCGCATGGCCTCGCCGATGGCTGTCCCCCCTCCCGGCCGCGGCAGGCTGGCCAGCGCCGACCGGACCGCGCTGCGATCGTAGGCCTCGATCGGGCGCAGCTTGCGGACGTTGCTCGAAAAACTGTATACGCCAATCTTGATCGGAAAGTCCGGGCGCTTGGCGATGAATGCGTCGGTGGCGTCGAGCATGGCCTCGAGCGCCTCCTGCGCCACCACGTGCTTGGGTCGCGAGTCCCCAGGGGCGTCGTCGCGCATGGACCCGGAGGTATCGACGAGAATCGCCACAGCGGCGCCGAGCCCTTCTTCCACCTCGGCCTGATATGGTGCGGAAGCGGGCTCGGCCTCATCCTGGGCCGGACGCGTGGCGGACTGTTCGGTCCGCCGGTTCGCCTGGCAGGCGAAGGTCAGGACGAGCAGCGCCGCGATCACCGGCAGGGCGGTTCCCCGTATCGGACGCGTCGGCATGTGGATCACTTGAGGTCTTTCGTGCAGTCTAGCGTCGGGATGCCGAAGGATCAACTGCGAGCGCTTCGAAGAAACCGGTCGCCGTATTTTTTCTGACCGGAATCTTCATGATGACGAAAATGTACTCGCTCCTACGCGAATCGAATGCAGCGGCCGGTGCCCATTGTAGTGCGGCCGCCCGGCCGGCCGCCGCCCGATCGGCCAAACAGACCGCTGTCAGTAAGTTACGGCCGACGGCAGGGAGGTACGGCTCCGCGGCACCCGGCTTGCCTTGGTGAACTCACCCAGGAGGTACTATGTTGTTCGCTATTTCAGCGGTTCTCATCGGCGTCGTTGGTGTGTTCTTCGTGCGGCGCCGTAGCGCGCGCAAGAAGCAGACGGTCTAGCTGGACGCCCGGAACAGTCGTCCCCGCAGGACGACACGATGATCTTCCAGAGCCGATCCGGTATCTGGCGGAAGAGCGGCGAGGAATGTCCTCACAATCTGCGCGACGCTGGCGGAGCTGTGGCCCGGAGCGTCGCGTCCATCACTCAAGCTGTCTCGCGCCCCCTCAGCGCACACATCGCCGCAATCACGACGAAGTAGCAGAGGCTGATGACCGACAAGGCCATGAACGCGCCGTACGCCTTGCGGCCCATCACGTCGTAGAGGCTGAGGCCGATCACCGCGACGGCCGCCATTGTCAGCACGCGGATAGGGCGCGGCAGCCGGTCCTCATAGTTGACGAGATACACGATGGCGGGCGTGGAGACGAGAAACACGTAGTCCCATCCCTGCGGCGACAGCAGCGGAATGAGGGTCAGGAGCATCGCGCCTTCGAGCCCTTCGGGAAACGGCAACTGCCGCCGGCGCAGGAAGACGAAGCCGGCGGACGCCAGCAGCAACGCGGTCGTGGCGACCGCCAACGCCGCGGCGGTCCTGCCCGCACCCATCCACTTCGCGTACATCGCCGCCACCGAGACGTTGTCGGGATTGGTCAGGTTCGGCGCCGTAGATTCGGTCACGGTCCGCCACCAGGCGCGGTGCAGCTCGAGGTCTCCGGCGATCCCGTAAACCAGCGCCGGAAGCGCCAGCACCGCCAGCAGCCCCGCCGATACCGCGACGATTGACGCGGCGCGCCGCCGGGCGATCAGCCAGGGCAGGAAGATCACCGCATACGGCTTGACGACGATGGCGAGCGCCATCAACGCGCCGCCGGCTGCTTCACGCCGCCCGTCGCCGAGCGCCGCCAGCGCGAGCACGACCACCACGGCGAACAGAATGTTCATCTGGCCGAGCACCAGCTCGTGCCCGAAGAACTTCGCCATCGCGAGCAGCGTCACGGTCACGATCAGCCAGCCGGGCTTTCTGCGCTCCGGCAGCAACGCGAGACTCAACGCGATGAGGGCGACGAGAAGCAGAATCGAGAGCGCGAACCATGCGCCCTTCGCGACTGTCAGCGGCAGCAGACCGCCGGGAATTGCGAGCACGGCGAACGCGGGCAGGTATTTGAACTGATAGTGCTGATCGTCGGCGCGATACAACGGCTCCGCGGCTCGCGCGCGGACCGCGGCGGTCCAGTACACCTCCAGGTCCGGCATCTTTCGCGAGACCTTTTCGGTGAAGATCAGGGCGAGCATCAGGGCGGCCGCGCCGGCGAGCAGCGCGCCCCGGAGGCCCGGTGAAGAGAACTGCCAAGACAACCGCCTGGCGTCACGGGCGGCGGCTTCACCGGCCACTAGGGACTCCGGTCGAGACCCGCGAGCGTCCAGCCCGTGTCCACGCGACGGAAGTACACCAGCAGGGGCTGGCTCCAGGCGGGGCGATCGGCCTGAAAGGCGCGAAGACGTGCCGCGATGAACTCCGCATTGGACGAGAGCAGCGTTGCCGGGGCCTTCGCGCGGGCCTCGGTGACGGTCGACTCATCGCCGGCCTGCTGGTGCGATCCGGTCGCGTTGTCGAACCGCGACCAGCTGACGGTGTAGTGGTCGGCCGCCTTCGCGACCCCCGCCTGTTCGGCGGCGTTCTCGAACGTCAGCATGCCCGACGCGCTCAACGAGGGGTTCACGATCGGATTCGTGCCGTTCAGCCACGCCATGAGGACCTTGCTCTTCCGCGTGAGCAGGGTCGACACGAGGTATTCTGACGCCCGCGGGTCGGAGAAGTTCGCGGTGCGCACGACGTCCCGCACGGCCTCATCCGGAATCGCCGCGACGATCCGCGCAGCCCAGAAGCGGTCCTCGGGCCGGGCGTTCCGAAACGCCGGATTCGGGTACTCCGGCTTCCACGCCTGCGGGAGGAAGTAGCTGGCTTCGAACCGCCCGACTGCCGGGTAGTCCGGATAGTCGACCTTCACCCACGGCCGCACGTAAAGGCCCAGCGTCAGCATCGTGACTATCGTCGGCCGCGATTCCCAGATGTACTCGTTGCCGGCTCGCGTGGTCTGCGCCTGCGTAGTGCCGCTGCCGAGCGTGGATCCGAAGTCGATCAGATGGTGACGGATCACCGATCGGCCGCCGGCGGTCACGAGGGTGTCGAGGGAGTTCACGCTGCGCGAGTCGTCGTGGTTGAGCCATGCGGCGAACACGGAAAGACCGCGCAGCTCGCGCCGGTGCTCGTGCGGGAAGATGTCGTTCGGATCGTCGGGTCGCGTGCCGTAATACCGGTAGGGTCCGAGTGGTGTGCCGGGCAGCGCCTTGCTCGCGAGCATGCGGTACGTGCCGTCGGAGCTGCGCGCGGCCCTGGCGAGGACCGCATCGACGTCGCGCGGGCGCATCGCGTGCTTGCGTCCGTCCTCGTCGGCGACCGTCGTGCCGGCGCCGATGGCGAGCGACTCGCGGCGCAGGGTCGCGACGTAGTTCTCCGGCACGTGATAGCCGAACGCGTGGAAGAGCTTCGTCGAGATGATCTCGGCGCCGCTGGCCATTTCGTTGTTCGAAGGGGGATCGAACTTGACGAAGTACGTGACGCCGGCGGAGTCGCGGATGATCAGCCCAGGCGTGATCCCCTCCGACTTCGCGGAGACGATCGTCAAGAGACCGGGTGCCGGCCCCGTGCCGGTGTCCGGCCCCTTCGCCGCGTCGGCGGCGGACCAGCCCGCGGTGCCGGCGCGGTTCGTGAACCAGCTCGAGTCCGGCACCTCGTCGATCGTGGTCACGTTCATCGCGCGCACGGGTGTCCGGTCGCCCGCGTTGAGGAACGTGTTGTCGACGAAGTCGAACTGCCCGCTGATGTCGATCGGGCGCGCGCCAGACGCGTCCTGGGTCTCCGGATCGCGCGCGATCGGGTCGTCGCGATAGAACTTCGGCCCGCTCGCGCGGCCGTCGCCCGACAGCGCCAGCGTGAGGGCAAGCATCGACGAGACGAAAACGATAGGTGGTCGCATGGAATTTTAGAATACCTTGTTGAACTTCACGAACAACCGCGGCGTCTCCGCCCCGAAGATCCCGACGTCGAGCCTGAGAAACACTGAGCGGTGCGTATTGAAGCGGAACCCGATGCCATAGGCGTGCTCGAGGTCGCCGAGATCCAGATCGGCGGCCCGCGCCGCCACCTTCCCGCCGTCCGCAAAGAGCGCCATGTCGAGCCCCGAGAAGGCCTCCCAGCGGTACTCCACGTTGATTGCCAGCGCGTTGTTGTCGCGGAAGCGGAAGTCCCGCACGCTCCGCAGCGTGTCGCTGCCGCCGACGGTCGGCCGGAAATAGAACGGCGTGAGCTGGCCCGCATCAGCCGTCGTGGTCATCAGCCGCCCGCGGAGCGCAACCACCCGCTTCTTGTCGAAGATCGGCAAGAAGTGCTGAACGTCGGTGTCGAGCACCCGGAAGCTGTATCGACCGAAGTCGCGATCGGAGTACTGGCGCCATGTGACGCCGTAGTAGCCGCCGGCGCGCGGATTCCCCGGCTGATCGCGGTGATCCATCGCGGCGAACAGCTCTCCATAAGAGAAGTCGGGCTGTTCGGACAGACCCGGTGCGTCCGCCTCCCCGAACCGCCGCTCGATGGACGGGAAGCGGGGGTCGCGCCCGGGACCGACTGACACGTCCATGCGGCCGAACCGCCCGCCCGCCTGCAGCCCGCGATGCGGCCTCACGACCGCCCGCGCCTGCAGCTCGCGCCGATCGAACAGAAAGCTGACACGGTCGCTCTTGCTGGAGCTGGCGCCGAGACCGAAGAAGTCTTCCTGCGGGTTGTGCCAATCGCTCGCCTCGATGCCGAGCTCGACCCGGTCGCCGGCGAGATAGGGGAGGGAGAAGTCCCCTCTCACCATCCGGTAGCGGCGCCAGGTGGCGCCGGCCTGGGCGAGGACGCGCGCGCGTCGCTCGAAGAGATCGTGGCGGAAACCCGCGCTTGCTCCGATCCCGGACCCGATCGGCTTCCCGGCATAGCCGTACCGGACGAAGAAGCCGTTGCGCGGCGCGATTTTGCGCAGGGGATCCTCGCGCTCGATGAAGAGGAGCGCCTTCTCGATCGTTCCCGGCTCGTACGGGCGCAGCTGCGCGGCCTTCTCGCGGCGCCGCTGCTCGAGCGATGCCGTTCTGCTGTCCTGCGCGAACAGGAGGGCCGGGCTGGTCACGAGGGCAAGCGCGGCGACAGCCGCGGTCCGTCGAAGCATGGGACCACGATATCGCAGTTTCAGGGGATCAGTCCGTGCGAAGCGCCGACCAGGGGACGACAGTCCGTTGACTCTGCTGTGAACCCGGAAAACGTCAGTCTTTCCGCAAAGCGGTCATCGGATCGATCCGCGTCGCGCGCATCGCCGGCAGATACGACGCGAGCACGGCCATGGACCCGAGCACCAGCGGCACAACCGCGAACGTCACGGGATCGGTGGACGAGATGCCGAACAGCAGGTTGGCGAGCAGCCGCGAGACGCCGAGCGCGATAGCGAGGCCGAGGACGATGCCTGTGGCGACGAGCGCGAGTCCGCGGCCGACGACCAGGCGCAGGATGTCGCCCCGCTGCGCGCCGAGCGCCATGCGAACGCCGATCTCCTGCGTGCGCTGGGCCGCGGCGTACGAGACGACGCCGTAAATGCCGACGAGCGCGAGCACGAGGCCGAGCGCGCCGAGGCCGGCGCCGAAGAGCGCGCCCATCTGCAGCAGGAAGAACCCATTCGGTCCGTCCAGCATGTGCTCCATGGATCGCACGTCGTAGACGGGCAGGTCGGGATTCAGTGCCCGGATCTCCCGCTGTGCCGCCGGGGCCATCGCCTCAGGCGCGCCCGTCGTGCGCACGTGGAGCACGCGCAGGGGGCGATACTGCTGTGCCATCGGCGCGAAAAAGTACAGACCCGGGTCCTCGAAGATGAACTGATACTTGCCGGTCCGCGTCACGCCGACGACTTCGAGCCACTGCGTGTCCTTCCCCTGCATCCGGAAGCGTTTGCCGATGGGGTCCTGGCCGGGCCAGAAGCGCTGCGCCATCAGATCGTTCACGATCGCCACGGGCCTGGCGCGCTCGTCGTCCTGCAGCGTGAAGGCACGTCCGCGAACGAGCGGCACTTTCATCGTGCGGAAGTAGTCCGCGCCCACCATGTTGAATCCCGCGGCCGGTTTCCGCTGATCCTTTGGCACCGGCGCGGTTTCCGCTTCGACGTACTCGCTCGAGTTGTAGTACCCGAACGGGACCGAGTACGCGTAGCTGACGGACTCGACGCCCGGCAACCGACGGATGCGCGCCTCGACGTCGCGATAGAACGCGCGGCCCCGCGCCTCGTCCAGCGCCTGCTGCGAGACGTCCATCGAGAGGTTCAGCACGCGCGCGGGATCGAACCCGAGGTCGATCGACTGCGCACGCTGGACGCTGCGCACGAAGAGCCCCGCGGCGACCAGCAGCACGAGCGACACCGCGACCTGCGCGATCACGAGAATCCCGCGCATCCGCTGGCGTCCGCCCCCTTCCGCCATGCTGCGGCCCCCTTCGCGGAGGACCTCGTTGAGGTCCGTGCGCGAGGCGCGCAGCGCCGGTATCAATCCGACAACCAGCCCGGTCCCGAGCGCGACGGCCGCGATGTACGAGAAGACGCGCCAGTCGAAGACGAGGTCGAACCGGATCGGCAGGTCGGCCGGGATCGTGATGCGCGACAACATCCCGGACAGCCACCGCCCGATGATCGCGCCGGTCACGCCGCCGGCGGCGGCCAGCATCAGGCTTTCCGTCAGCATCTGCCGCACGAGCCGTCTCCGTCCTGCGCCGAGCGCGGCACGCACCGCCAGCTCCCGATGCCGTACCGTTGCGCGGACCAGCAGGAGGTTCACCACGTTGACGCAGGCCACGAGCAGCACGAGCGTCACGAGCAACAGGAACACCCCCGCGACGAGTGGATTGCTGTCGGCGGCATTCGGCTCCGGCCGCGCAAGACGTTCCGGAATGATCCGTGCGCGGACGGTCTTGTTCGTGTCCGGGTACTGCTGCTCCAGCTGCCGCGCGAGCACGTCGAGCGCCGCCTGCGCCTGCGCGAGCGACACGCCCGGCCCGAGCCGGCCGATCACGCGCAGGTCGTGGTTGTCGCGCCGCTCGATGGTCTCCTTGTAAGTGGCTTCGGGAAAGAGCATCCCGAACGGCATGTACGCGTCGAACTCGACGAGGGCGTACACACCGTAGAACCCTTCGGGCACGACACCCGCCACGGTGAACGGCTGGCCGTTCACGAGCACCGTGCGTCCGACGATCGAGGCGTCGCCGTTGAAGCGTTTCTTCCAGTACGAACGGCCGAGCACGATCACGGGGTCCGCCCCGAACGCCGTCCCCTCCGACGGCAGAATCATGCGGCCGAGGCCCGGTGTCACACCCAGCATCGAGAAGAAATTCCCGGTGACGTATCCGACCGCAATGCGATCCGCGCGATTGTCGGCGCTCAAGCCCGCAAAGCTGATGGAGTATGCCGCCAGGTCCGAAAACACGCCGCTGCGATCCCGGTAGTCGACGTAATCGCCCCACGAGACCTGGTGCGGCTGCTCGTTGTCCTGATGCGTGACGCTGACGACGTAGAGGTTGGATGGGTCGGAAACCGGGAGCGGCCGCAGCAGCAGCGTGTTGACGATGCTGAAGACGGCGGCGTTGGCGCCGATGCCGAGACCCAGCGTCAACGCGATCGTCGCCGTGAAGGCCGGGCTCTTGACGAGCATCCGGAAGCCTTGACGTACGTCCTGCCAGATCGTCTCCATGGTGCCCCTTACGGCGATCGATGCCCCTTTTGTTCCCGCGCGGCCGGGCAGCCCTGGAGGGCTGCGCTACGCTTTCCCGCACGGGACGTCTCCCTGGAACTCGTAGCGCAGCCCTTCAGGGCTGCCAGCACCTTCGCGCGTGGTAATGTTCCTGCGGGAGACCTCCATCGCATTGACGACCGCGCCCCCCGACGAAAAAGAGTCGCGCACCTCACGGCGCG
>CAYZBZ010000031.1:21688-25621 GCA_964476725.1 uncultured Vicinamibacterales bacterium
ATCGCATTGACGACCGCGCCCCCCGACGAAAAAGAGTCGCGCACCTCACGGCGCGGCCTGATGCCCCCTTCCTACGAACGCAATCTCGGCCACGCCACGCGAATCGAGCTTGCGGAGGACCGCCCGATTCGCGAGCGAAACAAGGCCAGCTACCGCTTGGCGCACTGGCCGATCTGGATCTGGGTGTTCTTCATCGCCCCTGGTCCGCTCACCTTCGATCTCTTCGAGCGCGGGTTCGACCCGCGAATGGCGCTGTGGCTGGGCGCGGTGCTGGTGGGCACGGGGATCGCCGGCCTGCGCGGACGCCTCCCCGGTGTCGAGCCGTGCCCCTACATCATCCGGTTCACCGAGGATCGGCCGAACCCCCTCTACCGGCGCGTCTGCTACACGCTGGCGTGGAGCGAGGTCATCGCCTTTGCCGTGCTGAACGCCACCGGGCTCGTGATGGCGATCGCGACGGGCGCGTGGCGCATGCGCCAGCTGTACGACGCGGCGTACTTTCCGATCGTGATCACCATCTGGCTGCTGGGGGCGTTCGGGCAGCTGCCGCGCGTCAAGCGGTCCACCGAGAACGAGGGGCACGAGCGGCGGTACTTCTACGGCTCGGTCTGGGCCGTGTGCATTGCGCAGCCGGTGCTGTGGTTTCTATGGAGATGGCTGCCGAAGACGCCGACTGCCGACGCGATCAAGCTGGCAATCTTCGTCGGGATCCTGGCCTACGTCGCGAACATGGCCCGGCGCGGCCTGCTGCCGCGGACCCGGCCGATCGTCCCCGGTGAGCTCGCGGTCTCCGACTGAGGGGGACCAGTAAGCTCCCAGCTTCCAGCTCCCACAACAGGTCACGGCTCGAAGCCCAAAGCCCGAAGCCCGAAGCTGGTTCACTCGCCACTGCGATACGATGACCCGCATGCATCGGCCGCAAAGAAATGCCGAACTGGGCCCGGAGCTCGGGGCGTTTGTCCTGGAGCGG
This sequence comes from uncultured Vicinamibacterales bacterium, assembly GCA_964476725.1. Taxonomy (GTDB): domain Bacteria; phylum Acidobacteriota; class Vicinamibacteria; order Vicinamibacterales; family 2-12-FULL-66-21; genus JALZOC01. The sequence continues at coordinate 22,659 of CAYZBZ010000031.1, forward strand.
TATCCGTTTGCCGCGGCGGCGGCGGTGGATGCGCTCGGCGCGAGCGGCGGCGCGCAGGCCCGCGGCGAAGCGGCCATCGACGCCGTGCGCCAATCGTTCGCGAAGGCGCTCCGCGCGCGGCTGAAGGACCTCATCCCGCCTGGACTTGGAGAGACCACCCCTGGCGTGTCGGCGGCGCAGCGCTTCGCGGAGGCGGTTGACGAGGTCGCTGACGCGTGCGACGGCTTTCTGAGACGCGCAGCGATCCGCGCGTCGCTCACCCCGGCCGAACGGATCGAGATCCTCCGCGGGATGGTGCTGACCCGCGCGACCGACAATCGTCTCAAAGCGCTCTTCACCAACGGCGAGGTCCGATACGGGGACGCCGCGTTCCAGGGCAAGGGGTTTCGATCGCTCGGGCAGGAAGCCATCTACGCGGCTGGCATCCGGCTGCGGCGCGGCGAGCGCTATCGCGTGGACGGCAGGTGGCAGGGGGACGTCATCGCCCCGGTGATTCGCGATCTGGGCGTGGCGATCGCGATGCGGCCCGAGGCCGAGACCGTCCGCAGGGTGCTCTCGGCGCAGATGGCAAAGGCCGGTCCCCCGATGAACGGCAAAGACCTGCACATCGGGGACTTCGATTGGGGCATTCTGCCGGCCGCGGCGCCGCTGGCGATCGGCACGCTGACGATTGCCGGCATGGCGCTGGCGTTCGCGCGCGAAGGGCTCGGCCGTGTCGCAGTGTCCTTCATCGGCGAAGGGGGCTCGTCGCTCGGCGAGTGGCACGAAGCGATCAACGTCTGCGCGGCGCGGCGGCTGCCCGCCGTGTTCTGCATCGAGAACAATCAGACGGCGCTGTCGACCCCGGTGCCGGATCAATCCGCTGTGCGGGTGTTCGCGGACAAGGGCTCCGGCTACGGCATTCCCGGCATCACGATCGACGGCACCGATCCGGACGAGGTCGCGGCGGCCTTTGCGTGGGCGGTGGAGCGCGCGCGCGGGGGGCAAGGTCCCGCGCTCATCGAGCTCGTGTGCATGCGCATGTGCGGTCATGCCCATCACGACGACATGCTGTATCTCGGCAAGGACCCGCAGGCGTCGTGGGAGTACCCCGCCGTCGGCGATCAGGGCTACGCGGACCGCGAGCTGTATGCGTATTGGGCGGCGCGCGACCCGATCCCGTCGTACGCGGCCCGGCTGGAAGCCGCGGGGGTGATCGACGGGGCCGCGCTCGATGAGATGAAGCGCGAGGCGGAAGTGCTGGTCGAGGCGCAGGCGCGCCTGGTCGTCGACGCCCCCTGGCCGAGCGCCGAAGAGGCGGGGATTGGAGTCCTCGCCGGTGAGGCGCCGCGCGCGCGCCGTGAACCGCTCGACGACAGCCGACCTGAAGCGCTCGATCGCGATGCTCCTTTGCCTGCCCTCGAGCCGGGGATCCCCTTCGACAAACACGGGCGCACGTTTCTCGAAGGGGTCATGCTCGGCCTCCGGGACGCGCTCCGAGCCGATCCGCGCGTGTTCCTGTACGGCGAGGATGTAGGGGGCGCGTACGGCAATGCGTTTCTGCTCCTGCGTCCGCTGCTGAAGGAATTCGGCGACCGGATTCTGAACTCGCCGCTCGCTGAGGGTGCGGTGCTCGGCGTCTCTGTGGGGGCCGCGCTCGCCGGCCAGCGGCCGATCGGCGAAATGCAGTTCAACGACTTCGTCGCCACCGGGTTCAACCAGCTCGTGAACAACGCGGCGAAGATCAGATACCGCTGGGGCGGGAGCGTCCCGATGGTGGTGCGGATGCCGTGGGGCGGCCTGCGCCATGCCGGCCCGTACCACAGCCAGAACACGGAGCCCTGGTTCTACCGTACGCCCGGGCTGAAGATCGTCGTCCCCTCCACGCCGTCTGATGCGCGCGCGCTGATGGCGAGCGCCGTCGCCGATCCCGATCCGGTCCTGTACTACGAGCACATCGCGCTCTATCGGGATCCTCGGATCAAGCAGCCGCTGGAGGAGACCGCCCCCGGCCCGATCCCGATCGGCAAGGCGGCGTTGCGCCGCGGGGGAGGGGACCTGGCCCTGATCACGTACGGCGCATACGTGCACGTCGCGATACGCGTGGCCGAGCGTCTCGCCGCCGACGGCATCGAGGCCTCGGTGCTCGACCTGCGGACGCTGGCCCCGCTCGATCGCGAGGCGGTGCTGGCGGTCGCGAGGCACTGCAGCCGCGTGCTGATCGTGCACGAGGACTCGCGGACCGGCGGCATCGGCGAAAGCGTGGCCGCGATCATCCAGGAAGAGGCGTTCGAGTGGCTGGATGCGCCCGTGCGCGTCCTCGGAGCGCTCGACACGCCCGTCCCTTACTCTCCGCCGCTCGAGGCCTTCTTCCTGCCCGGCGAGGCGGAAATCGAGCGCGCGGCGCGCGGCCTGGTCAGATATTGAGGACGTGGGCCCCTCCCCGATTCGCCCCGAAGCTGTTGAGCCTGCACGCTTGTGTCCAATGCGTCTCAAACACGTGTCGCTATTGACACACCTACGGTAGACCTGTCACAATTCACTCCGCTCTCCCTCTCACACTGGCCTCGTCTACGCGTCCGGCGGCATCTGTCCGTTCGGGGACGCGTGTAAGTCACGGGGCGGAGCTGTCCTCACGGGTTCCTTCATGCGCAATCGACATGTCATGGCTCGCGGGGCGCCGCACGGCGTCGTCTCCGACGGGCCGATCCCGGTGCCGCTTCTGGGTGCGTCCGACGCCGCCCGTCGCGCGCGCCAGGCCTTGGCTCTCGCGGAGGGGCGCCGCACGCCCGTGCTCGTGCTCGCCGAACCGGGATCCCGCCCGCGCACCATCGCGGAGTATCTGCACACGCGCACGCGGCCGGGCGCGGCGCTCGTGACGCTCGACTGCGGAGCGGCCGAGCCGTCGGACCTCGACGTGCGTCTCTTCGGCGCGCCGGCGCGCCGGGTACCGGCGCAGGATCTCGAGGCGATCGGCGCGGATG
>CAYZBZ010000032.1:0-25395 GCA_964476725.1 uncultured Vicinamibacterales bacterium
TCGGCAAGAAGGAAGAGCAGATCTTCCTCGGCCGCGAGATCGCGCAGCACCAGGACTACAGCGAGGACACGGCGATCCTCATCGATCACGAGATCAAGCGTTTCGTGACGAGCAACTACGAGCGCGCCCGCGGCGTGCTCGAGCAGCACAAGCCGGCGCTCCTTCGGATCGCCGAGGAGCTCCTCGCGCGCGAGGTGCTCGATGCCGAGCAGGTGCGCCGCATCCTCGCCGGCGAGGCGCTCGAAGAGCACACGCCACGCAGCGTCGTGTCCGCGACCGACGACGGCTCGAAGCGCCCGGCAAAGGAACGGCCCTCCATGGTGCCGCCGCTCAACAAGCCGCTGCCGCAGGAATAAAGGCGAGTAGCTGTTAAGGCCTTCGTCCTGTTGCCTTGATACGGCGCCCCCACTACACCATCCCCCTCCCCGGCGGGCGCGCGCTCGAGCTCGGCGCGCGGACCCTCGTCATGGGGATCCTCAACATCACGCCGGACTCGTTCGCTGACGGCGGACTGCGGTTCGACCCGCAGCGGGCCATCGACGCGGGCCTGCGGATGATCGACGACGGCGCGGACATCCTGGATGTCGGCGGAGAGTCGACCCGCCCCGGAGCCGAGCCGCTGCCGGCCGAGGAAGAAATGCGCCGCGTGCTGCCGGTGGTCGAGGCGCTGGCCAGGGCCGGCGCTCCGGTGTCGATCGACACGTACAAAGCGGTCGTCGCACGGGAGGCGATCGCGCGCGGCGCGTCGATCGTGAACGACATCAGCGGACTCCAGTTCGATCCGGACCTTGCGGGCGTCGTCGCGGAGACCCGCGCGGCGATCGTGTTGATGCACAACCGGGGGCGTTCGCGCGAGATGTATCGGGAAGCCGTGTACGCCGACGTGTCCGGAGAGATTGCGCGGGAGCTGGAGCAGGCCGTCACGCGCGCCACCGGCGCCGGCGTTTCGCGGGAGGTCATCATCCTCGATCCGGGCCTCGGCTTTGCGAAGCGGGCGGAACATACGTTCGAAGCGCTGGCGTGCCTCCCGGAGCTCGCGGAACTGGGCCGCCCCATCCTCTCGGGGCCCTCGCGCAAGTCCTTCCTGACGCAGGCCATCGGCGACAAGCCTCCCGGCGACCGCGACTGGGGCACCGCGGCGGCGGTCGCGGCAAGCGCCCTGCTGGGCGCCCACATCGTCCGCGTCCACGGCGTCCGCGAGATGGCCGACGTCGTTCGCGTGGCCGATCGCATCCGGTCGGCCGGCAAAACCCCGTAGCGCAGGGCTTCCGCCTTCGCAAATGCTTCGGCGGACCGCCGTAGCCTCGGCGGAGGCTGGTCAGCCCTGCCCCAGGCAGGCCTGAAGAGCTGCGCTGCGGTTTTGAAACCAGGCTCAGCTACGGTCGGCCGGCGTCCGCCCAATCCATGTCCGACGCCTGCCCCTCAAGTTCAGTTAAGCTATCCCTGCATGATGGACTTCCTGGGCAGCGTGCTGCACCGGCCGCCCGTGGGCGTCTGGGACCTGCTCGATATCGCGATCGTCTCGATCCTGATTTACGAGTTCCTCAAGCTCATCAGGGGGACGCGGGCGGTCCAGATGGCCGCCGGATCGCTGCTGATCGTCGGGCTCTTTTACGTCTCGCGCCTCGCGCCGCTGCAGACGGTCAACTGGATGATCCGCAACATGCTGGTCTACGTGGCGTTTGCGGCCATCGTGATCTTCCAGTCGGACATCCGCCGGGCGCTGGCGCACTTCGGGCAGGCGCCGTTCTTCCGGTACTTGAACCGCCAGCAAGCGGCCGACGAGACGATCGAGGAGATCGTCGTAGCGGCGACGATGCTGTCGGCGCAGCGGGTGGGCGCCATCGTGGCGGTCGAGCGTGAGATCGGGCTCCGCAACTACATCGAGAGCGGCATCCCGCTCGACGCGACGCTGACGTACGATCTGCTCGTCACGATCTTTCATCCGGGCTCGCCGCTGCACGACGGCGCCGTGATCCTGCAGGAGAACCGGGTGGCGGCGGCCGCGTGCTTCCTGCCGCTGTCGGTCAATCCTCGCGTGGGGCGCGAGCTCGGCACGCGGCACCGGGCGGCCATCGGCCTCACGGAAGAAGGAGATGCGGTCGCGGTCGTCGTGTCCGAGGAGACGGGACAGATTTCGCTCGCGCTGGACGGCCGCATCGAGCGGGGACTGACGCCCGACGAGCTGCGGGGACGGCTGCGCTCGCTGGTGCTGCTGCGGCGCTCGAGCGGGCGCCACCTCGGCGCGGCGTACGACGTGTGACGAAGCAATCACTCATCGCTAATCACTCATCTCGATAAGGACGCGTGGCGTACCATCCATTCCGGCATCTCGGGCTCAAGTTCCTCGCGATCGCGCTGGCGACGGTGCTGTGGTGGACCGTTGCCGGCGATCACCTGGCCGAGCGGAGCATGCGCGTGCCGCTCGAGTTCCGCAACATTCCCCCCGCGCTCGAGATCGTCGGCGATCCGCCGGAGGCGGTGGACGTGCGTCTGCGCGGCTCGTCCGCACTCCTGGCGCGGATCGAGCCACGGGAGATCGTGGCCGTGCTCGATCTGGGGACGGCGCGCCCCGGCTCGCGGCTGTTCCACATCCGCAACGACGAAGTGCGCGCGCCGTACGGCGTGGAGGTCGCGCAAGTCGTCCCCGGCACGCTCGCTCTCGATCTCGAGAAGTCCGGCCGGCGCACCTTGCCGATCGTGCCGGCGCTCGACGGCGAGCCGGCGCCCGGGTTCGTGGTCGGCCGGGTCACGTCCGACCCCTCCACGGTTGAAGTCGCGGGGCCCGAGAGCCGTCTCCGGCAGCTCACCAGCGCGACGACCGAGCCGGTCCAGGTCACCGGCAGCCGCGATCGAATCAAGGACGTGGTCACGGTCGGGATCACCGATTCGGCCGTCCGGCTTGTCCAGGCGCTGAACGCCACCGTCGTCGTCGAGGTGCTCCCCGCTCCGGTCGAGCGCGATCTGCCGGGCGTGCCGGTGCGATATCGCAATCTGGGTGCGGGCCTTGGCGCGAAGGTCAATCCGACGCTCACCAGGGTCACCGTGCGCGGCCGGCGCGAGGCGTTGTCGGACCTTCGCCCCGGGGCCATTGACGCCTTCGTGGACCTTGCCGGGCTCGGGCCCGGCCGGTACAATCTTCGCGTGCAGGTGGACCCGTCGCAGACCTTTGGGGTCAGCGCGATCGATCCAGCCGTCGCCGACGTCACGATCAAGTGAGTGGCCGCTGACGCGGAGTCCGCATTGCGCATGGTCAATTGAGAATTGCCGGCGTTCTGCTGACGCCGCCCGGGGAACGGGTCGGTCGCGCGACTCGCAATTCGAGAATGGACCAGTCACCGCTTCACATTCATCCAGATGTCCAGTCGACTGTTCGGCACTGACGGCGTTCGCGGAAAGGCGGGAGACCACCCGCTGGACCACGAGACCGTCGCGCGGCTCGGCGGGGCGCTCGTGCGCGCGATGCGCCCTTCGACCGGCGCCGGACGGGCGCTCCGCTTTCTCGTGGGCCGCGACACCCGCGAGTCCGGGGAATGGATCGAGCGTGAGCTCGCGAGGGGCGTGCATGCCGCCGGGGCGGAGATCACGACGGCAGGAGTCATCCCGACGCCCGCGGTCGCGTACGTCACCCGCGCGATGGGCTTCGACGCGGGCCTCGTCATCTCGGCGTCGCACAACCCGTTCGAGGACAACGGCATCAAGGTCTTCTCGGGCAGGGGGGAGAAGTTCACCGAGACGCTGGAGCGCGAGGTCGAGGCGATCATCCACGACAGGAGCTGGAGCGTTTCCGGGCCGTCCGACCTGCCCGTCGATCGCACCGACGTGATCGACGCCTACATCGCGCACGCGCGTCTCGCGCTGCCCGAGCCAGGACGGCTCGGCGCGTTCAAGCTGGCGATCGACGCCGCGAACGGCGCCACGACGACGGTGGCGCCGCGGCTGTTTCGGGAGCTGGGGTTCGACGTCGACGTGCGGAGTGCCTCCCCGGACGGACGCAACATCAACCTCAATTGCGGCTCGACGCACCCGGAGCAGCTCGCGAAGGCCGTGCGCGAGCGGGGCGCCCGCATGGGCGTGGCGTTCGACGGCGACGGGGACCGCGCGATCTTCATCGACGCGTCCGGTCGCGTCGTCGACGGCGACGCGGTGCTCCTCATGTGCGCGCGGCACTGGAAGGCGGGCGGACATCTCAAGGGCAACGCGATTGTGGCGACCGTGATGAGCAACATCGGGCTCGAGATCGCGCTCGGCGAAAGCGGGATCGAGTTGGTGCGCTGCGCCGTCGGCGACAAGTACGTGATGGAGGAGATGATCAAGCGCGATCTGTCGATCGGCGGCGAGCAGTCAGGGCACATCATCTTCGCCGAGCATCTCTTTACCGGGGACGGCATCGTGACGGCCCTCAGCGTCCTGCGCGTCATGGCGGAAACCGGCCGCGAGCTTGCGGACCTGGCGTCCGAGCTGGTGACCTATCCACAGGTGCTCGTCAACGTGCGCGTGCGCGAGAAGCAGGACCTGAGGTCCGTACCCGCCGTCGCCGGCGTGATGGAGCGTGTCGAGCGCCGGCTTGCCGGCGAGGGCCGGCTGCTCGTCCGCTACTCGGGGACCGAGCCGGTGCTGCGCGTGATGATCGAAGGAAAAAATCAGCAGGAGATCCAGAGTTGGGCCTCGGAGATTGCCGCGACGGTGAAAGAACATCTCGGATGAGTGCTTCGGACGTGTCGACCCGGCTGAGCGTCAATGTCAACAAGGTGGCGACGCTGCGCAACTCGCGCGGCGGATCGGTGCCGTCCGTCGTGGAGGCCGTCAGCGTGGCGCTGCAGGCTGGCGCGCCGGGGATCACCGTGCATCCGCGCGCGGACGCCCGGCACATCACCGAGAGCGACGTCCGCGCGATTGCCGCGCACCTCGCACCGCGCAGCGGCAACGTCGAGTTCAACATCGAGGGGGATCCACGGCCGGATCTGCTCGCGCTCGTCGAGGACGTGCGTCCCGACCAGTGCACGCTCGTGCCCGTCCGTCCCGGGGAGATCACGAGCCAGGCAGGGTGGCCTCCCGAGACGCCGGCCGAAGAGCTCGGTGGCGTCGTGCGGAGGCTGCAGCAGCGCGGCGTTCGCGTCAGCCTCTTCATCGAGCCGGACGCTGCGGCGGTGAAGTGGGTGGCCTCGCTTCGCGCGGACCGCGTGGAGCTTTACACGGAGCCGTTCGCGCGAGCGTTCAGGGAAGGACCCGACGCGGCGGCTCGGAGCTTCAGGGGCTACGTCGACGCCGCCAACCTCGCGCACGCGCTCGGACTGGGGATAAACGCCGGACACGATCTCGACCTCGAAAATCTCCCGCTCTTCCGCCAGCTTCCGCATCTTGCAGAGGTGTCAATCGGCCACGCGCTCATCGCGCACGCGGTGTTGGTCGGCCTCGACCGCGCGGTGAAGGACTACCTGGCCGCCGTCGCGGGCAGTCAGAGTGGATGATGGCGCTTGAGGCATTCATCCGGAGCGGCCGGCGGCTCGCAGCCTCTTCGGCCGCGGCGGCTGCCGTCACTCTTGCCCTTGCGCTTCTCTGGACCGATCCGGCGGAGGCGGCCGCCAACCGGGTTTCCTTTCGCACCGAAGACGGCGTGACGATCGCGGCCACGTGGTACGAGCCGGACGCGCGGGCCGCGCCTGCCGTCATCCTCATCCACATGCTGAACAAGTCGCGGCGAGACTGGGAGCCGGTCGCGTCACGGCTCGCCGCCGAGGGGATCGGCGCGCTGGCGATCGACCTCAGGGGGCATGGCGACTCGACGGGAAGCGTCGATTCGAGCGACTACTCGACGCTCGTGCGCGACGTGAGCGCCGCGCGGCGATATCTCGCCTCGCGCGGCGACGTGCAGCAGACCCGGGTCGGCATCGCCGGCGCGTCGATCGGCGCCAACCTGGCTGTGCTCGAGGCGGCCGGCGATACGACGGTCGCCAGCCTCGCTCTGCTTTCCCCTTCGCTCGACTATCGCGGGCTGCGCATCGAGGGGGCCGCCGTCAAGTACGGCGCCCGGCCGGTGCTGCTCGTGGCAAGCGACGACGACCCGTACGCCGCCCGTTCCGTCCGCGATCTGCGGAAAGCCGGCCGCGGAACACGCGAGGCGGTCGTGCTGAGCCACGCCGGGCACGGCACGGTGATGCTCGCCCGCGACCAGGATCTCGCGCGGACGCTGGTGGACTGGTTTCGGCGGACGTTGTTATGATCGGAACCGGCTCAGACCTTGGTCCCCAAAGCCCCAAGCCCTATCACATGCGTACAGAGTCCATCGTGTTCGGCATCTCCGGCGTCTTTTTCGGATTCCTGGTTGGCTGGATCATGTTCGGCAGCCAGCAATCCGCCGGCGTTGCGCCGCCGGCCGCCGCAGCCTCGCAGCAGGCCGCGTCTCAGACGCCGCAGGCGCCGCCGGTGTTCGATGAGTCGCGCGCCGCCGCGCTGAAGGCGACTGCCGAACGCAACCCCTCCGACGCGGAGACGCGGGTGCAGCTCGGGAATCTGTACTTCGACGCGGAACGGTACGACGAGGCCGTGCGGTGGTACGACGCGGCGCTCGAGGTCGATCCGCGAAATGTCAACGCGAGCACCGACCTCGGCATCGCGTACTACTATTCGAATCAGCCGGATCGGGCGCTCGCGCAGTTCGATCGGTCGCTTGCCATCGATCCGAAGCACTCGAAGACGCTGCTGAACATCGGCATCGTCCGGGCCTTCGGGAAGCAGGACCTCGCCGGCGCGGAGCAGGCGTGGCAGCGGGTGCTCGACCTTGCGCCCGACAGTCCCGAAGCGGCGGTCGCAAAGCGAGGACTCGAGGGGCTGCGCGCGGCGCACTCCGGCCAGATCGGCGCGCCGGCACCGGGCAAATCACCCGGCCGGCCCGAGTGACGTATGGCCAAGCTGATCCTCTGGGGCATCCTGATCGTTCTCCTCGTGCGCGCGGCGTCGCGCCTGGTGAGCGGCATCCTGGAAGGGGCCGGGTATCGTCGCGAGATCGGCTCGCAGCGCGGCGTAGGACTTGTCCGCGATCCGGTCTGCGGGGTCTTCGTCGTGCCGGGGAAGGCGCTGACGGCCGGGACCGGCGCGGCGATGAAGTACTTCTGTTCCGAGAAGTGCCGGAATGAGTGGAATAGGAGATAACCCTCCGTCCTCTTCGTTGACTCAGCACAATAATGCGCTCTGAAACCCAACTCCGCGCCGACATCGTCGAAATCGGGCGGCGCTTGTATGCGCGCGGCTACACGGCGTCGAACGACGGCAACATCAGCGTGCGGCTCGATGGCGGCCGATTGCTGATGACCCCCACGGGCGTCTGCAAGGGTTTCATGGACCCGCAGATGATGTGCATCACCGATCTCGACGGGAAGAAGCTCTCCGGAGAGCGCAACCCCTCATCCGAGATGCAGATGCACCTCGAGGTCTACCGCCAGCGGCCCGAGATCCAGGCGGTCGTCCACGCGCATCCGCCCGTCGCGACGGCATTTGCCGTCGCCGGCATCGCGCTCGACCGGGCCGTCCTGGCGGAGGTCGTCACGACCCTCGGCAGCGTGCCGATTGCGGAGTACGCGACGCCGTCCACGAAGGAGCTGCCGGAGGCGGTCCGCAAATACGTGAAGGCGCACGACGGCATGCTGCTCGCGAACCACGGCGCGCTCACGCTCGGCACGGATCTGTTTTCCGCGTACTACAAGATGGAGACGATCGAGCACTTCGCGAACATCAGCTTCGTGGCTCGGATGCTGGGCGGCGAGCGGCTGCTTTCACGAGACGAGGTCATGCGCCTGCAGGGGCTGCGCGGCAGGTACGGCATCGCGTCGCCCGCGCCGATTTGTCTCGATCCTGTGGAGACGGCCGGCGATGCCGCCGCCGACTGCCAGGCGATCTTCGCGGCGGCTTCATCGCCTGGCGAGCGGCTGGTCCCGGGACGCATCGCGCCAGTAGGTGCGGACGAGGAAATTCGGCTAACATACCGCGAACTCACCGCATTGATAGAGGATGCGGTTCGGAATTTGAAATAGGGAGCTTCCGCCTAAAGGCGGGAATAAGGAGCTTCCGCCTGAAGGCGGAAGCTCCATGAGGAGATGCACATGGGTGAGGCGCTCGGCATGGTCGAGACGAAAGGCCTCGTTGCGATGATTGAGGCGGCCGACGCGATGGTCAAGGCCGCGAAAGTGACGCTGGTCGGGTGGGAGAAGATCGGCGCCGGCTACGTCACGGCAATCGTCCGCGGCGACGTCGCGGCAGTGAAGGCGGCGACCGACGCGGGCGCCGCGGCGGCGCGCCGTGTGGGCGAGCTGGTATCCGTTCACGTCATTCCCCGGCCGCACGCGAACCTCGAAGAGGCGCTGCCGATCGGCAAGGCCAACGCCGCCACGAAATGATCGTCGCGAGAATCGTGGGGACCGTCGTCGCGACGCGGAAGGACGAGCGGCTCGTCAGCCACAAGCTGCTCATCGCGCGTCCGATCGATCCGTACGGCAAGGCGGAAGGGAACTGCCTGGTCGCGGTCGATACGGTCGACGCGGGGTTCGGCGAGACCGTCCTCATCGTCAGCGGCAGCTCCGCCCGGATGGCGTCGGGGATGAAGGACTGTCCCGTGGACGCCGCGATCGTCGGCATCGTCGACACGATCCAGGTGAAGGAGCAGGGAAGCTAGGCGGCGGCCGGCTGGCGGCGTGGCCGAGGAGAGACACGTGCAGCTCGCGCTGGTGATCGGCGAAGTCGTGTCGAGCGTGAAGGACGCCAATCTGTCAGGCGTCACGCTGCTCGTGCTGCAGCCGATCCTGACATCCGGTGAGCCGGCGGGCCGGACTCTCGTCGCGCTCGATTCGGTCGGGGCCGGCGTCGGCGAGCACGTCTTCTTCGTCCGTGGCCGCGAGGCCGCATATCCTTTTTATCCCGCCGAGCCTCCAACCGACGCCGCCGTTATAGGAATAGTTGATCATTGGGATGTTGAAAGTCTGAAGGCTGAACGCTGAAGCACGAATGTCTCCGAGCCTCCGAACCGTAGCGCAGCCCTTCAGGGCTGCCTGAACCTCATGCAGATCTGCAAGGTCGTCGGCACGGTCGTGTCGACGCAGAAGAACCGCAAGCTCGACGGGGCGAAGCTGCTGCTCGTGCAGCCGCTGACGCTCGACGGCGAGCCGCGGGGCGTCGCCTTGATCGCGATCGATTCGGTCGGCGCCGGCGTCGGCGAGCGCGTGCTGGTTGTCATCGAGGGGAAAGCCGCGGGGGACGCGCTCGGACGCAAGGGGGCGGCGGTCGACGCGGCGGTCATCGGCATCGTCGACACGGTCGACTACAGGGAAGACGCATGAACGAAGAGATGCTGCGCGCGATGATCCGCGAGGCGGTCGCCAGGCGTCTCGGACAGGCGCCTGAGCCGGGCGTGCAGGGCTCGCCTTCCGCGATGCTCACCACCCACGCCAGCCACGATCGCTACGAGCTGCCGGGGTCCGGCGGCCAGTGCCTCATCGAGCCGGCGGTTCCCTGCGTTCACTGCGGCTACTGCCAGTCTCATGGGCACTGAACCCCTGAACCCTGACCCCTGAACCCTTGAACCCCCGAGTCCTCCTGACACGACGGATTCCTTCCGCCGTTCTGTCCCGTCTCGAAGCCGCGTGCGACGTCGACCTGCACGAGGGTTCGTCGCCGCTCAGCGCCGACGAGCTGAAACGCCGCGTCGCCGGCAAGCAGGCGCTCATCTGCCTGCTCACGGACCGCGTCGATGGCGCGGTCGTCGACGCCGGGCCGGACCTCGAGATCGTGGCCAACATCGCGGTGGGGTACGACAACATCGACGTGGCCGCGGTGAAGTCGCGCGGCGTCGTCGTCACCAACACGCCGGACGTCCTGACGGAGGCCACGGCGGAGCTGACCTGGGGCCTGATCCTCACGGCGGCGCGGAGGATTGGCGAAGGGGAGCGGCTCGTCCGGCGAGGCGACTGGAAGGGCTGGGCGCTCGACTTCATGCTGGGCATGGAGCTGCGGGGCAAGCAGCTCGGCATCATCGGCCGCGGCCGGATCGGGCGCGCCGTCGCCGCCAAGGCGCCCGCTTTCGGCATGACGGTTGTGTTCGCGAAGCACGACATGTCGCTCGAGGAGCTGCTCGTGAGCTCCGACGTGGTGTCGATTCACACGCCGGCCACTCCCGAAACGCGACACCTGCTCGATCGCCGCGCCCTCGCGCGGATGAAGCGGTCAGCCATCCTCGTCAACACCGCGCGCGGGTCGATCGTGGACGAGGACGCGCTCGTATGGGCGCTCCAGGAGCGCCTGATCGCGGCGGCGGCGCTGGACGTCTACGAGAGGGAGCCTGCCGTCCACCCGGGGCTGCTGCCGATGGAGAACGTCGTGCTCGCGCCGCATCTCGGAAGCGCCACGCGCGAGACGCGGACCGCGATGGCCGACCTGGCCGTCACGAACGTGCTCGCCGTGCTCGACGGGCGTCCACCCCTCACACCCGTATGAAGCTTCCGCCCCAGCCCGCCATCCCTCGTGGCCGGGTCCGCGCCGTGATGCGCCGGCTGGCGCGCGCGATCGACGGCCTCGAGGAACCGGCGATCGAGAAGATCGCCGAGGACCAGGCGGAGGATCCGTTCCAGGTCCTCATTGCGACGATGCTGTCGGCGCAGACGAAGGATGCCGTGACGCACGCCGCGTCGACGCGGCTCTTTCGGGTCGCGCGGACGCCGAAGGCGATGGCGAAACTGCGCGTCAAGGCGATCGAGCGGCTGATCTACCCGGTCAGCTTCTACCGGAACAAGGCGGTGCACGTGCGGCGCACGTGCGAGCAGATCCTCACACGGTACGCCGGCATCGTGCCGAACACGATGGAAGAACTGTTGACGCTGCCCGGCGTGGGCCGGAAGACGGCGAACCTCGTGCTCATCCTCGCCCACCGGAGCCCCGATAACATCTGCGTCGATACCCACGTGCATCGCATCTCGAACCGGCTTGGCTGGGTCGCTACCCGCACGCCTGATGAAACCGAGCACACGCTGTATGCAGCCGCGCACCGGAAATGGTGGCCGCTCGTCAACCTGTACCTGGTGACGTGGGGGCAGAACGTCTGCCGCCCCGTCTACCCGTTGTGCGGAAGTTGCGTCCTCGCCGACGTCTGTCCGAGAATCGGCGTCACGAAGGTGGGAAAATCATGACAAGGGACAACCCAATCGGCAGAAAGCCGGGCGCCTGGTGGGCCGCATTCGCGATGGCGCTGCTGGCGCCGCTGCTGCTTGGCGCGCGGCAGACGTCGCCAGGCGCCGGACCCGTGATCGTGCTCGACACGGTGAAGGGGACCATCGAGTTCGAGACGTACCCGGAGGAGGCGCCGAAGACCGTTGCGCAGATCGTCTCCCTCGTGAAACGGAACTTCTACAACGGGCTCCGCTTTCACCGCGCCGAGATGGGTCTGATTCAGGTTGGCGATCCCACGACGCGTAATATGACCATGCGCGAGTGGTGGGGGCGGGCCGCGAGCGGCAAGCCGATAGGCGCCTCGGAGATGACGAAGAAGCGCCGCCATCTGCTGGGCGCCGTGGCGATGGCGTACCCGGGGACCGATCCAAAGGGGGCGGACAGCCAGTTCTACATCGTGACGAAGCCGCATCCCGATTTCGACGGGAAGTACACCGTGTTCGGCCGCGTCATCAAAGGGATGGAGGTCGTGGACAAGATCCAGGTCGCCGACATCCTCAGGAAGGCGTCCGTAAAAGAGGGGCCGGGAGTACCTTGACCAGGCCCTTCAGGTCCGGGTACCGATCGACGAACTCCGGAGGGTATTCGCCCGGCAGCGGCTGCCCGAGATCGTGCTTGAGGATCGCGGCGTTCGCGACGGATTTCGCGGAGAAATGATTGTTCGCGTACAGATAGGCTTTCTTCACTTCCCTCGACGCTTCCCTGGCGGCTTCGGCGAACGGATGAAGCTCCTCCGTGGAATACAGGTAGTTGTAGCGGTCTTCTGATTTCTCGTGGCTCCACCACTGTGCCGCGTTCCTGCCGTGCAGGCGCAGATAGTAGAACGTGCGGACGTTCGGCAGCAGGTTCTGATGAATCGAGGAGCGGAACTTGGGCTCGTCGATTTGCGCCCACGCAGCGCCGAAGGCGTCGAGCAGCTGCAGCGTCTCGCCGGGCTCGTCGCTCCAGCTCCGGTGCCGCAGCTCCAGCGCGACGCGGTAGTCGCCGAAGCGACTGAGCAGCCATTCCAGGTACGCGCGCGTGTCGGGCTCGTTGCGGAAGCTCGCCGGAAACTGCGCGAGCAGCGCGCCGAGCTTCCCTGCCGCCGCGATCGGATCGAGCGCGAGCCGGAACTCGTCCACGTCCTTCTGCCCCAGGCTCCACGGATCCTCGCCCGTGGTCTTGTGGAACATGCCGGGGTGTGTGAACTTCTGATAGAGCTTCAGCGAGAACTCGAAGCCAGGCGGCGTGCGCTCCACCCAGCCTCGCGCGGTTGCCGGCGCCGGCACCCCGTAAAACGTCGAGTTGATCTCGACCGTGTCGAAATGCTCCGCGTAAAACCGCAGCTCGTCGAACGCGCCCGCCCCGCGCGTCCGGCGCCCCGGGGGAACGGGATAGAAAAGTCCGTTCCATGTCCCCTCCCCCGAGGGGTAGCTCCAGCCTGACGTGCCGATGCGGATCTCGCTCACTTCTTCTTCGGCGGCAGTCGCTCTTCCGCGTTCGCGGGGGCCGCGAGCTTCGCGTAGCGGGTCTTGTCGAATCCGAAAACCACCTTCGAGCCTTGAATCAGAATCGGACGCCTGATCAGGTTGGGCTGTTCCATCATCAGATCTATGGCTTCCTTCTTGGAGCGCGGCAGCGGCCGCTGCTTGAACACGGGGCTGCGCGTGCTCACGAATTCGAGGAAACGCCGCTCGTCTATGTGCCGCTCGAGAAACGCGCGCTCCGGCGGCTCACGGTTGATGTCGCGCTCCTCGACGCCCACGTTGTGCTGGTCCAGAAAACTTCTGGCATTGCGGCACGTGGTTCAGGTCGGCTTCCAGAAAAAGGTCGGTTTCGGCATGTACGTATTCTAAGCCACAGATCACACGGACAGACACGGACAGCGCTAGGCCACGGATCCCACTACAGATTCCGGTCCGTGTAGTCCGTGTAATCCGTGTGATCCGTGTGATCCGTGTGATCTGTGGCTTACAATAAGAGGTTCAGGTATCGGCGCAGATGCTCACGATCAACGAGATTTTCCACTCCATCCAGGGAGAGTCCACCCATTCAGGGCGCCCGTGCGTCTTCGTGCGGCTGACCGCCTGCGATCTCAGGTGCTCGTGGTGCGACACGCCGTATGCGTTCACTGAAGGCAGGAAGCTCAGCGTGGATGATGTGGTGGAGCAGGTACGCGGGTACGGATGCGATCTCGTCGAGCTGACCGGCGGCGAGCCGCTGCTCCAGCGCGACGTCTACCCGCTGATGGATCGCCTGCTCGAGTTCGGGCACACGGTGATGGTGGAGACCGGCGGCCATCTCAGCATCGCGGAGGTGCCGCCGCGCGTGATCCGCATCGTGGACGTCAAATGCCCGGGCAGCGGCGAGTCCACGAAGAATCACCGGGACAATCTGGGCCTGCTGGCCCCGCACGACGAAGTGAAGTTCGTCATCCGCGACCGTGTGGACTACGAGTTCGCGCGCGAGGTCGTCGCCAGGCACGCGCTCATCGGCCGGACCGCCGCGGTGCTCTTTTCGCCGGTGCACGGCGTCCTCGCACCGAAAGAGCTGGCCGCCTGGATCCTGGAGGATCGTCTGGCCGTGCGGCTTCAGCTTCAGGCCCACAAATACATCTGGGGCGCCGACGTTCGTGGTGTCTAGGATCAACCGTAGCGCAGCCCTTGAGGGCTGCCCGAGGTTTCACCACAGAGTCAGCGGAGTAAACGGAGGCTACGTAGTTTGAGGTGTGTGAGATTGCGCCGCCGGTGCGGCGGTGCAACCGCATTGGAGCCGGCGGCGCGTAGAATGATCTCGCGCCGCGGCTCAATCCGAGACCGCGAGATTGGACGATCCGGGCTTAGGTCTCTGTTCCCTCCGTTTTCTCTGTGGTGAAAGACGGCCGCCGGTGTGGGTATGAAAGCGGTGCTTCTCCTGAGCGGCGGGCTCGACTCGTACACGGCCGGCGCCATGGCGCGCGCGGACGGATACGAGCTGTTCGCGCTGACGGTGCGGTACGGGCAGGTGCACGCGCGCGAGATTGCCGCCGCGCGGGACGTCGGCCGGGACCTCGGCGTCGCGCGCCACGTGGAGCTCGACGTGAACCTTGCCGCCTTCGGGGGGTCCGCGCTCGTGGGGGACGGCGACATCCCGAAGGACCGCGACCTCAAGGGGACGGACATTCCGTCGACCTACGTCCCCGCGAGGAACACGATCTTCCTGTCGCTTGCCCTGGGCTGGGCCGAAGTCGTCGGCGCGCAGGCCATCGTGCTCGGCGTGAACGCGCTCGACTATTCGGGGTATCCGGACTGCCGTCCCGAGTACCTCGAGGCGTTCGCGCGCATGGCATCGCTCGCGACGCGTGCCGGCGTGGAAGGCAGGCCGCTCACCATCCTTGCGCCGCTGCTCCGCTTCTCGAAGGCGGACATCATCCGGAAGGGCATGGATCTCGGGCTGAGCTACGGGCTCACCCTCAGCTGCTATGATCCGGGGCCGACCGGTTTTCCCTGCGGACGATGCGACAGCTGCCGGCTGCGGGCGCGCGGCTTTAGCGAAGCAGACGCGGATGATCCGGCGCTTAGGACTAGACTCTAGGCTCTAGACCGTAGACCCTAGAGTCCAGAGTCCAGAGCCCAGAGCCTAAAGCCGATCGGCAAATCCCCCGTGACCGAACGCCTGTATTACACCGAGCCTTACGCAACCGAATTCGACGCGCACGTCATCCGTCTCGAGGAACACGACGGGCGCCCTGCCGCAGTGCTCGATCGCACCGCGTTCTATCCGACATCAGGCGGCCAGCCGTTCGACACCGGTCGCCTTGGAGACGCGGCGGTCCTCGACGTGGTCGATCGCGAGGACGGCGTCATCCTGCACGTGCTCGATGCGGCGCTCGTCGCCGGGCCGGTCCGCGGACGCATCGACTGGCCGCGGCGCTTCGAGCACATGCAGCAGCACACGGGCCAGCACGTCCTGTCCGCGGCGTTCGATCGGCTGCTTGGCGCGCGCACCGAGAGCTTTCATCTCGGCTCTGGTTCATCGACGATCGACATCGGCCGGATGCTATCCGCCGCCGAGATCACGCGCGCTGAAGACGAGGCGAACAGGATCGTGTGGGAAGACCGTCCCGTCAGCATCCGCTTCGCCGACGCTGAGGAGGCGGCGAAGCTGCCGCTGCGGAAGGAGCCTGCGCGGTCGGGCCGGCTGAGGCTGATTGAGGTGGAAGGCTTCGATATCTCCGCCTGCGGCGGCACGCACGTGGCGCGGACCGGCGCCATCGGGACGATCGCGGTGGTCGCGTCGGAGCGGCTGCGCGGCGGCACCCGCGTGGAATTCCTCTGCGGTGTGCGCACGCTCCGAGGCTACCGGGCGCTCGGCGACTCGGTGGCGTCGAGCGTCCGACTCCTCTCGGTGCTGCCCGGCGACTTGCCTGCCGGAATCGAGCGACTCCAGTCGGACGTGAAAGACGCGAGGCGGCTCGTGAAGGAGTTACAGACGCGGCTTGCGTCCTTCGAGGCCGCGGCGCTTGCCGATCGCGCCGAATCACGAGGCACGACGCGTGTCGTCGTGGAAGCACTCGAAGGCTGGGATCCCAACGGGTTGAAGACGATTGCCGCGGCCGTCGCCGGCCGCCCGGGACATGTCGCCGCCCTCTTCAGCGTGCCGCAGCCCTCGGCCGTCGCGATTGCGCGCGCGCCGGACGCATCCGTCGACTGCGCGGCGGTTCTGAAGCGCCTGATGGAACGGTTCGGGGGTAAGGGGGGAGGACGGCCCGATCTGGCTCAGGGAGGCGGGCTACAGGGGGCCACCGACGAGATCCTCGCGTTCGCCCGTGGCTTGTTCTGAGCCTGACGGTCATCGCCCGGGCTGGAGCCTGACGAGCGTCACGCCCGCTTCGCGTGCGACGTCCGGATCCGAGTCACTGGCGGCTTTGCGCAGCGCCGGCACCGCGGGTTCGGCCTCAGCCCCGAACGAGCCGAGCGCCGCGGCGGACGCGCGCCGCACGTCGGCTTGCGGATCCTTCAGTCCGTCGATCAGCGCCGGGACCGCCGCACCTCCGCCTTCGTGAACAATCCCGAGGTAGGTCGCCGCCACGGTCCTGACTCCTGCGTCCGAATCCTTCATGCCGTCCACGAGCAACGGCAGCACCGCCCGCCAATCGAGAGGTGCGCGATCTTTCAGCTTGCCTATCGATCGCAGGGACTCCCGCCGGACCACCGGATCGTCGCTGGCGAGCGAGTCGCGCAGCGGCGCAAACGCCCCGCGTCCCATGAAGCTCAGCGCGACCGCAGCCTCCGCCGTCACGCTTGGATCGGGCAGCGACTCGGCGACTTCCCCGATGGCGGGAGCGGCCGTCGGCCCCAGGATGCCGCAGGCTTTCAGCGCGGCCTTGACCTGATCGGACGTGGCGCCGGGATCCTGCAGCGTCGCGTGGATCATCGGCAGCGCGCGCACGCCGAGCTGCTCGACGTATCGCGCGGCCGCGGCCGATTCAGTGGGGTTCGGGCTGTGCAGCTGCTCGATCCAGGCATCCTCGTCAGGCTGGGCTTCCGCCACACGCACCGGGTGGACGCGGTAGTCGCCGTAGTACCAGACGCCAACCCCCACCACGCACGCCAGAGCGCACACGAACGCAACGATGCGAGCCATTCGCGTCCCATTGTACGCGGGTAAGCAGCCCTGAAGGGCGGTGTGGCAGCCCTGAAGGGCTGCGCTACAAGTCCTGCCCGTCGATGCCGCGTGAGGTTTTGTAGCGCAGCCTTTAGGGCTGCCTGTTAATGCCGGGTGAAGTTGGACAGGATCTCGACCCCAAGATCCGCGATCCAGTTGACCGTCGCGGCGGGAATCACGAAGTCGTTGGTGAGGATGGAAAACAGGAGCATCTCGCCGTCGCGGCTTCGCACGAAGCCGGACAGCGCTCGCACGTTCGAGATGGAGCCGGTCTTCGCGGCGGCGTTGCCTTCGGCCCGCGTGCGTCGCATCCGCGTGCCGAGCGTGCCGTCCTTGCCTGCGATCGGCAGCGTCGCGATGAACGGGTCGTGGTGCCGCGGATCCTTGTACATGCGCTCGAGGACGGTCGTCAGCGTCGCCGCGGTCACGTAGTTGTACCGGGACAGCCCTGAGCCGTCGAACATCACGTATCCGTCGCCAGGCACGCCCCAGGCGTCGAGCGTTTTGCGAACCGCGAGCCTGCCTCCCTCCGCGGTCCCCAGACCGCCGCCTGCTGCGCCCAGCGCCTTCAGCAGCGTCTCCGCGTAGAGGTTCTGGCTCACCTTCATCAGCACGGTCGCGATGTCACGCAGAGGAGGC
This sequence comes from uncultured Vicinamibacterales bacterium, assembly GCA_964476725.1. Lineage (GTDB taxonomy): Bacteria > Acidobacteriota > Vicinamibacteria > Vicinamibacterales > 2-12-FULL-66-21 > JALZOC01. The sequence continues at coordinate 17,476 of CAYZBZ010000032.1, forward strand.
GACTCGGTCGACGCGAGCACGCGCCGCTCGGCGGGGTTCTGCATCTCGGCGGCCGCGACGTCGTCCAGGTCGACCGCCTCTCCTGAGACTGTTATCCCCCGGGCCGCGAGGCCGTCCTTCAGCCCCTGTGCGACGAAGATCGTCGGGTTGACGACGGCGACGCCTCGAGTGCGCGTGGGTGACCCGAAGGGGATTGACCCGGTCACTTCGAGGACGGCGCGGTCGATATGGCGCCGGTAATCGAGTGTCTCCTCCGAGCCTTCCGCCCCCGAGATCGCACGGTTCAGCAGCGTGACGCCCGAACCGGACGAGATCCCGATGATGGCGCTCGCTCCGGCCGTGGCACCCGGCGCGATGGTGAGCGTGGCGATGTTCTCGTTGAACTCCAGCGCGCCGACCGGGGCCGCGTATCCGTACTGAAGGTAGTCCCACGCCCATCCGGCGCCGAGGCCCTCGTCGTCGAACGCCTGATCGTCGCCGATGACACGGCCGTCGATGGAGGAGATACCGGCGGCCTGCAGCGCCCGCGCCCACTCGTCGATCACGGCGTCGGCGCGTCCCTCGCGCGCGTTAATCGACGGATCGCCGTTGCTGCGGACGATCAGATCCCCATGCAGCACGCCGTTGGCGACCGTGCCGCGCGTCTCGAGCGTGGTCGTGAACCGATAGTCCCATCCGAGCGTCTCGGCCGTCGCCGCGAGCGTGAGGATCTTCATGTTGGACGCCGGCATCATCAGCTTGCCGGCGTTCAGGTCGTACAGCCCCTCTCCTCGGTCGAGAGACTTGACGTCGACCGCCCAGACGCCGCGGTCCATGATCGGCGCGCCGAACACGCGCGCGAGGTCGGCGCGAAGCTCGCGGACCGCCCGCGACGGCTCCGCGGCCGCCGTCCGCACCGGCTGATGGGCTGCGCACGCCGAACCGGCCAGCGTGCAGGTGAGCAACGCCGCGCGGAAGATCCCAGGGCGGAAAGCTATTTGAGGGCCTCCAGCGCCTTGACGATGCCATCGATGACGGAGGCATCTACCGTAGCGGCGCCGGGGCTGGCCGGTCGCGCGGCGTACGCCTTCTCGCCGGCCGGCACGAAGCTGACCCGTTCTTCCTTGCCCTCGTCGAACTTGAGTGTCACGGTCAGCTCCGGCTTGTCGAGTCCCGTTTTCGTCGTGCTGTCGACGAATCCAGTGGCCCGGGCGCCGGTGATGGTCGTCATCAGCGCCTCGATCTTGCTGGCGTCGACATCCCGGGCGGCCGGCGCCACCTGGCGCCACTTCTCTGATTCCTTACCGTCCTTGTCCTTCACCTTCGTCTTCTCGAACGCGAAGGTCTGCCCGTTGTGGACGATCTCGAGACGCGTCGTGTTGAAGGAACGCGCGTCGAAGAGGTCCTTCTGTCTGTATTCCGAAGGGTCCTTCTTCAGATCGTCGAGTAGCGAAGCCTCCACCGTGAAGACCGCCGGGCGCGACACGTCCTTCGCGTACACGCTGCCCTCGCTGTCGGTCGCACCCAGAAGGAGCGTGGCCTGCGACGATCCGGAGCCGATGCGAACGGTGGCCGACGGCTTGTTCAGCCCACCGCGATTCGGGTCAGGCGAATCCGGAGGGACCAGCGATTTCATCTGCACGCTGCTCAGGCGCGACACGAGCCCGTCGACCGCGTTGAAGTCCGCGCGCCCGCCGGCCGGCTGGGTCATCTGCCATTCGCCGTTGACCTTCTCGAAGCGCGTCGTGCGCCCGGCGGCCGTGACCTCGAGCGCATCGACCTTCTCGCGATCGACCTTGAGCACGGACTTGTCACGGAGATCGAACGTGTTGCGGTTGAAGGTCGAGTCGAGATAGGACGAGATGAGGAACACCTTCTTCTGGTCGCCGAGCTTCGCGTACACGTCAGTGCCCGACGGGGTCTTCTGGCCGATCTGCAGCCGGCCCTGCCGGCCGCCGCTCTTGAAGGCGATCTCCACCCGCGGCTCCGCGAGGCCGAATTCCTTCAGGTCCCCCGGGTTCTCGTCGATGACCCGTTGCATCTCGACCGACGACAGGTTCGACGTGATGCCCGACACCGCGGCCTCATCCACGGCAGCCGGCGCGGGCTGCACGATCTCCCACGTCTTGCCGTTCCGCCGCAGCGTCGTGCGCTCGCCGGATTCCGACTTGACCTCCAGCTCGTCGATCTTGTCGCTCTCGACCGCGAACACCTTGTCGCGCTTCGGGCTGTCGTCGGCGGGGCCCTTCTTCGAATCGCGATACGCATACCACCCGAGCGGGATCGCGATGACGAGGAGAAGCATCAACGACCGTAATCCGCGCATCTATCGCCTCCGCCACCAGGTCTGGACGCCCGTCGCGAGAATCAGGCCGGGAATGATCAGGATCGAGAGCCAGAAAATGAGCTGGGCCCGTTCTGCGGTGAGGGTGATTCCGCGGTTCTCGGGGTCACGCGGCCGGATCGAGATCAGGTTTTCCTGCTGCGCCAGCCAGTTGACCGTGTTGAGGAACAGGTCGCGGTTGCCTGGAATCCCGAGATATCCGTTGGTCACGAAGTCGGAGTCGCCGAATACCGCGACGCGCGTCTCGGGTTTGGGCGCGTCCGCCGGCTTTGCGCCACCTCCGCTGTCGGTCGCCGGTGCCGGCACGTCGGTGGCGGCAGCCGACACCGCGGCGGCGAGCGATACCGGTCCGGGCTTGTCTCCTTTGTCGAGGTCGCGCGAGACCCGTCCTGTCGTCGTCAGCTGCTTGATATCGCTTTCGGCCCAGCTGTTCGCGCTGGTGTCGACGAGGTTTTGCGCCGTACGGCCGTTGGCGCCCCCGGCGATCGCGTTGACCGAGCGCGCCAGCGGATAGGCCGTGAGCAGATTGAACCGTTCCGTGATCGGATGCGGCTCGTACTTCGCGGCCACCGGTACCGACACGTCGGTGCCGAGCAGTTGTCCCATGCCGCTGACGTCGACCACGACGTTGGTGCCGATCTCGATGCCCCAGTCCTTCAGCAGCGCCGCCAGGTTCGTGACCTCCGGCGCATCGGCCCTGTCCGGCGGGTCGAGCATGAAGAGGATCTTGCCCCCCTTCGCCAGATAGGCCTTGAGCATCTCGACCTCGGCGGCAAAGAAGTCCGTCTTCGGTCCAGCCACGATCAGCACCGACGCGTCGGCGGGCACTTCCTTCTGCTGCGCAAGCACCAGCTTCTCGACCCCGAAGTTGTCCGAGCCGAGCGCCGCCGCGATCGTGCTGTAACCGGTCCGCTCCGTCCCGTCGGTCGAGTGTTCCCCGTGCCCCTGCACGAAATACACTTTGTGCTGCTTGCCCTGGACGACCTTGATCAGGCCGTTTGTCAGCTCCTGCTCGCCGTCGGAGGTCACGCGCTCGACGCGCCCGTCGTAGTCGATCACGACCGTGCCGGGCGTCTGCACCGAGTACTGATTCGCGAGGGCCGGCCGCCGCTCCATGTCGATGTACTCGACCGTCACCTGCTTCGAGCCGTACTGGTATTCGTCGAGCCGCTCGCGAAAGCGCGGGAAATCCTCGGTCCGGCCGAATACCTTGATCTGCACGGGCTTCTGCAGCCCCTGCAGCACCTTCTTCGTCTGATCGGACAGCGAGAACTGCTTGGCGGCCGTCAGATCCCACCGCTTGTTGTGCCGCGATGCCAGATAGTTGATCGCCACCAGGATCGCGAGCACCACGGCGATGCTGGCGGCGGCAAGGCTGCCGAGGCGTGCCTGCCGCCCGGAGAACGATCGCGCGATCTCCCGCCACTGGCTGAGGATGTACAGCAGCGTGCAGGCGAGCCCCGCAAGCGCCAGCCCGTTGTGCCACTGCTGCCATTCCGGCCGCATGATGCGGATCGCCAGCGCGCTGCAGACCAGCGCCACACCGAGCCATCCGAGAAGTCCGAGAACTCGTTTCAACATAAGACCGCTACCCGCGCCACCGCTCGCTGTCGACCGACTTGGCCGTCAGAAAAAGCCCGAAGGTGATGAAGCTGAGGTAATACACGACGCTCTTCGTGTCCACGATGCCGCGCGCGAAGTCGTCGAAGTGCTGAGGAATCGACAGGTAGTTGAGCACGTCGCGCGTCGTGGGCCCGGACGATTCCCCCAGCCAGTTGATGACCCAGAGCATCAGGAACGTCGCGAACGTCAGGAACCCGGCGACGATCTGGTTCTTCGTGAGGCTCGAGATGAGGAGGCCAGCCGACAGGAAGCAGCACCCCATGAGCAGCAGCCCGAGGTAGCCGGCGACGATCGGCCGCCATTCCGGCTCGCCGATCCTGAACAGGATCGCGATGTAGATCATCGTGACGAGCAGCATCGACCCGTACAGCGCCAGCGCGCCGAGGAACTTGCCGACGATGATCTGCAGGTCCGTCACGGGCGAGGTCAGCAGCAGCTCGATCGTGCCCGACCGCTTCTCCTCCGAGTACGTCCGCATCGTGATCATCGGCATCACGAACAGAATGATCACCGCGGTGTTCTGGAACAGGCCGCGGATCATCATCTGGTTGATGTTGGCGCCCCCTCCGCCGAACTGCGCCATCTGCTGGCTCTGGCTCGAGAACGCCATCAGGTACACGTAGAAGAACCAGCCGAACAGCAGCGCGAACAGGCCGATCATGATGTAGGCGATCGGCGACGCGAAGTAGGAGCGCAGCTCCTTGTCGGCAATCGCAAGCGTGTTACGCACGGGGCGCCTCCTCGGGGGTTTCTTCCGTCGTGACCTGCAGGAACACGTCTTCGAGGCTCATGCGCACCGGGCGCAGCTCCAGCAGGCCCCAGCCGCGCGTCACGACCGCGCGCGCCAGGTCGCGGCGCACGTCGACGTCCGGCTCGCTTTCCACTTCGAAGGCCATCGGCGCGTCGCTGGGAGGGGGCAGGCCCGGCACTACCGGGGCCCGCTGATCCGCGCTCGCGACCCGCTTGACGCCGGGCACCGATGCCAGCGCGGCCCCGGCGTCCGCACCCCCCGCGTCGACCTGCACGTACATCGTCGCCGCCCCCTTGAGACGCGCGGTGAGGTTGTCCGGCGTGTCGACCGCGACGACGCGTCCCTTGTTGATGATGACGACGCGCTGGCAGGTCTGGGCGACCTCCGGCAGGATGTGCGTGCTGAGCACGATCGTGTGATCCCCGGCGAGGCCTCGAATCAGTTCGCGCGTTTCGATGATCTGCTTCGGATCGAGGCCCGCGGTCGGTTCGTCGAGGATCAACACCTCGGGGTTATGGATGAGCGCCTGCGCCAGTCCCACGCGCTGGCGGTAGCCCTTCGACAGCTTCGAGCAGTGGCGGTCCGCCATGTCGGCGACGCGCGTGCGCTCCATCACGGACGCCACGCGCTGTTTGCGCTCGCGCGACGGGACCCCCTTGATCTTCCCGACGAAATCGAGGTACTCGCGCACCGTCATGTCGGGATACAGCGGAGGCATCTCCGGCAGATAGCCGGTGCGCAGCTTGGCTTCGATGGGCTGGTCGAAGACATCGTAGCCCGCGACCATCGCGCGGCCTTCGGACGCCGGCATGTAGCCGGTCAGGATCCGCATGGTGGTCGTCTTGCCCGCGCCGTTGGGGCCGAGGAAACCGAGAATCTCGCCCCGTTCCACGCGAAAGCTGACGTCGTCCACGGCCGTGACGCGGCCGTAGCGTTTCGTGATGTGTTGGACCTCGATCACAGTGGCTCCGTTCGGGCATCAAGTGTGGGGACACCGTCGCGAAACTCCCTTGCGGGAATCCTGCCTGCGGAGGCCGCCAGCGTAAGGTATAGACAGAAAGCCGATTACAGCCCGATCCCGCATACTACTGACACTGGGAAAAACGTGTCAAGACGTCCCGGTGAGGCTCGCGCGCTGTCGCGCTCTTGATCGAGCGCAGCCAATAGGTTAGCCTATGTATGAGCAGTTGCTCATATATTCATATGTCATCGAACCTCAGCAACGATCCACGCCCGCTGGAGGACGCTGTCGCGCTCGCGGACTGCGACGCGGCGCATCTCGACGTGCGCGGCACGGCCGTCCGAAAGCTCACGCTGATGGACGCGCGAACGGTCGAGGCGCTGGCCGATACGTTTCGCGCCCTGGGCGATCCCACGCGCGTGCGCATCCTCGACGCGCTCGCTCCGGGCGAGCTCTGCGTCTGCGACATCGCGTCGCTCGTGGGCATCAGCGAGTCGGCCGCGTCGCATCAGCTGCGGCTGTTGCGGGGGATGCGTCTCGTGCGCCCCAGACGCGCGGGCCGGCTGGTGTACTACGCCGTCGACGACCACCACATTCTCGAGCTCCTCACTCAGGCGCGCACGCACGTGCAGGAGGCGCGAATCGCGATGCGCGAATCGCGACCGGTGAGCCGCGATGTCTGAGTGCCGTGTGTGCGAGCTGCACGCGGAGTCCACCTTCAAGATCGAAGGCATGGACTGCCACGAAGAGGTGGCGATCCTCGAGGTTCGGCTGAAGCGGCTTGCCGGTCTCGAAGCGCTCGATGTGGACGTCATCGGGCAGCGCCTGCGAATCAAGTACGACGCCGCGAAGCTGTCGGCGGCGCTGATTGCCGAAGCGGTCGCGCAGACCGGCATGCGCGCGTGGCTCGAGCACGAGGAGCCGGCGCCGGTTGCGGCCTCCGCCGCATGGCGTCAGCGGCTTCTGGCCCTCTCTGGCGCGGCGTTCGCCGCCGGTCTGCTCCTGCAGCAGACGGGGGGCGTGTCCCGCCTGGCGACGTCGGTTCCGTTTCTGCTTTCCATCCTGCTCGGCGGCGTCTTCACCGCGCGCCGCGCGCTCGTATCGGCCCGTGCCGGCGTGCTCGACATCAACGTGCTGATGGCGATCGCCGTTGCAGGCGCGATCGTGCTCGGAGAGTGGTCCGAAGCGGCGTCAGTCGTGTTCCTCTTCGCGCTCGCGCAGCTTCTCGAGACGCGGGCGATGGATCGGGCGCGCGGGGCGATCGGCGCGCTCATGGACCTCGCGCCCGCTGAGGCGCTCGTCCGGCGTGGCACTCGCGAGCTGCGCCTGCCGGTGGACGAGGTCGCGGTCGGCGACACGGTGCTCGTCCGCCCCGGTGAGAAGATTCCGCTCGACGGGCGCGTGGCCGCCGGCGACAGCTACGTCAATCAGGCGCCGGTGACGGGGGAGTCGCTCCCGCTCGAGAAAGTCGCGGGGGACGAGGTGTTCGCCGGCACGATCAACGGCCGCGGCGCGCTCGACGTCGTCGTCACGCGGCTGCGCCGCGACTCGACGCTGGCGCGCATCATTCACATGGTCGAGCGGGCGCAGGCCCAGCGCGCGCCCAGCCAGACGTTCGTGGATCGGTTCGCGCGCGTGTACACGCCGGTCGTGCTGGCGGTCGCGGTCGCGGTCGCGCTCGCACCGCCGCTCGTACTCGGCGGCGAGTGGGGCACGTGGTTCTATCGCTCGCTGGTGCTGCTGGTGATTTCGTGCCCGTGTGCGCTCGTCATCTCGACGCCGGTCTCCATCGTGTCGGCGCTTGCCGCCGCCGCCCGGAAGGGCGTCCTCATCAAGGGAGGCGCGCGTCTCGAGAAGATGGCGGCCGTCCGGTGCGTGGCGTTCGACAAGACGGGCACGCTGACCCACGGGCGCCTGCGGGTGGTCGACGTGCTGCCCGTCGCGGGCGTCGACGCGTCCGAGGTGCTTCGCGTCGCGGCCTCGCTCGAGACGCGGTCGGAGCACCCGATCGGTCAGGCGATCGTCGCGCATGCGTTGCTGATGAAGGTCCGGCCGCTGCCGATCGAGCGCTTTCAGGCGCTGCCCGGCCGCGGAGCGGAGGCCCGCCTCGGCTCCGACACCATCGTCGTTGGCAGCCATCGCCTTTTCGAGGAGCGGGACTTGTGTTCCCCGGCGCTCGAGGCGGCGCTCGACACGCTGTCGGCGCGCGGCTGCGGCACGGTGATGGTCGGCGCCGGCGGCGCCGGCATCGGCGTGATTGGC
>CAYZBZ010000033.1:0-24998 GCA_964476725.1 uncultured Vicinamibacterales bacterium
GCGCGTGCCGGACAAGGTCAGCACCATCATCGCCGCGCTGCGCGCCGGGATCGGCGAGAACCAGATGATGGCCTACCTGGTCGAGATGGCCGTCCGCCTGTGACCCGTTATTGGGTGATCCGAACCGACAAGGCCAAGACCGATTACGTCTGGTCGGAGCTTGAAGCCGGTCGACTTCGTCAAGGATGGGGATACAGCAAGGACCAAGACCTCAATCTCCTAAGAAGCCTGCGCGACCGAGGTGAACCGATGTCATCGGATCAGCAGGCGTCCTGGCGCGGCAATCGACGCCTATTGGACTCAGAGCCCGATGGCGTGCACATTGGCGACATCACCCTGCTGCCGCACGTGCCGCAGCACGGCTCGTGGTCGGTGGCGCGAGTCCAGGGCCCTTACCGCTTCGAGGACCCTCGGGAGGTAGATTCCTACGGCTTGGCCGACTACGGACACATATTGCCAATCGAGTTGCTGAACACGAAGGACCGGCCTATCAGTCCGTACGAGGAGGGTGTTGCGGCCAGCTTGCGGCAGACGATGGCCGTCCGCAGCCGCATGTGGAACATCGATGGCCTCGGGACCGAAGTCGACGGGCTGGTACAGCTCCTCAAGTCCGGCGAGCCCCCCGCTGCGTCAGCCTCCAACCGACTGCCGAAGGTGCTCAACGCCGCCGAGGGCGCCGCGTGGGAGGAACTGGTTCGCCAGTTCCACGGGGCCGAGTTCGAGCGTCCATGCGTACTCCTGCTCGAAGCCCTCTATGGTGAGGGGAATGTCGAACACACCGGCGGAAGTGGCGAGCGAGGGGCGGACGCGATCTGCACCTTCACCGATCCCCTCGGCATCCCGCACCGGCTTGCCGTCCAGATCAAGATGTGGAGTTGGGATGCTGGCTGGACGAGGCCGCTGGACCAGATCAAGCAGGCGTACGGCGCATATGAGGGGATCACCGGTGGGGTCATCCTGTCGACTTCGGAAGGCGTCACCGACCGATTCGAAGAGCGCCGTTCGGAGTTGGAGGCGGAACTGAAGATCCCCATCCGAGTGATTCTCCGCGATGAGCTGGTCCGGCTCTTCGTCGCCAATCTTCCCCGCTTGGCATTAGTGGAATAGGGGCGAGATGGGCGATATCAAGCTGTTCCGCGTCGATGGGACCCAGACTTCTGAACTGCATGGCCGCTCGGTCATTATCGAGAAGAGCCTTCAGGTCCTCATGGAGCGTCATCTCGACACGTTCCTCGGGGTCACATTCCTCGCGTCGGAGTACACGACCGGGAAGAGCCACGGAGGCCGCATCGACTCGCTTGGCATCGACGAGAACTACAGCCCAGTCATCATCGAGTACAAGCGGTCGATGAACGAAAACGTGATCAACCAGGGTCTCTTCTACCTTGATTGGCTGCTCGACCATCGCGCTGAGTTCACGTTGATGGCGATGGAGAAGCTCGGGCCCGATACCAAGAAGAAGATCGATTGGGACGGCACTCGGCTCGTGTGCATTGCGCACGATTTCACAAAGTACGACGAGCATGCGGTTTCGCAGATCAACCGAAACATCGAGTTGATCCGCTATCGCCTCTTCGGCGATGAACTAATCCTGTTGGAGCTGGTCAATGCGAAGGTGGCGGCGCTGGTGCCGGGCGCAGGTAATGCCGGTGATGGCAAGAAGCCGGTTTACAAGACTGTCACGGAATACCTCAAAGGTGCCCCACCCGACCTGGTGGACCTCTACGAAAGCCTCCGAGCATATTTGCAGGCGCTTGGGGACGACATTCAGGTGACCGCGACGCAGCAGTACTTCGCCTTCCGTCGAATCAAGAACTTCGCCTGCGTGGAGGTGCATCCCAAGTCCAAGAAGTTGCTGGTCTTCGTGAAGGTGGACCCAGAAAGCGTGATCCTTCAGCCCGGATTCACCCGCGACGTGCGCAAGATTGGGCACTTCGGCACGGGAGACCTCGAGATAACGGTGGACACAGCCGATGATCTTGAAGCGGCCAAGCCGTTGATTCTGAAGAGCTACGAGGCGAGCTAGACCGATGACCGGCCTCGCCACCAACGTCCTCTACTACGGCGACAACCTCGACATCCTGCGTCGCTACCTGCCCGAGACGTGCGTCGACCCGGTTGAGCTCGACCCGCCCTTCAACTCCAATCGCGACGACAACGTCATCTTCCGCGATGAGTCGGGCAATGCCACCGATGCCCAGCTGCTGGCCTTCGAGGACACCTGGCACTGGTAATGCACTCTGCGGCCTCGAACAAACGTGTTTGGCGTCTTGTTGGGACTGAGAGGCGGGCGGAGTGCCGGACCGGGGGGTCTGGCCGAGATGTGCAGTACTCCCGGGAGGCCGATGTTTCGATGGGCAGCCGGTGCAATCCCTCTTCTGCGCCCTCAAGCCCAGGCATCAAACGACGCGCCCAGGGTTGAGGATGCCCAAAGGGTCGAGCCCAGCTTTGATCGAACGCATCACCGCCACGGCCTCCGCTCCTCGCTGCTCCTCGAGGAAGGGGCGGCGTGTGGCGCCGATCCACCTCGCTGATCGGCTGGGAAACCGAGAGTGCGTGCGCGAGCGTATCAGACGGGCCGCGATGCTCCGAACGCTGTCGAGGTTCCCGCTGCAGTCAAGCGGTTAGCCGTTATATACCGACATGATGCGGTCTGCCGCCACGGACCGATGGTCCGAGTCAGTGTCATGGCGAGCCGTCGCACCGGGCGCCGGGATCGCCGACGAGATGTCGACGCCCTCGTCTTTCAGAAGCGCGTTGACCGCGTCGACGTAAGCAACGAGACTCGCCTCGAGCACATTCTCGTGGGCCGCGCGACCGGGGTAGAGCGGCCCTGACGGGTCATCCCGCCGTCGGACGCGAACGGAGATCGTTGCTCGTGACTCATGACCAGCCCCGGCGGCGTCGACATCGTAGGTGGCCAACACAACACCGTCTCCGAGCAATGGTGCGAGCGCATTGTCGACCGCGCGCATCAGGGCGTCGATCGCGCCGTTTCCGTCCGCGTTCGCTCGCCACCGGTGGCCGCCTCCATCGAGCACGAGGTTCGCCCGGCTCCGCCGCTCGCTACCGCTGGTCGCCGACCAGCGCTCGACGCGGAGATCGGCATCGGTGAATGGCCGAGTGTCGGCATTGGACCGAGTCATGGCGTGGGTGCCTCCTTGCGCGGCATCAGATTCGGGTGAGCCAGTGGGCATAACGCGGATCGTTGCCGCGCACGGCGGCGAAATAGAGGCGCTGGATCTCGACGGAGATAGGGAATGCGGACGAGCCGACCGGACGGCCATCGATCGAGGCGATCGGCGCCACCTGGACGCCCGTGCCGGTAAGGAAGATCTCATCGGCCAGGTACAGCTCGGAGCGGTCGATGCGTCGCTCGACGACCTCATAGCCGGCGTCCCGCGCGATCTGCATGGCGGCAGCACGCGTGATTCCCGGCAGCACGTCGTCGGAGAGCGGCGGCGTCGCCACCTCCCGGCCGGTGGCCACGAACACATTTGCCGACGACGCCTCCGCCACGTGGCCGTCCGCGGTGAGCAGGATGGCGTCGTCGTAGCCGCCGGCGTGGGCGTCCTCGGCCGCAAATGCAGCGTTCACGTACGAGCCGGCGATCTTGCCGCGCGCCGGGATGACGTTGTCGTTGACACGCTGCCATCCCGAGACCGTGACGCGGATGCCGGCGGTCGGCAGGTAGTCGCCGAGCGGCATGGTGAAAACGCTGATGCGGTCGTCTAGGTCGCTGAGCTGCAGGCGAATGGACACCGCCGACTTATAGACAAGGGGTCGAACGTAGGCGTCGCCGACATGGCGGTTGCGTTGGAGGAGATCGCGCGTGATCTCGACGAGCTCACCCGGCGTCTCCGGCACCGATGCGCGCAGCAGCCGCGCGTTCCGCAATAACCGCTCGTAGTGCGCGAGGCCGAAGAGGATGGCCGAACTCCCGTCCTCCTGCCGATAGGCGCGTATCCCCTCGAAGACCGACGTCCCGTAGTTGAATGCATGGGTCGCGATGCTGACCGTCGCATCGCCGATCGGCACCACCGCACCCTCGAAGTAGGCCCAGACGCCGAGCCGGGGACGCCGGCCATTCAGGTCCGCCGCGGCTACTGGCCCCACGACCGACCCCGGATCGAGAGTGGGTTCCTGGAGGGCTGTCATGGGTCGAGGTCCTCATTGATACGAGAAGTCCCGCCGGGCCTCGCGGCTGGCGGGATCTTGGTGCGCTGCTCTGGCTGCTTGTCCGGCTAGACCCTGCGGCGTCCATCCTCCCGCCATCTAAGAACGATGACGAGTCGCAGAATCGCGCCCATGGCGAGGATGCCAAGGGCAGCGGTCTGTACCGGTCCCACGGTCGGCTTAGGGGCGATCAAGCTGTGCCGCATAGATATGAGGAAGGCTACAGCCAGTGTCAACCACGTGGGAGGAGCGCGTTCTGCTCAGGACTGGGGTTGCCCGAGATGGCGAGAACCTCAGATCGCCCTATGGCGTCTTCACTGTACGAGCGGGTACCGACGCACCGTCCCCCGCATCGGCATCTGACGAAAAGCCGATGCGCTAGTCTTCCCCTCCACGATGTAGTATCTTCACTTCCACGATGCGGAGCCACGGCGTCCATTTTCATGGGAGGCGCAGAGAGGAATCTGCCATATGCGCAGTGCTAGTCAACTGAGCCGCAGCGGCAATGGCCGCTGACGAAATCCGGATCTGGCGAGGGCGTGCGCCCGACGCAGGGCAGACGGGATACCGCCATCGCGACCTTCGCTCAACCCATTGGTGACAGCAGTCCACTCGGAGGGCAGACATGACACTAACCACCGGAATTCCCCGGGCGCGCAGATGGGCAGGCATCGCGGCGATCGGCGCGCTTCTACTCGCGGCATGTACCAGTAGCTCACCTAGCCAGAGTGCAGGCCAGAGTGCAGGTACGGGCGGTTCGCCCGGGGAGAGCGGCGCATATGTGGTTCCTGACGCCGTCAAAGAGAACGTAGCCCTGTACATGGGGCTCCCGACGTTCACGGCTCCCGGCCCCGCCATCGATGTGTCAAGCCTTGCTGGGAAGAGCATGTTCCTCATTCCCCTGGTCCCAAACCCCTTCAACCAGAGCATCGAGGATACGATGAAGTCGATCGCCGAGCAGGTCGGCATGGACTTCACCATTTACGCGAACGAGGGCCAACCCTCTCAATGGGTCCAGGGCATGAACGCGGCCATCGCCGCCAACCCGGACATCATTGTGCTGAACACCGCGCCCGATCCCCGGCTCTTGCAGCCGCAGTTGCAGGCCGCCAAGGACGCCGGCATTCCCGTGCTCGTGACTCACTTCTACGACGACTCATCGCCGGTGCCGCCGGATTGTGACGGCTGCGCCGCCGGTGTGACGGCATTGGTGACGGCACCCTTCTATGTCGCTGGTGAAGCGGCGGCGAATTGGGTCATTCAGGATTCGCAGGGCACCGCTAACATCCTTGTCATTGGCGCCGAGGATGCGTTGCCCAGCCCGGGCACAATCGTCAAGATCAAGGAAACCTTCGCCAACAACTGCCCCACATGTACTGTCAAGGTGATCAACATTCCGATTGCTGACTGGAACACCAAGACGCAGGGTGAAGTCCAGTCGGCGCTCACAGCGGATCCCTCAATCACCTATGTGTACCCGCTCTACGATGCAATGGTGGCGGGTGCGGTGCCGGCGGTGGAGACAGTCGGCAGGGCAGACTCTGTCAAGGTCCTCAGCTATAACGGTTCGCCGTACGTCCTCGAGTTCATTCAGAATGGGAACATCGCAGCGATGGACGTTGGCGAGGATACGGTCGGCATCGGCTACGCGAACATGGATCAGGCCTTCCGCATCCTCCTCGGCCTGCCGACGGTTCCGGAGCGAACGCCGATCCGGATCTTCGACGCGACCAACGTCGACGACTCTGGCACGCCCCCGGCGGTCGGCACTGGCTACGGGGGAGCGCTCGCTGACGGGTTCCTCCAGCTGTGGGGTCTTTGAGGGAAGCTGATTTGGCTCGGTCCGTTCTCATGCGAGCGGTCCATCAGGAGAAGTGACCGAATCGCAGGCACTGCTCGAGTTCCGAGGTCTGACCAAGTCCTTTGGTGGGGCGTTGGCGCTTGACCAGGTTGATCTGACGGTTCTCCCCGGGGAGGTGCACGGCCTCCTCGGGGAGAACGGCTCGGGCAAGTCCACGCTTATCAAGATCCTCGCGGGCTACCACGAGCCGGACGCTGGGACGCTTGCGGTCGCCGGGCGCGCGCTGAACCTGCCGTTGCGCCCGGGCGAGTACAGACATCTTGGCTTCGAGTTCGTTCACCAGGACCTCGGCCTGGTGAACTCGTTGAGCGTCGTCGAGAACCTGTTCATGAACGAGATCGCCGAGCCCAAGAACTCCGTCTTCTTCTCCTGGCGACGAGCGACGCAGGAAGCCGCACGCATCTTCCGGCGCTATGGCCTGACCATTGACCCGCGAGCACGAGTTGAGGAGATCCGTCCAGTCGAACGCGCGATGGTCGCCATCGTCAGGGCGCTCGAAGGACTCGGTGCCGCGAATCCGGACTTGGGGGGCAGGACCCTCTTGGTCCTGGATGAGCCGACCGTCTTCCTGCCTCGACATGAAGTCTCGATATTGTTCGAATTCATACGAAATGTGGCCAAGGCGGGCTCCAGCGTGTTGTTCGTGTCTCATGATCTGGATGAGGTTCAGCGGATAACGGATAGGGTCACGGTGCTTCGAGATGGGCGAGTCGCAGGCACGGTGATCACGGCCGACACAAGCCACAAGCAATTGGTCCGTCTCATCATCGGTCGCGACCTCGACGATGCGGCGGACGGTGATCGCGGCTCCGCCTCTGAAGGCCAGGTGGTCCTGGGGGTCCGGAACTTGACAACTCAATGGCTGAGCGATGTCTCGTTTGACCTCCACGAAGGCGAGGTCTTGGGCCTGACAGGTCTCGTTGGGTCGGGCTTCGAGGACGTCCCCTATGCCCTCTGCGGGGCCATCCCCGCGACAGACGGCACGATCGTGCTTGAGAAAGCGGAGTTGCGCGTCGTTGATATGACACCACACCGCGCACTGGCACACCGCATGGCCCTTGTCCCGGGTGACCGGCCGCGCAACGGGAGTGTCGCCAGTCTCTCAGCCGCCGAGAATATCAACATGCCGGTGCTGGGGCGTTTCTTCAGGCGACTCCGCCTGCGGCGGCACGAACTCGATCGCAACGCTCGCACGATGATGAAGTCGTTCGACGTGCGGCCGATACGCCCAAATCTTGAGTATGGATCGTTCTCCGGCGGGAACCAGCAGAAGGCGATGATGGCCAAGTGGCACCAGATTGCCCCGCGGGTGATGCTGCTACATGAGCCCACCCAGGGCGTGGATGTCGGAGCGCGGCAGCAGATCTTCAACCTCATCCTTGGCGCCGCGAGGACCACGGCTACAATCTGCGCCAGTTCGGACTATGAGCAGCTGGCGGCGATATGCGATCGCGTTGCAGTGATTACGAACGGCCGAGTAGCGGGTTTCCTCAGCGGTGCGCAACTCACCAAGGATCAAATCGCAGACTTCTGCCTGCGCGGCGCCATCGAGCCAACCTCGGCGCCCGGCAACTCGCGACAAGGTAATAACGCTGGTATCTCGTGAAAGGGTCCCCGGTCATGCGCTCGGTCGAGGAATCTCAAACGGATGCCGACTCCTCGGGGGCAGAGGTTGCAGGGACTGCGCGAAGAGGATGGCTGTCAAGCCAGACACTTGAAGCGATCGCACTGCCCCTCGCCTGGGTAGCCCTCATCATCGTCTTCGGACTCCTGAAGCCGGAAACCTTCCTGTCGTCCGCAAACCTGTCCTCGATCCTGGCATCCCAGGCAATTCTTGTCGTCGTCGCACTGGGTCTGATCATCCCGCTCACGGCAGGTGACTACGATCTCTCTATCTCCTCCGTGGTCCTGCTGTCTGCCTCGCTGGTCGCCATCCTTAACGCGACCTTCGACTGGCCCGTCTGGCTCGCGATCATTGTGGCGCTGGGTGGTGGGCTGGTCGTCGGCCTGATCAACGGAGTGTTGGTCGTCGTGATCAGAATCGACAGCCTGATCGCAACCTTGGGAATGGGCACGTTCGTCACCGGGTTCGTCCAGTTCATCGGCGGCTCACGGACCGTCAGCGGAATCTCCGATTCTCTGGTGAACGCTGTGATCAGGTGGCGGTTCCTGGGGATCCCGCTCAGCTTCTACTACGCGATGCTGGTCGCGCTTCTTGCGTGGTACGTCTTTGCGTACACGCCGCTTGGCCGAAGGCTGCTGGTCGTCGGCCGCAGTCGGGAAGTCGCTCGGCTCAGCGGCATCCGTGTGGGTGCTGTTCGGTGGGGTTCTCTCGCTGCGGCGTCGACGCTCGCGGCATTCGCGGGTGTTCTGTACGCAGGGACGTCTGGCGCGGCCAGCCCCACGTCCGGGCTCGAGTTGCTCCTCCCGGCGTTCGCCGCCGCATTCCTTGGTGCAACCGCGATCAGCCCGGGCCGGTTCAACGCATGGGGCACGGTTGTGGCGGTCTACTTCCTGGTGACGGGAATCACGGGCCTCCAGCTTCTCGGTGCGCAGTCCTACATACAGAACCTGTTCTATGGGGCTGCGCTGATACTCGCGGTCACGCTGTCTCAATTAGTGCGGAGGCGTCGCGCCGAGCGGGGTGCGTAACACCGGCCGGATGCCGCGAGCCAAGTGATGACCATTCCCACGTCCAGGCCGGGTGGTGGGCTTGCATGCTTACCCTGCTGGCCATACAGTGATCCACATCACGGTTAGTAGCGTACCGATATGTGGAAGTAATGCCCAACACCCGGAGTGAGACAGGTCTGGCGGGCCCGCTGAGAGGGATCCGAGTCTTGGAGCTCGGCAATTTCGTGGCGGCCCCAACTGCCGGGCGACTGCTGGCCGAATTCGGCGCCGAGGTCATCAAGATCGAGTTGCCGCGGGTCGGCGACGAAGTTCGGACGTGGCGACTTTTCCGCGGCGACACCTCGATGATGTGGCGCACCATCGCGCGCAACAAGAAGTCGGTCACGATCGACATGCGGACCCCCGAGGGCTCCGATCTAGTCCGTCGGCTTGCCAGCCACGTCGACGTGGTCGTGGAGAACTATCGACCGGGCAAGCTGGAGTCTTGGGGCCTGGCGCCGGAGTCGTTGCGTGAGCAGAACCCTAGCCTAGTGGTGGTGCGAATCTCGGGCTACGGCCAGTCCGGCCCGTATCGTGACCGGCCGGGTTTCGGGTCGGTCGCCGAGTCGATGGGCGGTCTGCGCTATGTCACTGGATACGCCGACCGGCCACCCACGCGGATGAACCTCAGTATCGGGGACACGCTGGCCGGCATGTACGGCGTCATCGGTGCGTTGATGGGCCTGCTGGCACGAGAGCGTGGCCTGGCAACCCGTGGAGAAACGGTCGACGTTGCGCTCTGCGAGGCCGTCTATTCGGTGATGGAGTCCGTTGTACCGGAGTTTGGTGCCTATGGCGAGGTCCGAATGCGTACCGGCAACGTGATCACGGGGGTTGCGCCCTCCGGGACGTATCCCTGCCAGGACGGAACATGGGTGGTCATCGGCGGCAATTCCGATGGCATCTTCAAGCGGTTCATGACCGCTATCGGCCGGGGCGATCTCGCAGACGATCCTCGCTTCGTGGACAACCCGGGCAGGGCTGCGAATAGCGCCTTGCTCGATGAAGCGATCAGTAAGTGGACGGGAGTCCATTCGGTCACGGAGGTGATGGAAGCGATGGTGGCTGCCAACGTGCCTGCCGGGCCCATCTACTCGGTTGCGGACATCGTCGATGACCCGCACTTTCGGGCACGAGAGATGTTCCTCGAGCGCGAGGTTCGGGTCGAGGACCGCTTCGAACGCGTGACCTTCCCAGGGGTCGTTCCGAAGCTTGAGCAGATGCCGGGAGAGGTCCGCTGGCTAGGGCCTGAGCTCGGCGAACACACGCACGAAGTGCTCACGGGTTTATTGGGGATGTCAGAGGCCGAGTTATCCGAGTTGCAAGACCGAAGGGTGGTATGAACCGGTGTCAACATCCGCTTCCGTGATCATCACCGACGTGGCGCTGCGGGACGGACTTCAAAACCACGCCCAGGTGGTGCCCACGGACGCGAAGATGATCCTGCTCGACCGACTTCTCGATGCCGGGGTGAGATCAGTTGAGGTGGGCTCGTTCGTCCACCCCGGGCTTCTCCCACAGATGGCGGATGCCGAGGAGATCTTTCGCAGGCTTCCTGACGCCCCAGGCGCCGATTTCCCTGCGCTGGTGCCGAACGTCCGGGGCGCCAAGCGGGCGATAGCGGCCGGCGTTCGACACGTGCGTCTGGTTCTCTCGGTCAGCGAGGGCCACAGTAAGAGCAACACGAATCGCACGGTTGCGGAGGGAATCGCCGAAACCCGAGACGCTCTTGCACTCCTGCGGGAAGGTGACGGCATCCGCGTGACGGCCGCGCTTGCCACGGCATTCGTGTGCCCATTCGACGGCGTGGTCCCAGTTGCGCAGCTCGAAAGGGTGGTGGGCAGTCTCGTCGAGATGGGAATCGATGAGATCAGTCTGGCCGATACGCTCGGGAAGGCGGACCCTGGCCAGTTCGAGCGCACTGTGGCCGCCATGCAGAGTGCGTTTCCCACCATCGACTTCGGACTGCACATACACAACACCTACGGCATGGGTCTCGCGCACGTGGCGGCGGGTCTGCGCCAGGGAATCCGTCAATTCGATGCCGCCCTTGGAGGGATCGGGGGTTGCCCGTTCGCCCCAGGAGCCGCTGGCAACGTCGCGACCGAGGACCTCGTGTTCATGCTTCAGCTGATGGACATCGATACGGGAATCGACCTCGACAAGCTCGCGTTGGCTGCGGAGTACCTGCGAACGCGCATGGCGGTTCCCCTGGAGTCTTCGGTGTCTCGAGCATTGGGCTGGGTCGCCTAAACCGCAGATCTCATGGAGGCATGTTGTCATGGCAGATCTCACCCTCCGTAATGGCATCGTCGTGACCCCAACCGGTCTCGTCCGGGGAGGTCTCGCGGCCTCAGGCGGAGTGATCACGCAGATAGGCGCCGACAGCGACCTGCCGGAAGGGACAAACGATCTGGACGTAGGGGGCAAGTACATCCTGCCCGGAATCATCGATCCTCACGTGCACCTGGGTATTGGCCCCGGCGCCGGTCCTGAAAAGCTCCGCAGCGACTTCACCAGCGAGTCACGGGACGCGGCGGCTGGCGGCGTTACCACCATGATCACGACCACGCTGTTCGGGAGCGAATCTCGCGGCGAAGCAGCCGAGCTCGCGATCAAGGAAGGTAACGGCCACTCGTTCGTCGACTTCCGACTCACCGCGGTCATGCTGACCCGAGAGCATCTTCGCGAGGCCGAAGCCCTCGTCAACGTCGGTATTCGGTCATTCAAGTTCTTCCTCGGGTACAAGGGAGCGCAGGCCGAGAGTTTCGGGATGAACAAGGAGGGTATCTCCTGGGACTTCTTCTACCAGGCGTGCGAGGCCCTTGGCGCGGCGGGCGTAAAGGCGTTTCCGACGATCCACGCAGAGGACCCATGGGTTCGGGATTTCCTGACCGAGAGGTTGCGAGGATCGGGCGCCAATCGCCAGCTGCAGGCATGGCTTGAGGCCAGTCCAAACATCCTCGAGCCGATGCAGATCTATCCCGCGGCCCTCATCGCCCACGAAGTCGGTACGCCGGTGTATGTGGTGCACACGAGCGCCTGGCAGAGCGTCGATCTCGTCCGGGACCTGAAGGATCAGGGATGGGAGGTCTACAGCGAGACCCTGGCGGCGTTCCTGTATTGGACGGCTCCCGAGGCCGATGCCAAGAACAAAGGTGCAATCGCGAAGATTCAGCCGCCGATCCGCCTGGATCGTGACCGCGATGCCCTATGGCGTGGCATCTCCGACGGAACCGTCACCAGCATCGGTACGGACTGTCAGATGTATCCGCACCAATCACGACGGGGCGACTTCTGGGATACGCAGGTCGGACTAGGGCCGGGCATGGGTACCTTGCTCCCGGCTGTGCACACCGCTGGCGTGCTGAAAGGGCGCTGCACGATCGAGGATCTGGCTCGCCTGCTCAGCGAAAATACGGCTCGCCGCTTCGACCTGTATCCCCAAAAGGGAGCACTGACGCCCGGCGCGGACGCGGACATCATCGTGTTCGACTCGAAGGCTGAGAGGACCGTCACGGCCGACACGCTGCAGAGTGCCGCGGGCTACTCCCTCTACGAAGGCGAAACCCTCACAGGTTGGCCCGAGAAGGTGTTCGTTCGGGGCAGCCTTGTGTTCGACGGCGGGAAGATCGTAGCCTCGGAGCCGACTGGTCGACACGTGCCCCCTTCGTGATGCACCTTGACGCTGTCATGGGGTTGCCTGCGTCGCGGTCGACGTGAAATCGACGTCGACGAAGGAAGCGCATCCCCCGCTTTCAGCGGTGGGGCCGACCCAGGGGATCAGGTATGGCGTGGTGCTGTCTCTGGCAATTCTGTCGGCGGCCAGCCTGACAGCAATCGCGTACTCGGCAAACGCTCCGCTCATCCGGGCAACATTCAATCTAACGGAGGTTGAGGTAGGTGCCATCGCGTCCTGCATCTACATCGGTGCAGCGGCGAGCTCAATGGGTAGCGGACGACTGACAGACTCGCTCGGGTCTGGTGCGGTTCTCACAATGTCCATGCTCGCCCTTGCACTCGGCAGCGCGATATCGGCAACGGCTCCGCTGGCCGCGATCTTCTTCGGCGGTCTGATTGTCGCCGGACTCGGATATGGTGCTGTCAATCCACCAACGAACGTGTTGGCCAACCCCGAAAGTCCTCGCCATCGCGGGCTCTCGATGAGTGTCAAGCAATCAGGCATCCCGCTCGGCGGCATCCTCGCCGGTATTGTGGTGCCGGCCGTTGCCATGACGACCGGCTGGCGATGGTCGATGCTCCTCCCAATCGGTGCATGCATCGCACTGGCGATCATTAGTTCGCGTCTGCAGCGCATTCGTCCGCAGGACGGCGAGGAACTCGCAGGATCGCCACCGCGCATTCGGATTCGACTCCCGCACGCTTATATGTTTGGATTCTTGATGGCCGGCATCCAGGTTGCGCTCTTCATCTTCCTCGCTTTATACCTGGTAGACGATCGCGGATTTGACGCCAGCCGCGCAGGGTCGGCGCTGGCGTTGTTGCTTGTCGGTGGGCTGGTCGGCCGACCAGCGTGGGGATGGGTTTCTGACCGCCTCCACCATGAACGAGTCCGAGTCCTTCAGATGGCGGCGCTTCTAGCGGCGACATTCCTTGTGATGCTTCCGTTGGTCGATGACTCGTTGCTGTTCGTGGTTCTGCTGGGCATCGGGCTGTGCTCGGTCGGGTGGAACGGCGTCTATCTGGCCATGCTCACCGAAGCTGTCCCTGCCAGCGTAATCGGGTCCACCACGGGAATGGCGCTGCTCCTGGTCCACCTTGGCGCTGTGGTTTTTCCTCCGGTGGTCGGCCTGATCGTTACGCGCGCTGGCAACTGGTCGATCTCGTGGGGTCTGTGTGCAGTCATGAGTCTGCTTTCCGTGGGCGTGCTCCAGATCGCTCGGATTCCCGCCGTGATCAGAGCCGTCGAGGAGGGGCGCCCGAATGCCGTCTAGGTTTCTGCTGCCCGACGGGGAGGTGAGCGACGGAGTCCGCGAGATCCTGCCAGATCAGGACTTCTCCCTCTTCTCCGAAGCGGTGACGAAAGAGGATCTCTCAGCCGTCGAGTTCTATGTACCTCCATATCCAGGCGGGCACGCCGTGATCGACATCCTGCCCCACCTCTCAGGGCTCAGGGTCGTGCAGCTTTTGACCGCCGGGGTCGACTGGATCGCGCCCCGCATCCCCCCTGGCGTGCTTCTGTGCAGAGCCGTTGGGGTCCACGAATCGAGCGTCGCCGAGCTTGCCATTTGTGGCGTTCTCGCCATGACGAAGGATATCCCGGCATTCGTCCGGTCCCAGGCAAACGCCGAATGGGCACACCGGCGAGTGGGCGGACTGCTCGGCATGCGCGCCGTCGTGCTCGGCTACGGCGCGATTGGTGAGGCGACAGGCGATCTCCTCAGTGCATTCGGTGTGGAGGTCAAAGGCGTCTCGAGATCTGGGCGCCATACCACGCTGCCAGTGTCCGCGCTCTCCGGCCTTCTACCTAACTGCGACATCCTCGTTATCGCCGTACCCTTGACTGATGAGACGAAGGGCATGGTCGATGAGGAGATGTTGAGCCTCCTACCGGATGGCGCCCTGGTCGTGAACGTGTCACGCGGATCCGTTGTCGAAAGCGCCGCACTGGAAGCAGAGCTTGTTTCCGGCAGGCTCAGGGCTGCACTCGACGTAACCGAGCCGGAACCGCTGCCTCGCGAGAGTCCTCTATGGCATCTCCCGAACGTGCTGGTCACGCCTCATGTCGCAGGAGACTCGGACCTATTTCCACGGCTCGCATCGCAGATGGTGGCCGCTCAGATGACCCGGTACATCGAAGGGCTTCAACTGGCACACCAGGTCGTCGGGAGCTACTGATGCCTCGAGCGCGCGTCCAGCCGGGCGATTCAGGTCCGTGGGGTGGCGGTGCTTCGCCGGCGCATATCCGAGGACGCAACAACTCGCTCGATTTCGCGCGCAGCGGCAACGACCGCCTCACCGAACCGTTGACCAGGGCTGTTGCCAAGCCGGTCGATGGGTCCAGATACGGACACCGCGGCGATGAGCTCGGAATCATTGAAGACCGGAGCACTCACCGAGGCGACGCCTGGGGAGCGCTCGGCGACGCTTTCCACCCAGCCGGCCCGCAACGTCGTTGGATCGCCGAGAAGCACACGACCGCCCGACCCTTTGTCCAGGGGCAGGAGAGCGCCGACAGGGACAATCGTTCTGAGCTCGGCTGGAGACTCAATCGATACCAGACACAATCGTTGCTGGCCTCGGCGTACGAAGAGCTGGCTGCTCTCACCGGTTTCTTCTGTCAAGTCAGCCAACACCTGAGGCGCGACCTGCAGCAGGCCGACCGTGGCAAATCGGCTACCCGTGATGTACCGGCCGCTCTCGTCGCGTCGGGTGAATCCGTGCGTCTCCAAAGCGGTCATGAGTCGATAGGCTGTGGTCCTGGGCAGATCTATGAGGTCGACAAGCTCTTGAAGACTCACCGGCTGGCTGTATTCGACGACATCGAGAAGATGCAGGACCTTGTCCAGGACCTTGACGCCGCTGGTCAATCCAAGGGTCACGATCAGCATTCTAGGATGTCGCTGCCCCTGCGTGGGGCACCGGGACGTGACGTTTCGCCCGTCGAAGCCTCGCCATGAGCGGGCTGCCGAAGGTCACCGTTCTGTCGATCGGCGGAACGATTGCGTCCGCTCCGGGGTCCGGTGGGGGTCGAGCCAGCCCGATCCTGTCTGCCAAGGACATCACCGCGTCCATTCCAGAACTCGCAGATCTTGCTGAGCTGGAGCTGAAGGACATCGCCAGGCTGCCCTCCATCGACGTTACGTTTGACCTGGCGATGGCACTCGCGGACTTGGCGCGGGATGCTGATCGGAGCGGCTCCACCGGCGTGGTGATCACTCAGGGAACCGACACGCTCGAGGAGATGGCTTTCTGTCTCGACCTGTTGTTTGACGGCGACATGCCGGTGGCAATGACCGGTGCCATGCGGCACTCAGGCCTCGCCGGAAACGACGGGCCAGCGAACCTGCTGGATGCGGTCCGCACGGTGATCTCACCGCAGGCTCGCGGCTTGGGATGCCTGGTGGTGCTCAATGAGGAGATCCACTCAGCGCGTGCGGTGCGCAAAATGCACACCTCTTCACCGGGGGCATTTCAGTCACCCTCGGTTGGCCCCGTCGGTTGGATCGTGGAGGGCGTTGCCCATCTTCGGGACAGACCTTTTCCGCGGGTAACGATCACGCCCGCACGAGGCGCGACGGTGGTTCGTCCTCCGCTGGTGAAGATTGTCTTCGATGATGACGGTTGGTGGATCCCGCGAATCCGCGAGATGGGCGCCCGTGGTCTGGTCCTCGAGGCGATGGGAGGTGGGCACCTTCCCAGTCGGCTCTGCGAGAGCATCGCCGAGCTAGCCAGCAGCATTCCAGTGCTCGTCACAAGCCGAACCGGGAGTGGTGAGGTATTGCAGGCCACCTACGGCGGATTTCCGGGATCCGAAACGTGGCTCATCGACGCAGGACTGATTCCGGCCGGATCGCTCGACTCGTTGAAGGCGCGAGTCCTTCTGGGACTGCTCCTCACGGAGGGTGCCAGCCGCGAGCGCATCGAATCGGTTTTCGCGACGCTGGGATCTCCGACCCGAAGCGCTTGAACGGTTATGGGCCGACGGCGGCGAGGGCGCCGATCATTCGTTGCCCCGTTGTGACTGCACCCGACGAAGCCGATGAGACGAGGGCCGCGTACTTCGCCATCACCCCGCCTCGATATGGCGGCTCGGGAGGCGCCCAGCGCTCGCGGCGGGCCGCGACGACACCGGCACCTACATCGAGATCGACTGTCTTGCGGTCTACGTCGATCGTTATGGTGTCGCCCTCTTCCACGAACGCGATTGGTCCGCCGAGTGCGGCCTCGGGCGCCACGTGGCCGATCATCAGGCCGTGGGTTCCGCCGGAGAACCGCCCGTCAGTGATGAGGGCGACCGACTCGCCGAGTCCCTGACCCTGGATCGCTCCGGTCACTGTCAGCATCTCGCGCATCCCTGGGCCTCCGGAGGGACCCTCATAGCGGATGACCACGACATCGCCGGGCTGAATGGACCCGGCTTTGAGCGCGTCGAATGCCTCCTCCTCTGAATCAAATACCCTCGCCGAACCACTGTGGTGTCGTCGTTCATGCCCGGCGAGTTTCACGACGCAACCGTCCGGAGCAAGGGACCCGCGGAGGATCGTGAGGCCGCCTACCGGCTTGAGCGGTTGTTCAATCGAGACGACAACCTGCTGCCCTGGCGTTTCAGAGACGGCCCCGGCGATCTCTGCCATCGTTCGGCCATCCACATTCTTCGCATCACCGCGGAGTAGATCGCACTTCAGCAGCTCCCTCATCACGAGGGCAATTCCGCCCGCGTCGTACATTTCTGACGCGGTGAAGCGACCGCCTGGGCGCATGTCGGCGACAACCGGCGTGCGGTCGGCGATTGTGCCGAAATCGTCGATATCGAGGGCTATTCCGAATTCATGGGCGATTGCGAGTATGTGGAGGACCCCGTTCGTGCTGCCCCCTGTCGCCGCGATCGACGCAATCGCGTTCTCGAGTGCTGCGCGAGTGACAATGTCGCTTGGCCTGACGTTGTCGCGCACGAGCCGCATCACCAGTTCCCCCGTCTTGCGAGCCGCCTCATCCTTTTGGGGATCCTCCGCGGGAATCCCGTTCAACCCCGCCGGCGACAAGCCGAGGAACTCCAGCGCGGTGCTCATGGTGTTGGCGGTGTACTGCCCGCCGCATGCGCCAGCGCCCGGGCAGGCGGCATTCTCGATGTCATAGAGCTCTTCGAGAGTCATGGTGCCAGCCTGGTAGGCGCCAACCGCTTCGAAGACCGTGACGATGTCGATGTTCTTGCCCTTGTAGGTGCCCGGGTAAATCGTGCCGTTGTAGAGCACGACCCCCGGCATGTCGAGACGGCCAAGGGCCATCGCGGCCGCGGGAATCGTCTTGTCGCATCCGACAAGGCAGACGATGCCATCGAACAGATGGCCTCGCGCGGTCAATTCGATCGAGTCCGCGATGACCTCGCGACTGACGAGCGACATCTTCATGCCCTTGGTGCCCATCGTGACCGCGTCGCTTATCGCGATCGTGTTGAACTCCATCGGCGTGCCTCCGGCGGCACGGACCCCCTCCTTCACGGACTCTGCCAACCGGCGTTGGTTGTAGTTGCAGGGCATGGTCTCGATCCAGGTCGTCGCCACTCCGATCAGCGGCTTGGCGAGGTCGTCGTCGGTGAATCCGATTGCCTTGAGCATCGATCGCGCCGGAGCGCGATCGGGTCCATCGGTCAGTGCTGCCGAGTTGTGCTTACCCGGATCCGTCGGGCGGCCGTACGGAAGCGAGTTTGTGGTCGTGGCCTTGGGCATGTCCGTCCTCCAGTGAGTCAACTCATGGAATCTCTCTCGGAAGTCTAGTGTCGCCGCCGAGCTCCGAGATCACGATGCGGACAGCCGGCGACCAGATTGTGCCGGAACGCTCCGCGAGATGAGCGACACCTGCCCTAAGATCCTCACGCCGGCTTGTCGAGTCCGCTGGCGCAGCGACTCGCCACAACCCGAGAGGAGAAGCCGTGTTCGCAGGGACTGCCGACCTCGTGATCGAGGGCGGTACCGTCATCACAGATGCCTGGTCGAAAAGAGCAACCGTGGTCGTCGTCGGCGGACGGATCGAGGCGATCGTCGATACGACCGAGGAAGCAGCACAGATTGCGGCCATGCGCAGGATCGATGCGACTGGACGCTTGGTCATGCCCGGCGGTGTCGATCCGCATTGCCACGTAGGTATCCGGGTGGGCTCGTACACGACCCGGGACACCTACGCATCCGCAAGCCTGGCTGCGCTCGCCGGCGGGACGACCACGATCGTCGACTTCGCCATCCCTGCTCCGGGTCAGGATCCCCTCGAGGCGTTGGAGGAGCGACTGTCGTTGGCAAAGACGTCTCGATGTGACTATGCCGAGCACGGATGCCTCAGCGGTCCGACGTCGAGCATTCCAGCCACTGTCCGGGCACTCGCCGATGCCGGCGTTCGCACGATCAAGCTGTTCACGACCTACCGCGGGGTCCTCATGGTCGACACCGACACGATCGCTGAGGTTATGGCTGCCATGAACGACGTGGGCGGCCTGACCTACGTGCACGCCGAGGCTAACGATCTTGTCGAAGCGGCGCAGCTACAGGCGCTCAACGCCGCGCGCATTGGCGCAGCGGGACACGCAGCGACTCGGCCCGAAGCGGCTGAGGAACGTGCTGTAGCCGATGTCCTCGGGGCTGCCGAGCGCATGAACGCAGGCGTGTACTTCGTCCATCAGTCGACGCCAGGCGCGATCGACCTTGTCCAGGCGGCACGGGCACGTGGCCTCCATGCCTTCACGGAGTCTTGCCCGCATTACCTGACGCTCGACGATGGCCGCTACGCAACCGCTCATCCCGAGCGCTGGGTCTGCTGTCCACCGCTGCGCAATCGCGAAACCGTGGATGCCCTTGACATTCGCGCCGAGATGGGACTCATCGACACGGTGGGGAGCGATCACTGCTGCTACGACAGTGTGCAGAAGGCCGAGCGCGCGGATGACGTTCGCGAGATGCCCAACGGCTTGCCGGGAGTCGAGACGCGGCTACCCATCGTCTTCGATCGCTTCGTGGCAACCGGTCGAGTCACGCCCGCGCGGTTTGTCGCCATGGTTGCGACGAACCCAGCCCGGCTGAACGGGCTGTATCCACGCAAGGGGACGATCGCGGTCGGGTCTGATGCCGACGTCGTGATCCTCGATCCTCAGGCGTCACGAACGGTGTCTGCTGCCGAGCTCCATATGGAGACCGACTACTCGCCCTACGAGGGGCTGTCGGTCATTGGCTGGCCGAGCACCGTCATCGCCAAGGGAAGAGTCGTGGTCGACCACGGGCATCTCATCGACCCCGGCCCGATAGGCGAGTTCATCGAGGCTGAGGCAATGCAACCGCCCTATGTTCCGCGCCCTTCCTAGCTCTGCTACTCGGAGGTCAGCGATGCTCGACTTGGCAATCGAAGGAGGCACGGTGGTGACCGGTGTCTCGTCCGTCCGCGCTGATTTGGGAGTGCGGGACGGTCAAATCGTGCTCATCGCCCAGCCCGGCGCTCTGCCGCGGGATGCGAAAGATCGGCTGGATGCCGGTGGGATGTACGTCGCGCCCGGCGGCATCGATGCGCACGTCCACTTCAACATCAAGGTGACCGAGGCGATGAGCGCTCAATCCGCAATCGATGGTTCTCGAGCGGCGGCGTACGGCGGCACAACGACATTCATCGACTTCGCCTTCCAGGCCGGCGACGGAAGTCCGGTGAAGGCCATCGAGGGGAAGCTGGAGGAGTTGGGTGCTCAGCGGCCGAACGTCGATTACGCACTGCACCTGATGCTGACCGGCGCTGTCTCCTTCGAGGCGATTGACGAGATACCGGAGGCAGTGAGCGGCGGCGTCTCGTCCTTCAAGATGTTCACGACCTTCTCCACCGGGTCGGCATCTGGGAACCTGTATTCGGACGACGGACGGATCTGGGGGGTCATGCAGCGCGTGCAGCGAGCGGGCGGCATCGTGCAGGTGCACTGCGAAGACGACTGCATCATCGACTACAACGTCAGGCGGCTGTATCGCGATGGAGAACAAGCGGGACGCAACATCAGCGTCGCGCGACCACCGCTGGCTGAAGAAGCGGCTATCCGCAGGATGATCCTGCTAGCCGATCGAAGCGAATGTCCCCTCTACGTGGTTCACGTCTCCTCCACGTGGGGCGTTGAGGCCATCCAAGAGGCCAAGACCCGGCGCCTCCCGATCTTTGGAGAAGTCCTGCACAACTACCTGGCCTTCACGTCCGACAACTATGCCGCCGAAGAGGGCCTGCTCTACCACAACTATCCGCCGCTGAAATCTGCGGCTGACCAATCTTCACTGTGGGACGGCATCGCGAGCGGCGACCTCGATACGGTCGCATCGGACGACTTCACGATTCCGAAAGCCGCGAAGTTGTCCGGTCCCGTGGTCGACAACGTCCCCGGCGGTCACAACGGTGTGGAAACCCGGATGAACGTCCTCTTCTCGGAAGGCGTTGCCCGCGGGCGACTTAGCATTGAGAAGTATGTGCAGCTCACTGCTGAAAACCCGGCGAAGCTGTTCGGCATCTATCCACAGAAGGGAACGATTGCGGTCGGCAGCGATGCGGACCTCATCCTGATCGACCCTGCAGCCCGCGAGACGATGCGACTGAATCAGCTTCATTCGGCATGCGACTACAGCATCTGGGACGGCTGGGAGCTGCAAGGGAAAGTCTCGACCACCGTCCTGCGTGGGGAGGTGCTCGTCCGCGGCCAGGAGTGGGTGGGTCAGCAGGGGTTGGGCCAGTTCATACCTGCGGGCGGACCCCAACTGCCTCGATGAGGCATGTCAGCCGCAGTGGCGCCTCAGGACGGAAGGCTCATCTCCTTCAGCGGGGCAGCGACCTCCCGCGCGAGGAGCTCGAGACCTTCAGGGCCATCGCGAGCGTCCATGTACAGGATGAGGTAGTCGCAGCCCACCTTCGCAAACTCGCGTGCCTCATCAAGCGCATCCGGCCAGCGTCGGACATCCGGTATGCGGATCTGGGTCGAGACGGTGATGTCCTTCGGGTCTCTGCCAACGGCATCACAGTGTCGGAGCAGCGCGTCCCGTTTGCGCAGGAACTCGTCGATCGGACCGCTCGAATAGTTCCACCCGTCGGCGTACTGGGCAACCAATCGCATGCCGACCCGCTCCCCCTGCACCCCCAGCCACAATGGGGGACCCATCGATGTGTATGGAGGAGGATCGCTCCGTGCGTGATCCAGCTTGTATGGAGGGACGTCGAGGGTAACCCCGCCGGACGTCGAAGGGTCAACCCCAGAGGTTGGCCAGCGCGATGCCTCGCTGTCGCGGAAGAGAGCCTGGATGAGGCGAATCGAAGCCTCCAAATCGCGGAGGCGCTCCCCTATCGGCGCCAAGCCGATGCCGTAAGCGTTCGCTTCTGCTTCAAGCCACCCAGCCCCGAGTCCGAGGATGAAATGACCGCGAGTGGCGTGATCCATGGTTGTTGCCATCTTCGCCACGATGCCTGGGTGCCTGTACGGGTTGGCCAACACCAGGTGGCCAACGTCCATGTTCGGCACGTGGTGGCTCAGCAGCGCAAGGGTGGTCCATCCCTCGAAGGTCGGTCCGGCGCCATCGGCTGGGTAGATATGGTCGAACGTCCAGCCCGAGTCAAAGACGTCGAATGAGGCCGCTGAAGCCCAGATTGCCTCAAGAACCGGCCAATCGATGTAGCGCGGCGCTGTCTTGAAGCCTACTCGCATTCCCAATGCATCCCGAGCTACCACCATTCGATGCGACTGAGTTCTGGAGCGGAGATTTCGAGACCCCAGAAGCGACGCTGCGCGAGGATTCTACTGCCGGCGCACGAAGGTGTGGCTGGCCTAGGATGGACGTTGTGGCGACCCAGGCAGACGGGCAGTTGCACGCGGCGCGGGACTGCCTCGCTCAAGCAGGTCCACACGGCCCAATGGTCGTGGAACATCTCGGAACAGTCTCGTATGACCTGTGTCGCGAGCTGCTCCTTGAGATGGGACATCGGCGCCACGATCCGGGGGCGACTGATCGGCTGTTTGTCGCCGAGCACTTCCCGGTGTTCAGCGTCGGGACACACCACCAGATTGACCCGAGGCTTCGCGCGTCCCTGCCCGCCCCGCTTATCCGCACCGATGGCACGCAATCTCTGTCCTTTCATGGACCGGGACAGGTCTCCGCCTACGGTTGCGTTCTCGTGAATGAATCGGTTGAGCTATCCGAGGTGCTCCAGGCACTGGGTTCGGCGGCGCAGAGCGTGGTTGTGGCCCTTGGGGTCGCCGCGGCGGAGGTTGGCCCGACGGGCGTGCTGGTCGCAGGGCGACGGGTAGCCACGTGGCATGTCCGCAATCGCGGCGACGTGATCCTGAGTGAATTGACCATGGAGGTCTCGACCGCAAGGAAGTGGCGCGAGCCACGTGATCGAGTCTGCGCTGTCCCGTCCACAACGCTCGCCGAGTACCTTGATCGGGCGGTCGCCGTGGACAACGCCTCGGATCGGCTCGTGGAGGCACTCTGTGGGGCGTTCTGCCTGGAACCGCACACCGGGAAGGCTGGCGTCATTGGCCCGGCCGGCGTGCGTGAGCAATGACACGGACTCAGCCGGCAAGATCCGCTAGATCGCTCGATCCCGGAAGTACGTGTACCTGTGAATGATCAGAGAGTCCTGAAATTGGTGGAAGTCGGCAAAGTCGACAGACACGATCTCTCCCGACCTCAATTCGCCCTCGAAGCGTCCTCGCACCGCTGCCCAATCGCCCTCGATGACGATCGTCAAGAGGTCGTGGTGGCCGCGTTGAATGCTCCTTGAGTGCAGGTAGAAATCCCGCAACTCGTCAATGCCCTTGATATCCGGTGACCCTCCGCGGAGGTACACCACGTTGGGGTGGAACAGCTCCAGCATCTCGTCCAGCCGACCGTCGTCGACTAACTGGTAGTAGCGCTCTACGAGTCTGGCCAGTTCCACGTTGTCCAGCCTCTACTTCTCGTGCGATCTGATGCAGAGGCGAATTGTGTCATGCCGCCAAGAACGATGACGGTGGGGCTACCGCAATCTGCCGAAGGGGAGCTTTCGGTCCGAGCTCTCCCTCAGACCGTCTCTGACCCGTTGCACCCATCGGTCGCGACGAGCTGGGACGCAAACTCGAACACCAGGTTCAAGCACGTGATGGTCGCGGCGATCGCGACCAGGACCACCATCACCCGCGCCGCGTTCTTGCTCACGTCCTTCAAGCCGAGGCGACCTACGCCTACCTGACCAACACCGCCCGCCACGAGGGCCGCGTGCCGGACGCCAGAGAGCCTTTACAGCCTCGCGGACGGACGTGACTAGACCCTTGAGAAGCCCAACTGAGTAGCTCTCGAAGCCGCAGTCCAGCATGCGATAGCCTTGGCGTCGGAGGTCTGCCGCGGACTCCGCATCGTTCGCCGTGTCGCCGATGACCCTGCCGGCACCGAGCACGGCACTCACAAACCGAGCGACGACCTCTTGCACATCCGGCCGATTGCTCTGACCGGGGAATCCCATCGATGCCGAAAGGCGACCTACGCCTACCTGACCAACACCGCCCGCCACGAGGGCCGCATGCGCTCGATCTTGCATCCTGCCGACCGACCTAAGGCCATACAACGAAATGCATGCATGTCCGTCAGGCGAGGAAGTGGTGCGAAAGCTCCTCGTCCGGCCGCAACCCGTCCAGCGTGCGAAGGAACGCTGCGGCCGCTAGGCCCATCTCTCCGGCATCGCGCCGTCGGGCGACTACGATCTTCCGTTTCAGCGGTGCCATGTCGGTGATCTTCACCGGAAGAGACGACCGGCCCCGATCTCCGCCAGGACGGACGTCCGGGGCAGGAGGGCGATCCCCAGGCGTTGCTCGACCATCCGCTTGGCGGCGTCGATGTTGTCGACCTCCAGGTAGCCGCGCGGCGCAATCCCTGCCTGCCGGAAGACGGCGCTCGTCAGCTCGTGATACGAGCTCGTGCGGTCGAACAGGATCAGGTGCTCGGTCGCCATCCGCTCCATCGGGATTTCGCCCCTCGATGCGAACGGATGGCCATGGTGTACGACGAGCACGAGTTCATCTTCGTAGAGAAGCGAGGAGATCACCTCGGCGTGCTGGATCGGTCGCATGAGGCCGACGTCGACCTCCTCGCGCAGCACCATCTCGAGCACATCCTCCGAGTGCCCGCTGCGCACTGCGACGCAAGCGCTTGATGACGCTGCTGCACCTGTTCCTGATCCACCGCTACCGAGCTTCCGCGGTCCACTACCTGACCCCCACCGATGACAATCGCCACCAGGGCCAGCGGATGCTCGAGCTGGGAATCTTCAAGTCGGTCAACGACGAGGTGGGCGAGATCATCGTGGCCGACGTAAACGCCGCGGTCATCCGTGCCCTCGTCGACCCCGCCGGATCCGAGCTGGAGCACCTGATCGCAGGAGCCTGAGGCTCCTGCTCGCCGCGGGCAAGGCCGAGGAGCGGCGTGGGGTGCATCGCCCGAGACTGCCCAGCCCTTGCCCCCGCTGCTACCCTCTCCCCAGGCTCCGGCGCCCACCTGAGCCACACCTCGCAGGGGACCGATGGACAGCAACGTCCTCTCCTACGGCGACAACCTCGACATCCTGCGTCGCTACCTGC
>CAYZBZ010000034.1:0-1412 GCA_964476725.1 uncultured Vicinamibacterales bacterium
ATCGAGTGCTTCCTGTGCCAGGACGTCTGTCACATCCTGCGCGACCATCATCTCCACCAGGAGTTCATCGGTCCGCGCTTCCTCGTCTATTTGGCGGCGCTCGAGATGCATCCGCTGGACTCGGAAGATCGTCTTGAGGCGCTGAAAGACCAGCACGGCGTCGGGTACTGCAACATCACGCGCTGCTGCACGAACGTGTGCCCCGAACACATCACCATCACCGAGAACGCGATCATTCCGCTCAAGGAGCGCGTGGTCGATCGATTCTACGATCCCGTTCGGAAGCTGTTGAGAGTGTTCGCCGGCTGAGGGGAAAGAGAACCGGGTTCCAGAGGAGGACGTGATGTTCGAGCTGAAGCTTCTCTCGAAAAGCGCGATTCCGGCGGCGCTGGCCCAGGCCGAGCGCTACCGGCTGCTCAACGAGCCCGGGGAGGCGGAGAGCATCTGCCTCGACGTACTTCGAGTGGATCCGGAGCACCAGGACGCGCTCGTCACGCTGGTCCTCGCGCTGACGGACCAGTTTCCGCTTGGGTCGGTCGCGCGGCCCATGGCCGCCGCAGAGGCGGCCGTCGCACGGATCTGCGACGAGTATCGGCGGCTGTATTACTCGGGCATCATCCGGGAGCGCCGCGGCAAGGCTGACCTGCACAGCGAGCGTCCGGGCACGAGCCAATCGGTGGGCGAGTGGCTGCGCGAGGCGATGTCCTTCTACGAGCGTGCCGAAGCCATCCGCCCTCCGGGCAACGACGAAGCCATTCTTCGCTGGAACACGTGCGCCCGAATTCGCATGAGCCTTCCGGCCAGCGAGCCCGACATCCCTGAGTTCCACGCCGTCCAGTCGGAGTGACGGGCATATGAAAGGCTGAAGTTAGAAGGCTGAAGTTCGAAGGCTTGAACTTTGAACCCTGAACCCCGCGCTCCCCATGTCAACCCGTGTCGGCACCGCCTCCGACGTTCCTGCGATCACGTCCCTCATCAACCGGGCGTACGTGGTCGAGCGCTTCTTCAAGGTTGGTGATCGTACGAACGAGGAGGGGGTTCGCGCGCTCCAGGCGAAGGGAACGTTTCTGGTGCTCGAGCGCGAGGGGGCGCCGATTGGCTGCGTCTACGTCGAGCTCCGGGGCGCGCGCGGATATATCGGGCTGCTGTCTGTCGATCCCGCCCGGCAGGGCAGCGGCGCGGGGCGCGCGTTGATGGCCGCGGCCGAGGCGCACTGTCTCGCGCACGGCGCGCGGGACGCCGATCTGTGCGTCGTCAACCTGCGCGAGGAGCTGCCGCCGTTTTACCGGCGTTTCGGTTATGTGGAATGCGGCACGGAGCCTTTTTCGGATCCGGAGGAAGCGACGCGCCCCTGTCACTTCATTGTCATGACCAAATCCCTTTTGAAACCACCCCGGCTCGATGATTGTTGA
>CAYZBZ010000034.1:1512-3351 GCA_964476725.1 uncultured Vicinamibacterales bacterium
GAAGGGCGACTCAACCTGACGTTCCGGCAGTACTAGCCACGGAAAGACACGGACAACACGGAAGATACGGACAACAGCCGACTCCACTAGCCCTCGGCGGGCGTGACTGTGCCTTGCGGTTTCTGGCCGTGTTTTCCGTGTTCTTCCGTGGCTAGAACCCGATCAGCAGTCCCACCTGCGGTCCGACCGCTTCGATGTCCGGATTGCGTGACGAACCGGCCAGCCCGTTGTTCGACACATGGATCCAGCGCAGGCTGCCCAGCAGATGCAGAGAGGGCCTGAGGCGCACGGTCGCGCCGGCGGCGCCGAGCGCGAGATAGTTGAACCGCGTCCCCCCCGGCGGCGTGAACGTGTCGGCGTTCGAGATACCGATGTCGAACTCGAGAAACGCGGATAGCCGGCGCGCGTGATAGACCCGCCCGCGAACGCCGAGCGTCGCTCCCAGCAGGAACGCGTTGACGTCCCGCTGATCGACGTAGTAGAGAGGCCCCGCGGCCCTGAGGACGAGGCCGTCGCGGATGCCGTAGGTGATGCCCGGCTCAATGCCGAAGAGGTCTTCGTGCGAGACGTTGTAGTTCCACGTCTCGATGGCCCTGTGCACATCCAGCTCGAGGTGCCAGCCGCGGCGCGCGAACGGATCGGTGCCGTGCGGGCCGGCCGTCACCTGCGCGATCGCGGCGGCAGGCACGACGAGCGCCGCAAGAAACACGGCGAAATACGCGGCGACCCTCACGGACGCGGATCGTGCGTTATGGTAGGGGGCGTGCTGCATCGGGCGTTCCGGCTGACCACGTGCCTCGTCCTGTCCTGCGCGGCGCTATTGGTCCCGGCCCGGATTCATGCCCAGGAGCGGATCACCCTCGCAGCAGACCTACTGTTTTACGGCGACAACACGGAGTTCCGCAACCCGTTTCGCGAGGGGGAAACGATATTCGGCGCGGCCGGCTGGCTGACCGCGTCGATGGACGTGAACGACCGCGTCAATGTCTCGCTGGGAGTCTTCGGGAACCAGCGCTTCGGCTCGGCCGACGCGTTCGAGCTTGTCAGACCGGTCGCGACGCTGACCGTGCGAGGAGGCGGATCCGCCTTCCGCTTCGGGACCCTGCCCGTAAACGATCGGACGATGACGGACCCGGTCGGCGGCTCGGGGCCGCACGGGCTGCTGCCGCCCCTTCAACGGGAGACTCTGGCGTTCGAGCGGCCGTACGAGGCAGGGCTCCAGTGGACTCTGAGCCGGCCCCGCATTCGACACGACGCATGGCTTGCCTGGCAGCGGCTCAACACTCCGGAGCACCGCGAGCGGCTGGACGCGGGGGTCGCCGGTGACGTCACGGTGTCTCGTCCGTTCTCGTTGGCCTTTCAGCTCCACGTCGTTCACGAAGGGGGCCAGCAATTCGCGGCCGGCCCTGTCGCCGACAGTGTGGCGGCAGCGACCGGCATCCGGATCACGCCCGCCGTGAACGGCCTCGACTCCGCAGCGATCGAACTCTACGCGCTGGCCTCGCGGTACGTGCCGGATCGACAAGAGTCGCAGAGAAGCCGGGACGGCGCCGCTTTTCTCGGCCGGGCCTCCGCGGAGCGGGCGGGCTGGACGGCGCACGTGCTTTTCTGGCGCGGCGACGACTTCGTCAAAGACGAGGGGGACGGGAATTACCAGTCGCTCGGCCGCGACGGCAGGTACTATCGAGGCGTTCGCGACTACGCGGAAGCGGGCATCGCGCGCACGTTCCGTCCGGCCCCCGGCGTTGCCATTGGCGCGTCGTTTCGATTCCATCGCGTGGAGGCCCACTACGAGTATTCCTATCGCATCGTCGGCGCCGCTCGTCTCGGCCGGCGCAT
>CAYZBZ010000034.1:3451-5634 GCA_964476725.1 uncultured Vicinamibacterales bacterium
ATCAAGGAGGTTCTTACATGACCGCGCCGTCCCGTTTGCCTGCCTGGGTACCAGCCGTGCTGTTCGCCGCCGGCGTTCTGACCGTCACTTCCGCGGCGCCGTCCGCCTGGCAGCCGGAGCAGCAGCCGCAGCAGGATCCCCCCGCGGCGCCGGCTTCCGCGGGTCAACGCGGCGGCGGGCGCCAGCGCCCGGAAGTCCCGATGGACCCGGAGCGCGCGCGCCAGCTTTACGTCAGCAACCGGCCCGAGGACCACTCGCTCGGCCATGACTTCAAGGGGGACATGGACGCCAAGGCTGCAGTCGACAAGCGGTACGCGGATGCCAGCCGCGGCGTCATGGACTTCCAGAAGGTGAGCTATCGCAGCCGCGTCGCTGACCTCGACATCCCGGCGTATCTCTTCCAGCCTCTTGAGAAGCGCGGCGCAAGCGGCCACGCCGCCATGGTCTGGGTGCACGGCGGCGTTCACGGCAACTGGGGCATCAGCATGTTCCCCTTCGTGAAGGAGGCAGTCGAGCGCGGTTACGTCGTGGTCTGCCCGGAATACCGCGGCAGCACGGGCTACGGCGAGCAGCACCACAACGCGATCGACTACGGCGGCTACGAGATCGATGACGTGATGAGCGCCGTGGGTTATCTGAAGACGCTGCCACACGTCGACCAGGCGCGGCTCGGCATCATGGGCTGGAGCCATGGCGGGTACATCACGCTGTTGTCCGTCTTCCGGGACCAGACGCCGTTCAAGGCCGCGGCCGCGATGGTCCCGGTCACGAACCTCGTCTTCCGCCTGTCTTACAAGGGCCCTGGCTACCAGCGCAACTTCTCCACGCAGTCGAGGCTCCAGGGGCTGCCGTACGAGAAGCGCGACCTCTACATCGAGCGTTCTCCGCTGTATCAGGTGGACAAGCTGAAGATTCCGCTGCTCGTGCACGTGGCGACCAACGACACCGATGTGGACTTCGTCGAGGATCAGCAGATCGTCGACGCCCTGCGCTCGCGCAAACCGGATCTCGCGGAGACCAGGGTCTATGTGGACCCCACACCAGGTCCCACCAGCGTCGGTCACACGTTCAACCGGCGCACGAACATGCAAACGCTCGAACGCGACGACTCGCCCGAGCAGCGCGACTCCTGGAACCGTACCTGGACGTTCTTCGACTGGAATCTCAGGCCGTACGAAGATCGCTCCAGGGGCACCCGGTAGCGACGATGGCCCGAATACCCAGGATCTCACCGCTGGTGATCACGGACGGCCGCCATTTCCGGCTGCGCGATGTCGACGCTCGCGACACCGGGAAGCTGTCGCCGTCGAAGGACGAGACGGCCGATTTCCTGCGCGAGAGCGTCTCGCGGCTATCGGCGCTGCAGGAGAAGCTCTACGCCGACAATCGATACGGCGTGCTCCTGATTTTTCAGGCCATGGACGCGGCCGGCAAGGACGGCGTCATCAAGCACGTGCTGTCGGGCGTCAACCCGCAGGGCTGCGAGGTGTATTCCTTCAAAGCGCCGTCGGCCGAGGAGCTGGACCACGATTTCCTGTGGCGCACGACGCGGCGGCTTCCGGAGCGCGGCCGCATTGGCGTCTTCAACCGCTCCTATTACGAAGAAGTCCTGGTCGTGCGTGTGCACCCCGAGTTTCTCGGCGCCCAGAAACTGCCGGCCGGACTCGTCACGAAGCGGATCTGGCGGGAGCGGTTCGAGGACATCAACGCGTTCGAGCTCCACATGGCTCGAAGCGGATACGTCATCCGCAAGTTCTTCCTGCATGTGTCCAGAGAGGAGCAGCGGCAGCGGTTTCTGGCGCGGCTGGAGGAGCCGGACAAACGCTGGAAATTCTCGCTGACCGACGTCAAGGAACGGGAGCGGTGGGGCGACTACATGCGCGCGTACGAGGACATGATTCGCCACACGAGCGCCCCCCACGCCCCCTGGGTCGTCGTGCCCGCCGACCGGAAGTGGTACGCCCGCTTGGTCGTCGCAACCGCCATCGTCCAGACCCTCGATGAGCTGGATATGGCGTTTCCGAAGGTCGACGCCAGCAAGCGTCGCGAGCTGGCGCACGCGCGCGCGGCGCTCCAGGCTCAGGGGCGGCAGCGGGGATGATGTGGTCTGACGGACGCGCAGATTGTAATCGCGCGTCGCAATTTGTATGTAGCTTCCGCCTTGAGGCGGAAGGCACGGGGTG
>CAYZBZ010000034.1:5734-22431 GCA_964476725.1 uncultured Vicinamibacterales bacterium
TGTTGCAGGACGACCGTTACGCTTGCGAGGGCAGGCTGATTTCGGGGGCCGCCTGTGCCTCCGCGACGGGGGGCCAGCCGCGCACGACATCCAGATACGCGGCTGGCGATTCGCCGGCTGGCAGAATGACCTGCATGTAGCGCCGCAGGTCCTTTTCGTGCCTGGAGAGCCTGGTCTCGTTTCCCTCGGCCAGGCTCGGCACCTTGTAAACAATCTTGCTGTTCCTGGGCAGGTCGCCGCGAGGGTCAAACTCTTTGCCCGCGCGTGAAAGGAACACGCGCCGGCTCGCTTCCCAGTGCCACCTCGGTTTCAGTTTCACGTCTATCGAGGGCCGCACCTTGCTGCCGGCGGGTAGCGGCACCGCTGGAATCACGTCAGCTTCTCCAGGTTCACACGTGCTTCATCGCAAGCGGAAGATGGGGCAGGGGGCCGATATTCTGGGTCAAAGGTACGCCGGGGCCCGCTTGCTGCGGGGTGCCGGTTGCCATCAGGATTTGTCGGACTTTCGCCGGCGTCATG
Organism: uncultured Vicinamibacterales bacterium; assembly: GCA_964476725.1. GTDB lineage: Bacteria > Acidobacteriota > Vicinamibacteria > Vicinamibacterales > 2-12-FULL-66-21 > JALZOC01. The sequence goes on from CAYZBZ010000034.1 coordinate 6,254, forward strand.
GGTGCGCCATTCTTCGCTTTGGCTCGACCCTGAAGACACGCAACCGCTCCCGTGACGATCGGTGACGCGCTGGAGGTACCGGAGAACCGCAGGGTGTACCAGACGTTTTCGGACGCGCCGCCCTGCGCGTCACCGTAACCGAGCGTGGTCACGTGCCAGCCCCAGCCCTGTACGTTGACGATCTTGCCATAATTCGAAAAAAAGATGCGGGACCGCGGCACACCCAACGACGAGTAGCCAGGAAGCGAAGACCCGAAGCCATCGAAGTCGACGTGATTGGCCGGCGGGACGCCAGCGCCGACGACTATCGCGCCGCTGTCTTTCTGGAGACCCGTGCCGTTGAAGATCGGCAGATCGAAGTTTTCGTTTCCGTTGCCCGCGGCTTCGACGACCGTGATGCCCTTGTCCACGGCCGCCTTGATGGCAGAGAAGATGTCACCCCAGAACTGCATGGCCACGTATTTGTTGTTGGGGCCGGTCGCCTGCAGCTCGATGAGGATGACATCGCCGGCCTTCAGGACGTTTGCCGCATTGGTGATGGCGCCGGCCGTGTTGAACACGCCGTTGATCACGGCCGCCTGGACAACTGCTTTGGCCTGGTGGCTGATCCCGGCGGTCCCTCTATTGCTGGGTATCGAGACCATCTCGCCGAGCACCGCCGTGCCGTGGTTTCTCCAGCTTGGATCGGGAATCACTGTGCCGCCGATCAGTTGAATGCCGGAGGGAAGGTCTTCGTGCTGGCGGTTCCAGTTGCCTTCGATGTCGCAGATCGTGATGCCCTGGCCTTTGGCTCCGGCAAGACTCCAGACCTCCAAGGCCCCTATCCCGTCCGGCGGTGTGTGGAGATAGCCCTGAGCCGGTTCGAAGAGGCGGCTGCCGGCGGCGGAACCGGCCGGCATCGCAGGCACTGGGCGCGGCGCCACGAACGCTTTCCAGACGGCCTTCTTCCGGTTCAACTCGCCGGCGATCTTCTTCGCGTCGGCGCTCTTCTTGGGGACGATCTCCACGAAGCCGCTGTGGATGAACTCAGTGTCCATGCCCTTTTTGGCGAACTTCTTCGGTTCCGGTTCCGGGGGTAACGTGGCGGCAATCTCGACCCGCCGCCGGACTTCCGCAGCCTTCAACCCGAAGTGCGAGCGCATGGCAGCGATGTTGTACTTCTCCAGCACGTTATTGAGAGAATCGGCCTGTTGCGCCGCGGCGGCGGGAGCGGCAAACTTCGCCGTGGTGAACGCGACGGGACTCTCATAACGCAACTCGACGACCACGTAGTCGGGAATGTCGGGGGCCTCGAACTTCGTGCTGACGTATCCCTGTTTGGTCAGTTGCCCCGTCTGGCTGGTGCGTTTCGTTTTCTTTGGCATGTCGTCTCCCCCGATCGTAGAGATGATCCTTTTATACCGCGATCTCCAGCGGGCAGGTCGCGGTCGTTCGATTGCTGTTGCGCGCCGGCGCCGACCGGCGCTGGACCTTTCGTTTTTCAGCAACCTCTTAGTTTAGGGCCCGGCCCGCCGAAGCGACCGCCACGGCCTTGCGCGCCAACTCGACGAGCGTCGGAGCGGCTTCCATGACGCCCACGGGCACTTCGTAGTATTGCAGCGTGGCGGGTCTGTGTGCGTACGGCTTGAACGGACGCATGCCCGCGGCCTCGAAGGCGGGCCGCGTCCGATCGTCGACTTTCAGGTACAAGGCGTCTCCAGCCAGGATCGCGAAGAACAGATCGCGATGATAGAGGCCGACGCCTCCGAACATCGCGCGCGGCGTGACCAGGCCAAGCCCTTCGAGTTGATCCAGGACGTACTGTTTGAAGCCGCTGGTGACAGCCATCGGCCTCAGCTTGCGCGATCCCGCGGATTTCGCTTTGCGGGTTGCGGGCCGCTTCATCAGGTCCTCCGCTCTGCAAGACCTTAGCGTCACGCCAGGTATCCCTGGACCTGGACGAGGACGAGCCAGCCAGCGAAGAACCCGTAGAACACCGTAGCGAACAGCAGCATGCCCAGCCGGAAGCCTCCCACGCGAAGAGCGGGCGGCAGCCCCCGGCGATTGAGCTGGATGAGCAGAATCGAGTACACGAACATCACCATCCCGTTGAGGCAGGCCGCGATGACCAGCAGGAGCAGCGGCTGGTTGAAACCCGAGAGCAGGATCACCGACCCGGCCGCGATCGTGCCCCACGCCACGAGAAAGTAGATGCGGCTTTCCGTCCATCGCTGGCTCTGCTGCAGATACACGGTCTTGAGCACGTCGGCGACGATGCGCGAGATGTAGTCGATCGTGCCGAGCGCCACGAGGATCATCGAGAGCGAACCGAAGACCCAGAAGAACGTGCCGAACCAGGGTGCGACGATCGTCTTGAGCGCCTCGCCTTCAGCCTTGATGAACGCCAGGTTCGCCTGCCCGGAGATGTTCTGGCCGAAGACCGTGGAGTAGGCGAGCGTCGAGAAGACCGTGATGGAGAAGACGCAGATGAACCAGAAGGAGACGAGCTGCTCCTTGTTGGCGACGACCCACCAGCCGCGGAAACGCCTGAGGTTCTCCGCGTCCTGGCGCACCATCGAACCGGTCGCCGGGGCCGCCGCCTCTTCGCCCGTGATCGGTGAGACGATCCGCGGAATGTAGACGCCCATCCCGAAGCCTTTGTCGCGGATCCAGTTGCTTTGCGCGAGGTTGTTCACGCCGCCCGCCCCCGCGAAGACCAGCCCGCTCAGGATGAGAGAGATCGGAATCACATTCGTGTCGGGAAGCCGGCCGAAGTTCGTGACGGCCTGCGGCAGGTCGGCCCACGCCGACGGGCTGATCGCGGCGACGATCGCAACGGCAAGAAAGACGAGCGTCAGGCCGACCTTGAAGAACTGCGCGCGCTCCAGCGTCTGGTAGACGATGGGAGACGTGGTCAGCGCGATGCCTGAGGCGACCAGAATGCCGATTGTAATGAGCGGCACGTCACCGCCGCCCATGAGGAACGTCAGGATCGTCACTCCGCTCGTCGCCCACCCCGGCCACATGTTCGGCACGATGGTGAAGAGGCAGAACAGCACGCCCCACGGCTTCCAGAAGCGGACGAAGCCGGAGACGGCCGTCTCGCCGGTGGCGAGCGTGTAGCGCTCGATCTCCATGTTGAGGAAGTACTGCACGGTGACGCTGAGGATCGCCGCCCAGAGAAAACCAGTCCCGACGGTCGCGGTCATGAAGGGCCAGATGATGTACTCACCGGATCCCACGCCGAGTCCGGCGAGGATGACGCTCGGCCCAAGCACCCTGCGGAGGGACAGCGGCTCGGGCATGTCCCGGTACGGCATCGGCGGCAGGTTGCCGTTCGGGACGGGGTCGAAGTAGTCGGGGGAATCCGCTCCGGGCTCAGCTGTCTGCTGGGTGATCACGGGGCGATACTAGTCCAAGTCCTGCCATTCATGCCCGCGCCGAGGCCACGGGTCATTTCCTGCTGGCCAGGATCTTCTCCATCTCGTCCATCACCCGGTTCATCTTCTTCATCGTCAGCTCGAGCGGCTCGTCGGTCGTCATGTCGACCCCCGCTTCCTTCAACAGGTCGATCGGATACTTCGAGCCGCCGGACGCGAGGAACGTCAGGTACCGCTTCGTCGCGGCCGGGTCCCCTGCGAGGACCTTTTCCGACAGCGCCGCCGACGCCGTGAAGGAGGTCGCGTACTGGAACACGTAGAAGTTGCGGTAGAAGTGCGGAATGAACGCCCACTCGTGCTGGATGTCGTCGTCCACGATGCAGACGCCCTTGTCGTGGCCGTAATACTTCCGCGTGATCTCGGCGTACAACTTCGACAGCGCGTCGCCGGTGAGCGGCTCGCCCTTTTCGACCATCTCGTGCACCCGCAGCTCGAACTCGGCGAACTGGGTCTGCCTGAACACCGTGCCCTTGATGCCCTCGAGGTAGTTTCCGAGCACCGACAGCCTGGTCGCAGCGTCCGTGATCGTCTCGAGCATGTGGTCGATGAGGAGCGCCTCGTTGAACGTCGAGGCGACCTCCGCGACGAAGATCGGATATCCCGCGAGCGGGTAGGGCTGCGCCTTGTTCGACAGATACGACTGCATCGTGTGGCCGAGCTCGTGCGCCAGCGTGCTCACGTCGTTGTACTTGCCGTTGTAGTTCAGCAGCATGTACGGATGGACGTCGTAGGCGCCGCCGTTGGAATACGCGCCGGCGCGCTTGCCCGGGTTCGGATAGAGATCGATCCAGCGCTCGGTGAAGGCGCGTCTCGCGCCCGCGGCGTAATCGGCGCCGAGCGGGGCGAGCGCGGCCATGACGTGCTTCTGCGCTTCGTCGGCCGTGTAGTTCAGATCCACCGACGAGACGAGCGGCGCATAGAGATCGTAGTAGTGGAGCTCCGGGACACCCATCATGCGCTTGCGCAGGCCGAGGTACCGGTGGAACGTCGGGAGACTGCGATTCACGCCGTCGATGAGCCGCGTGTAGACGGTGGTCGGGATGTTGGCGCCATCCAGCGCGCTTTCGAGCGCGCTGTTGTATTTGCGGGCCTTCGCGTAGAACACGTCCGACTGCACCTGCCCGTTCATCGTCGAGCCGAAGGTCCCGCGGAAGTTCCCAAGGGCGCCGAAGAACGACGACATCACTTTCTGCCGGTCGTCGCGGTTCGGCACGGTGCGGTACAGGCTGAAGCCGGAGCCATCGAGCTTCGCGCGCTTGCCGTCGCTCAGCGTGACGGTGGGGTACGGGAAATCGGCGTCCGACAGGATGCCGTAGGACGTGGACGGCGCGCTCGCCATCACCGAGGCGCTGGCCAGCAGCCGCTCTTCCGCGTCGGTCAGCGTGTGCTCGCGCCGCCGCAGGATGTCGTCCAGATACAGCGTGTAGACTTTGAGCCGAGGCTCGCCGGCGACGAACTTCTCGATCGTCGCGCGATCGATCTCGAGGATCTCCGGCTCCACGAACGAGGACTCGGCGCCGAGGTTGGCGCCGACCTGCGCCATCGCCTGCTGCATGCCCTGATACGTGCTGACCCGCGTGTCCTGGTCGGACATCATGCTGGCGTACACGTAGAGGCGTGAAAACTCCTTCGACAGCCGGCTGGAGAGCTCGAGCGCATCGGCAAGCTTCTGCGGCGACGAGCCGAGCGTGCCCTTGAAGGCGCGGATCGCCGGCTGCTCGGAGACGAGCTTGTCCCTGGCGGCGCGCCATGCCTGATCGTTCGGGTAGATCTGCGTGAGATCCCACGTGTAGCGGTCGGGAATGCTCCCGCGTTCCTGCTGCTGCGCGGTGACGCCCGACGCGAGCGCGCCCGCGACGAGGACGGCGGTGAAAAAGCGGCGCGTTGAAAGATTCATGCCCCGATTATAGCCGCCGCGCGGCCCTTGATCTGCCCCCCCGCACGTGCGCCATCATGAGGTCATGGCGAAGCGCATCCATCCGCGGGCCGACATCGGACACGTCAACCTCAAAGTTGCCGATCTCGAACGCGCGATTGCGTTCTATTCGGGCGTCCTCGGCTTCGAGCTCACGCAGCGGATGGGCAATTCGGCCGCCTTTCTCAGCGCGGGGGGTTACCACCATCACATCGGCCTCAACACGTGGGAAAGCCACCGCGGCGGTCCGCCTGCCCCGGGGACGACGGGGCTCTATCACTTTGCGATCCGATATCCCGATCGCGCGTCACTCGGCGACGCGCTCCGCCGGCTGCGCGACGCCGGAGTGCAGCTCGAAGGGGCCAGCGATCACGGCGTCAGCGAGGCGCTGTATCTGCGAGATCCGGACGGCAACGGCCTCGAGTTGTACTGGGATCGCCCGCGTGCCGAGTGGCCCCGGCACGCCGACGGGTCGCTGCAGATGGTCACGGAACGTCTCGACCTCGCAGGGCTGCTCGCGGCCTCGTCCCCGGCGCCTGAGCCCGAGACCGCAGGCGCGCCATCACAGTACGCGCTGATGACGGAAGGGAACCGCGCGCGGCTGCGCGATCTTCGCGGCAAGCTCCTGCAGCTGCACAAGGTGCTCCTGGACGACGCCCGGGTGGCGTACGAAATGGATCGTGGACGCGTCGCGTCGAACGCGACGCTCCTGCAGCTCGTGATCAGCGATCCCTGGTTCGCCTGGCTGCATTCGCTGTCGGAGCTGATCGTCCGGATAGACGAGACCATCGAACCGGACTCGCCGGCCAGCGACGCGGACGCGCACACGCTCATCGACCATGTCGAGCGGCTGCTGACGGCATCGGAAACCGGCGAAGGCTTCCCGCGCCGGTACTTCGACGCGCTTCAGCGCCAGCCAGCCGTGGTCCTCGCGCACGCCGACGTGCGCCGCGCGATCAAGGCAATGAGGTGATACCCGGACGGCGGCGTCCATCTTTCGATCGCTCGATCGTCGAGGGGCCGATCGTTCCGGCGGTCTGGACGATCGCCTGGCCCACGGTGCTGCAGAATGCGATCGGCGGGCCGCGGAGCTCCACCAGGTTCCGCGAGGTCGGAACCGTGTAGAACCTGGAAGAACCGGGCGGAACAGAACCCAGTAGAACCCAGCGGAACCTGGAAGTAGCGCGGGCTTTCGCGCCCCGCTTCTTGCAGGGAACAAGGCTCGGGGGTTGTGTCATGAAGTGGACGCCGGGGGATCGCGGGAACATCGAAGATCTGCGTGGACGGTCCGGCGTCGGCATGCGCGCGGGAACGCTCGGCATAGGCGGCGTGCTCGTGCTGCTGCTGCTCAGCTGGTTCACGGGGGTTGATTTCCTGTCGCTGGTCGGCGGAGGCGGCCCCGCGCCGTCCGCATCGGTTGGCGCCAGCGGAGCCATCGCCACCTCGCCAGACGAGGAAACGCTCGTCGAATTCGTCGACGCGGTGATGGGCGACACCCAGGACACCTGGCGGCGGCTCATCGGCGATCGGTACCAGCCGACTCGAGCGCGACTGTTCCGGGACGCCATTCAATCAGCCTGCGGTTTCGCCGAGTCGGTCAGCGGCCCGTTCTATTGTCCGGCCGATCATTACGTTTATCTCGACCTCGGATTCTTCGACGAGCTTCGCCGGCGCGTCGGCGCCACCGGCGAGTTCGCCGAGGCCTATGTGCTCGCGCACGAGGTCGGCCACCACGTGCAGTCGTTGCTCGGGATCGACTCGGAGATGCGGCAGCTCCAGGCGCGCAATCCTTCCCAGCGCAACGCACTGTCGGTGAAGCTCGAGCTGCAGGCGGATTGCTTCGCGGGAGTCTGGGGGCACGAGACGAACAAGCCGGGCCGTTCCGCGCAGGGGCGCGTGGAGCTCGAGAGCGGCGACATCGAAGAAGGCCTCCGCGCCGCGGCCGCCATCGGCGACGACCGCATCCAGCGGATGTCGACGGGCCGCGTCTTTCCCGACACGTTCACCCACGGCACGTCGGAACAGCGCGTGACCTGGTTCAGGCGCGGGTTCGACAGCGGAGATCCACAGGCGTGCAACACACTCCAATGACCGGAGGATTGTCATGAAGGTCTATCGAACGCTTACGGCGGTCACGCTGCTGGGCGTCCTTGCCGCGCCCGCCGCGGCTGCGGCCGAGAGCCACCAGGCGCAAGTGCAGGAGCGCCGCCCCAGCGACGACCGTCCGCAGGGTCAGACGCGGATGCGGTTCCGCGGCATGGACAAGGACGGCGACGGCGTCATCAGGCGCGCCGAGTGGCGCGGCAACGATCAGTCGTTCCGTCGCCAGGATACGAACCGTGACGGCGTGTTGTCGGGCGCCGAGCTCCGCGCGCCTATCGAAGTGACCGGCGAGGACAAGGACGGCGACGGCGTCATCACCCGAGCCGAGTGGCGCGGCACCGCGCAGCTCTTCCGGGAGTACGACGCGAATCGCGACGGCGTGCTCTCAGGCGAGGAGGTGCGCGCGGTCGTCGAGGACAGCCGGCCGTGGACTGACGAGGACGAGGAGGGGCGGCGCCGAGGCGCCTTGGCCGACCGCTTCAATCGTGTGGACAGCAACGGCGACAACAGAATCGCGCGCGAGGAATGGACCGGCAACGCGGCCGCGTTCACGAGAATGGATCGAAATGCCGACGGATTGGTGACCCGCGCGGAGTTCGCCGCGGCTGCCCAAGACCGTGCGACGGCGACAACGGGTCAGCCCCGTAGAACCCCCGCGTACCAGGCGGGATACGACAAGGGCCTCGCGGAAGGGCGCGTCGCCGGCAGGGAGGACCGCACCGTCAACGGCGGCAAATGGGACCTCGAAGGGCAACGCGAGCTCGAACAGGCGGATTCGGGCTACGAAGCGCGCCTCGGATCTCGCGAGGACTACCAGGCCGGCTATCGTGCCGGATTCCGCCTCGGTTACCGCGAGGGCTTCGGTCCGCGATAGGAACCCCAGTTGCCCCGATTCGTCCCCAGTTCCCCCTATCAGCTAGAATCCGGATCCGGCCTCGGAGGCAGGCCGTCGCGATGTACATTGGGCAATCCGTTCCGCGCAAGGAAGGGCGAGCGAAAGTCACCGGGCGGGCCCGGTACGTCGACGATCTCACGCTGCCCGGCATGCTGCACGGCGCGACGGTCCGCAGCCCTTCGCCGCGCGGCGTCATTCGCGACATCCGGTATGGCGCCGGCATCCCGTGGGACGCGATTACCATCGTCTCTGCCGCCGACATTCCCGGCGCGAACGTCGTGGCGCTCATCACCGACGACCAGCCGTACCTCGCCAACGGCCGCGTGAACCACGCGGAGGAGCCGGTCGTGCTGCTCGCGCATCGCGACCGCTCGCTGCTCGAGGACGCGCGCCGCAGCATCACGATCGAGATCGAGCCGCTGCCCGCCGTCTTCACGATCGACGAGGCGCTGTCGCAGCAGGAAATCATCTGGGGCCAGGACAACACGTTCAAGACCTACCACGTGTCGCGCGGCGACGTGGACGCGGCTTTTGCCGCGGCCGACGTGATCGTCGAGGGGGAATACCACACGGGCGCGCAGGAGCAGCTCTACATCGAGCCGAACGGGATGCTGGCGGTCGCGCGCATCGGAGGGAACGTCGACGGCGTCACGGTGTGGGGCTCGATGCAGTGCCCGTACTACATTCAGAAAGCGCTCGCCGGTCTGTTCAACCTGCCCGCCGAGAAAATTCGTGTCGTGCAGATGGAGACCGGCGGCGGGTTCGGCGGCAAGGAAGAATACCCGTCGATCCTTGCGGGTCATGCCGCGCTGCTTGCGTGGAAGTCCGGGCGTCCCGTGAAGCTTGTGTACGACCGCGCGGAAGACATGGTGGCGACGACGAAGCGGCATCCGTCGCGGACGCGGCATCGCACGGCCGTGGCGAGCGATGGGCGGCTGCTCGCCATGGACATCGACTTTACGATCGACGGCGGCGCGTACTGCACGCTGTCGCCAGTCGTCCTTTCGCGCGGCACCATTCACGCGCCGGGGGTGTACTTCTGTCCGAACGTGCGCATCCGCAGCCGCGCCGTCGCGACCAACGCACCGCCGCACGGCGCGTTCCGCGGGTTCGGCGCCCCGCAGAGCCTCTTCGCGCTCGAGCGGCATGTCGATCGCGTGGCGGCGGCCGTCGGCCTCGCGCCCGAGGAGTTCCGCCGCCGGAACTTCATCCAGACCGGGCAGACGAGCGCGGTGGGTCAGGTGATGCGGGAGCCTATCGACATGGCGGCGCTGCTCGACCGCGCGCTGACGCTGTCGGATTACCACGCGAAGCGCGCGAGGTTCGAGGCCGCGAACGCGGCGGGCTCCGTGGAGAAGAGGAAAGGGATCGGCTTCGCCACGTTCATGCACGGGGCCGGCTTCACCGGCTCGGGCGAGGAGCATCTCGCGTCGATCGTCACCGTCGAAGCCACCGCGGAGGGCCGGGTGCGCGTGCTGACGGCCAGCACCGAAATCGGCCAGGGAACGAACACGATCTTCTCGCAGATTGCCGCTGACGCGCTCGGCCTGGACCCGGACGCCGTCGAGGTCGTGCAACCCGACACCGCGGTCGTGCCGAACAGCGGTCCCACCGTCGCGTCGCGGACGTGCATGGTCGTCGGAAAGCTGGTTGAGTCGGCCGCGCTCGCTCTGCGGGCCACGCTCGAAGGGGCCGTCCGCGACGCCGCTGATTTCGGGAGCGCGTGCCGGACCTATATCGAGCGGTTCGGACCGCTGCGGGCGTCGTCCCGGTATCAGGCGCCTGCCGGCGCCAGATGGGACGACGAGCGCTACGAGGGGGACGCGTACGGATCGTACGCCTGGGCGGTGTATGTCGCGGAAGTCACGCTCGATACCGTCACCTGCGAAGTGCGGCTGGATGATTTCGTCGCGTTGCAGGAAGTCGGCAGGGTCATCAATCCCGTGCTTGCGACCGGACAGGTCGAAGGGGGCGTCGCGCAGGGGATCGGCTGGGCGCTGTTCGAACAGGTGGTGTGGCGCGAAGGCCGGATGGTCAACGCCCAGATGACCAACTACATCATGCCGACGTCGATGGACCTGCCTCCCATACGCGTGTTCTTCGAGGAGGTGCCGTACCCGCACGGCCCCGGCGGGGCGAAAGGGATCGGCGAGCTGCCGATGGACGGTCCCGCGCCGGCGATCGCCAACGCGGTGTCGCAGGCGGCAGGTGTCGACGTCACGAGCATTCCGATTACGCCCGAGAAGCTGATGGCCCTCATGGAGGCGGCGGATGCCTGACGCGACGGTGTCCGTCACATGTCGCGTGAACGGCGCCAGCGCCACGATGAAGGGGCATCCGATGACCCGGCTGCTCGACGCGCTGCGTACAGAGCTGCACCTTACCGGCACCAAGGAAGGCTGCGGCGAAGGGGAGTGCGGCGCGTGCTCGGTCCTGCTGGACGGCCGGCTCGTCAACAGCTGCCTCGTCCCCCTTATTCAGGTGGACGGCTCCGCCATCGTCACGATCGAAGGGGTGGCTGAGGGCGAACGCCTGCACGCGGTGCAGGAGGCGTTCCTCGCATGCGGCGGCGCGCAGTGCGGCATCTGCACACCCGGAATGATCCTCGCGGCGGTGAGCCTGCTCGAGCGCACGCCCGATCCCAGCGTTCAGGACATTCGCGCCGGCCTCGCCGGGAATCTCTGCCGCTGCACCGGCTACATGCGCATCTTCGAAGCGGTGCTCGATGCCTGCCGCCGCACGAAAGACGCACCGCGATGAGAGGCTGCCTGCCGGCGTACGATCTCCGCGCCCCCAAGGATCTGAGCGCGGCGCTTCGCACGCTCGCGGATGAGCCGGGCGCATGGCGGCCATTTGCCGGCGGCACCGATCTGATGGTGCTGCTGGAAGCGGGGAAGCTGCCACGCGGCAGGTACCTGAGCCTGTGGAACCTGCGCGAGCTCGGTGGCATCGACGTGTCGGATGGCGCCGTGACCATCGGCGCGCTGACGACGTACGCGGATGTTCTCGCTCATCCGGTGTTGCGCGCGGAGTTCCCGTTGCTGTGCCAGGCGGCGGCCGCGACCGGCGGGGTCGCGACACAAAATCGCGGCACGCTCGGCGGCAACATCGCGAACGCCTCGCCTGCCGCGGATTCGCCTCCCGCGCTGCTCGTGTACGACGCCGAGCTCGAGCTGATTTCGGTGCGGGGACCGAGACGTGTTCCCTACGAGCGCTTTCACACGGGCTACAAGGTCATGGATCTCGCGCCCGATGAGCTCGTCGGCAGCATCCGGATCCCCCGCGGCCGGAGCGGCTGGGTCCAGTCCTACCGCAAGGTCGGCACCCGCGAAGCGCAGGCGATCTCGAAGGTGTGTTTCGCCGCCGCCGCGGTCCTCGACGGTGACGTCGTGCGCGACATCCGCCTCGCGATCGGTAGTGTGGCGCCGACGGTCGTCCGCTGCGTCCAGGCGGAATCCGTGGTCCGCGGCCGCAGGCTGGACGACGCGCTGGCAAGGGCCGCGCGGGACGCGCTGCCGCGCGACATCGCCCCGATCGACGACGTCCGATCGACCGCCCGGTATCGGCTGCGCGTCGCGCAGAATCTGCTGATACAGTTCCTGGAGGCACTCTTACGGAGGACTCATTGATCCGGGATGACGTGCTCGAGATTGCCAAGCAGGTATCGGAGAAAAAATGAGCGCTCCAGGTGAAACGTTCGAAGTGGTGAAGTCGGAAGACGAGTGGCGCCGGCTGCTGTCGCCGGAGCAGTATCACGTCCTGCGAGAGCACGGGACCGAGCGCGCGGGCACGTGCGCGCTGCTCCGCGAAAAGCGGGCGGGCACATTCGCGTGCGCGGGATGCGGCGCGCCGCTCTTCAAGTCGGCACGGAAATTCGAAAGCAGCACGGGCTGGCCGAGCTTTTTCGCGCCGCTCGAAGGCTCGGTCGCGACTACGGTCGACCGCAGCCACTTCATGACGCGCACCGAAGTCCACTGCCGGAGCTGCGGCGGGCACCTGGGCCACGTGTTCGACGACGGTCCGCCGCCAACCGGGCAGCGGTACTGCATCAACGGCGTCGCGCTGAATTTCAAGCCGGACCCCGATTAATCCAGGATCGCCTTCATCACTTCGCCAAGAGCGGTCGTGTCCCATCCGGTCGACGCCGGGGTGTCCGCGGCGTGACGCCGGAGCTGGGCGGCCTGCGCCTCGCGCAGCCGCCGCCGCTCTTCGCGGAGGTCGTCGATCTCGCGCTCCCGCGCGCGTGCGACGCCCCCCTGTTGTATGAACGTGACGATGGCGTGGAGCTCGCCGGCATCGAGGAAGGTGCCGTGGCCCCGGCAGACGTCGACGATGGTTCCCGACATCCGGCTGAAGTTGACGCGGTTCATCATCTTGCCGCACCGGACGCACGGCCGGTAACGGACCTGGCCCGCCGAAGCGACCTCCGATGAGGCGCGAAGGCGGCTCGGCGCGCGGACCGCGACCGGCGCGACGGCGCTCCACCGGTGGACCACCGCGGCCTGCGCCTCGCGGTCGGCGCACACGCGCTCGAACTCCGCCGCGTCGAGCCATACGCCGTCACAGTTCCTGCACTCGAGCAGGAACGCTTCGCCGAGCGCGACACGCTCCAGGGGACCCTTGCAGGCGGGGCATCCGGCTGATGCCGGACCCGCATCAACTCGATCGGCGCGCGCTCCGCATTTCGGGCAGAACGCCGAGGTCTCGAACATCGTCGCGAAGCATCGCGGGCAGCTCACCGTCGCGAGCCGCGCGCGGCAATACGGACACCGCGCGGCATGCGGATCCGCCACCGCGCCGCAGTTGGGGCAGTGAAGCGATTGAACATCGCTGGCCATGGGATCGCCCTTAGAATACCCCGGGCCAAGGGGCACCGGCACGGCAGTAGAATAGAACTTTCCTTTCATCGGGCCGGACGCCGGCCCTCTACGTGGAGCGTGCGCGATGGGTCTGATGGATTTCATCAAAGGCGAGCTAATCGACGTCATCGAATGGACCGATGACTCGAGAGATATCCTGTCCTACCGCTTCCCGGACGAGGACAAGGCGATCAAGAACGGCGCGCAGCTGATCGTTCGCGAGTCGCAGCAGGTCCAGTTCGTGTATCTGGGCGAGTTCGGCGACACCTTCGGCCCCGGCAAGCACACGCTGACGACCGACAACATTCCCGTCCTGACGAAGCTGAAATCCTGGAAGTACGGCTTCAACTCGCCGTTCAAGGCGGACGTGTACTACGTGACGACCCGCCTGTTCACCGGGAACAAGTGGGGCACCGCGAACCCGATCATGATGCGCGACGACGACCTCGGCATCGTCCGCGCGCGGGCGTTCGGGACGTTCGACTTCAGGATCGCTGACCCGAGACTGTTTCTGAAGGAAGTCGCCGGATCGGATCAGAACTTCCGGCTGGACGAGTTCGCCGACACGATGCGGTCGCGCATCGTCAGTATCTTCGCCGACGCGCTGGCGTCCGCGAAGGTGCCGGTGTTCGACGTGGCGAGCCGGTACAGCGAGCTCGGCGAAGCGCTGCTGCCGCTCATCAATCCCGTCGTCTCCGCGAAGTACGGTCTGCAGATCACGAGCTTCGTCGTGGAGAACGTCTCGGTGCCCCCGGAGGTCGAGCAGGCCATCGACAAGCGGTCCAGCATGGCCGCGGTCGGGAACCTGAACGACTACGTGAAGTTCCAGATGGCGCAGGGGATGGAGAAGGGCGGAAGCTCGGGCGGCATGGCGACCGAACTGGCCGTGGGGCTCTCGATCGCGCAGCAGATCATGCAGCAGCAGGGCATGCCGGCCGCCGCGCCCGGGGCCGCCAGACAGGCCGGCACCGCCGCCGGCACGGAGCTGCTCGGACCGGCCGAGGTCGCGCAGGCCCTTGGCGTCTCCGAAGCGGACGTCATGACGATCATCGAGTCCGGCGAGCTTGCGGCGAAGAAGATCGGGTCGTCGTACCGCATCAAGCGCAGCGCGCTCGACGAGTATCTCGCGAAGTAGCTCCTGACGAGCCTTCGCTCGCCTGTACCGCGAGCGCGCTTTGGCTGGTAAAGGTCCTCGACAGCCGGAATCCCAACCCCGCGGCCGGGAGTCATGGTCTCTGCATGCCCGACATCGCTGCTCTCGAGAAACACCCGTGCGCCGCGTGCGGCGCGCAGGCGGAATGGAACCCATCGAAGCAGTTGCTGGTCTGCGCGTTCTGCGGCACGGCGGCGCCGTTCACGGTCGACGCGGCGTCCGGCGCGATGGTCGAGAACGACCTGGCCAGGGCGCTGCGGGAGCTCCCGGACGAAGCGCGGGGATGGCTTGCGGAGAAGCGCACGGTCCAGTGCCAGAGCTGCAAGGCGGTTTCGGTGTTCGATCCGGAACGGGTCGGGCAGAACTGCGGCTTCTGCGGATCCCCGTCGCTCGTCGACTACACGGAGATCAAGGCGCCCATCCGGCCGCAGAGCCTGCTGCCGTTCAAGATCAGCGAGGGGCAGGTCCGCGAACAGATCCGGCGCTGGTACGCGAGCAAGTGGCTGGCGCCGGGGAAGCTCGAGAGCCGCGCCCTCGTGGACCGCGTTCGCGGTGTCTACATTCCTTACTGGACGTTCGACGCGCAGACGGTGTGTCCGTGGGAAGGGGAAGCCGGTCACTACTACTACACCACTGAGACGTCCCGCGACGGCAAGGGCCACAGCCAGACGCGGCAGGTGCGGCACGTCCGCTGGGAGCCGGCCTCCGGCGTCGTCAGCCACTTCTTCGACGACGAGCCGGTCCCGGGCACTCACGGGATCTCGCATTCGCTGCTGAAGCAGATCGAGCCGTTCCGCACGTCGGAGCTCGTGCCGTACGACACGGCGTTTCTCTCGGGGTTCGTGGTCGAGCACTATCAGGTCGTGCTTCTCGATGCGGCGCAGCGCTCGCAGGATGCGATGACACAGAAGCTGCACGACATGTGCGCCGCCCGGGTGCCCGGCGATACGTACCGCAACCTGCAGATTCACCCGACGTTTTCGGCACAGACGTTCAAGCACATACTGGTACCGGTATGGCTGCTGTCCTATCTCTACGGCACGGCGACGTACCAGGTCGTGGTGAACGGCGACGACGGCCGGATGGCGGGCCAGTACCCAAAGAGCGCCTGGAAGATCGCGCTGCTCGTGCTGCTGGCCGTCGTCGCCTTCATCATCTTCGTGTTGGCGAGTCAGAATTGAACGACCGCTCTGCCTCCTCGGCGCGCTCTCAGTCTGGAGTCCACCATGTTCGAGAAGAAGCTGAAGATGCCCTCGGCGCAGGACGCGCTTCCCGGCCGGGCCGGGAAGATGATCGTGCCGGCCGGGCATCATGTGAACGGCGCCCGGCTCGAGCCCCCTTTTCCCGCCGGACTCGAGCGCGCGATCTTCGGACTCGGCTGCTTCTGGGGGGCTGAGAAGAAATTCTGGCAGCTGCCCGGCGTGTACACGACGGCCGTCGGCTACGCCGCGGGCCACACCCCGAACCCGACGTATCGCGAAGTCTGCAGCGGCACGACGGGCCACAGCGAGGCCGTGCTGGTGGTCTTCGATCCACGGCGCATCTCGTATGCCGACCTGGTGAAGGTGTTCTTGGAGAGCCACGATCCTACGCAGGGCATGCGGCAGGGGAACGACGTGGGGTCGCAGTATCGCTCGGGGATCTACTACGCGGACGACGCGCAGCGCGAAACCGCCGAGCGTGCGCGCGACGCGTATCAGCCGCAGCTGACGAGCGCCGGGTACGGCTCCATCACGACGGAAATACTGCCGGCGCCGGAGTTCTACTACGCCGAGGACTACCACCAGCAGTACCTGTCGAAGAATCCGGATGGATATTGCGGCCTCGGCGGGAC
>CAYZBZ010000034.1:22531-24972 GCA_964476725.1 uncultured Vicinamibacterales bacterium
GTTTTCAACGGCAACGCCGGCAATCGCGCCCATCGCGCAGACCTCGCGCGGCGAATGAGCGAGCAAGGATACGCGGTGCTGCTGTTCGATTATCGCGGATACGGCGGCAACAAGGGCGTTCCTACGGAAGAGGGTCTGGCGCTCGACGCCCGTGCGGCTCGCCGCTATCTCGAGTCTCGCCCGGGGATCGATCCGCAGCGCATCGTGTACTTCGGTGAGTCGCTTGGCGCCGCGGTGGCCGTCAGGCTGGCGGTCGAGCACCGGCCATACGCCGCAATCCTCCGATCGCCGTTCACGTCGCTGGCCGACACTGGCCGTCACCACTATCCGTATCTGCCGGTGGGTTGGCTACTGCGCGACCGCTTTCCGTCGATAGAACGCATTTCGCGAATCGGGTGCCCTTTACTCGTCATCGCTGCCGCAGAGGACAGCATCGTCTCCACGGAGCTAAGCCGCCGGTTGTTTGCCGTCGCGCGAGAGCCGAAGCAACTCGTCATCGTCGAGAACGTCGACCACAACGACGAAGCGCTCGTCGCCGGCCCCGAGATCGTCGCCGCTGTAACTGGGTTTCTGCGTGGGCCGTTGAACCCTGGACGCTGAACCGATGAACCCTGAACCCCTCTTATTCGTACCTCAGCGTCTGCATGGGATGGACTCGTGAGGCGCGGTACACCGGGATGTAGCCGGCGCCGAACGCGACGAGCGTCATCCAGGCAACCTGCCTGAGGATCATCCCTCGCACTCGAGGTCCGTCTGCGCCAAGCGCCATGCGCAGGCCGATCTCGCGCGTGCGCTGCGACACGGTGTACGCCAGGACGCCGTAGAGTCCGACGGCGGCGAGCACCGTCGCGAGCAGCGCGAACGCCGCCGACAGCGTGCTGATCATCCGGTCGAGGAAGACGTTCTCCCGCACCTGCTGCGGCATGGTCTTCAGGTCCTCGATCGGCAGGTTCGGATCGAGCCGCGCGATGACCCCCGGAACGCTGCGGAGGAGCCGCGCCGGATCTCCGGACGTGCGAACGTAAAAGTTCATCGCCCCGACGCGCTCGCTCTGGCGATACGGCCGGAAGAACAGCGGCGGCACCTCCTGCTTGACCTGGCTGTAGTTCGCATTCTGCACGACGCCGACGATCTCCGTGTCGAGCGGACCGTCCGTCTGGCCGGTCGCCATGCGCTTGCCGACGGCTCTGCGTCCCAGATTGAACTTTTTCGTGAACGCCTCGTTGACGATCGCGACTTTCGGCGCTCCCTGGGTGTCCGCGGACGTGAATTCACGGCCCGACATCAAGGGCACGCCCAGCGGCCGGAAATACCCCGGGTTGATTTCATTGAACCGCGATCCCGCATCGGTATCCGGTCCGCGCTGGAAGCCCTCGACCGACACGAGCACGCTCGGATTCGCGCCGAGCTGCGTGCTCCAGTACTCATGGCTGAGCACCGGACGAAGTGGTTCCCGATGTTGCGATCGTCGTCCGCGTTGAGGAGCCGGCCGAGCGCGGGCTGAAGGCCGAGGATGGGGAAGTACGAGCCGGAGACAGCCTTCGAACTTCAGCCTTCGTACTTCAGACTTTCAGCGACAGCCCCTTCAGCCTTTCAGCGAGAGCTCCTAGCCCACTCGGTGCGAACGGCGGGTCCGATGGCCCACAGGATCCCGTTGCGGACCAGCCGGTGGAAGGTCGGATGGCTCCAGACGCGCTCGTCGTGGCCGTACGCGGTGTAGAACACGCGACCCTTCCCGTGCTCGCGGACCCACGTCCACGGTTCCCGCCCGCTCCCGTCGACGCGCTCCATCAGCACGGTCCGGTCCGGATTGTGCTTCGTGTGCACGTAGGTCTCGTCCCACACCTGGAAGGGCTGGACGCCGTCGAGGACCGGATGGTTCGGCCGGACAATCTCCGCGGCGAACTCGCCGGTCCCGTGCCGCATGAACTGCGCCCCCACGAGCGCGATGTACGCGGGAGAATTCTGGAAGCAGTACGACGCGGCGTGGATGGGCAGCAGGCCCTTGCCGCCTGCGACGAAATCGAGCAGGGCCTTCTCCTGATCGGGCGCGATGGTGGTGTGGTTCGCGTAGATCATGAGCGCGTCATACCGCGCCAGCTTCGAGGGGTTCAGGTCGGCGAGATCCGCGGTATACGTGACGTTGATGCCTTCGGCCGCGAGGGCCTCGGCGAGCATCGGCTCGAACCGCGCCGAGTCGTGATGCCGGCTGTTGTGGCCGAGAAACAGCACCTCGATCGCGCGTCCCTTCGCCGTGGCGCCGGCCGGCGCCGTTGCTTGGGCGCGCAGGCCACCGCCCGAGGCCATCAGCCCGGCCAGTGCCGCGACCGCCGCGAGCGTCCGTCCGGAGATGGATATCATGCGCGCTCCTTGTGACCAGCCCTCGAACAACCAACGCGTGCTGATTGTCGCTCGAACGGAGGGTTTGTCAACCCCGAGCA
>CAYZBZ010000035.1:0-7214 GCA_964476725.1 uncultured Vicinamibacterales bacterium
GGCGGCGGCCCCCGCCGGGGCCGGTGGCTGCTGCGGGACGGCCGTGCTGCCGAGCAGCAACAGAGCCACGACCGCCGCGGATCGCGCGAACACGGGCCAATCCTACACCAGAACCCAACGCCGGCCGCGCCGGCGCCGCAGGTATAATCCACAGATCGCACTCATATTCAGAGGGGTCTTTTGGATGGCAGCACAGACAGGACCGATCAAGGTCATGCACGTCGGGCTCGGGCCGATCGGCGCCGCCGTCGTGCGCCAGGTCGCCCAGCGCAAGGGTTTTCGCATCGTGGGGGCTGCCGACATCGATCCCGCCAAGGCGGGACGCGATCTCGGGGACGTGGCGGGCGTCGGGCGCGCGCTGCGCGTCAAGGTGTCGGCGGACGTCAGGAAGGCGATCAAGGCGGCAAGGCCGGACGTCGTCGTGCTCTGCACCAGCTCGTTGCTGAAGAAGGTCCTGCCGCAGATGGAGGAGATCCTGAAGCTGAAGGTGCCGATCGTGTCGACGACCGAGGAGCTCGCGTACCCGACGAAGGGCAACATGAAGTACGCGCGGGCCATCCATCAGCTCGCGAAGAAATCAAAGGTCGCGGTGCTGGGCACCGGCGTGAATCCCGGGTTCGTGATGGACGCGCTGCCGATCACGCTGACGGGGGTGTGCGAGCGCGTCGACGCGCTCCGGATCGACCGCGTCCAGGACGCGCGGATCCGGAGGCTGCCGTTCCAGCAGAAGATCGGCGCGGGACTGACGCGCGAGCAGTTTCAGAAGAAGGTGGACGACGCGAGCGTGCGGCACGTCGGGCTGGCCGAGTCGGTGTCGATGATCGCCGACGCGCTCGGATGGAAGCTCGATCGGATTACCGACGAGATTCAGCCGAAGATCGCGACCGAGACCGTGGCGAGCGAGTTCCTGGCGGTGGATGCCGGTTTCGTGTGCGGCATCGTGCAGGACGGCATCGGCTATCGCAACGGGACGCCGGTGATCACCCTGCACATGGAAGCGTACCTGGGCGCGCCTGAGTCGTTCGATTCGGTGGAGATCACCGGGTCGCCCGCGTTGAAGATGAAGATCGCGGGAGGGGTGCACGGAGACATCGCCACCGCTTCAATCGTGGTGAACTCGCTGCGGAAGATCGTCGACGCGGCGCCCGGGCTTCACACGATGCGCGACCTGCCGATGCCGTCGTTCGACGGCGGGACTCGCTAGTCACTGGAGGGACGTGAGTTAGAGATGGTTTCAAATCGTAGCGCAGCCCTTCAGGGCTGCCTGGTGCTGGAGGAATGAGATGGACGCCGCGCAGTCGCAGCATTTTGGCCGCATTCGTCGCCTCCGCGAGTCCTTCGCGGCAGCGAACGAGCGGCTGGTCGCCCGATTGCGGGCCGCGACGGACGCGGCGGCCGAGCGCTCTCCAGACGAGGGATGGTCGGCGGCGCAGATCGGCTGGCACGTCGCGGCCGTCACGACGAGGTTTGCGGGCCTGATCTCTGGGGACGTGCCGGCGGTCAAGCCGTTACCCGAGGATTACCAGGAGCGCGCCTGGGCGGAAGTCGTGGCCTCGATGCCCGAGCGCATCCAGGCGTCCCCGGCGGTTGCGCCACCGGCGCACGTTCGCCGCGCGGACGCGATTTCCGCGCTCGAAGGGGCGGGGATGCGGATGGCGCGGGCCTTCGACTCGCTGACGCCCGAACGCGGCGCGCGCATGGGCCTCACGCATCCCCTGGTCGGATCGATCACGGTGTATCAGATTGGCGACTGGGCGACCGCCCACATCATCCGCCACAACCGTCAGGCGAAGCGGGTGCTCGGCGAGGGATGATCAGGAGGCCTGGTGGAGGCCCCATCGCCGGCGTTTGAGGAATAGTCCTTTTCTCGAGATGCCGAGCAGCCGCGCGGCCTCTTCGACCCGTCCGTGCGACCTGTCCAGGGCGCTCCGCACCATCGTCTGCTCCAGGAGCTGGACCGCCGCGGGCAGCGGCTGATCGATGCGCACGCGCACCTCCGGATCCACCGCCGGCAGCGCCGGGATCGTGCGGCGCGAGGCCCGGATTTCCGCTGAGAGCAGCGCGGGCGTGAGCGCCGCGCCCGGTTCGGCCATCGCCACCATACGCCGGACTTCGTTGGCCAGCTCGCGCAGGTTGCCGGGCCACGAATAGAGCAGCAGGTACTCGAGCGTTTCGTCGCTCAGCGTGAGCCGGCCCTTCTTCTGTTCGTCGCCGTACTTGCGAAGGTAATGATCCACGAGCGGCGGGATCTCTTCGCGCCGTTCTCGCAGCGGCGGCAGCCTGAGGCGGACCACGTTCAGACGGTAGAAGAGGTCCTCCCTGAACCGGCCGTCGGCCACGAGCTGTTCGAGGCGGGCGTTGGTCGCCGCGATGACGCGCACGTCGACCGTCACGGGATGCGGCTCGCCGAGCGGGTGGATCTCGTGGGTCTCCAGGAAGCGCAGGAGCTTCGGCTGGACGTCGACGGCGACGTCGGCGATCTCGTCCAGGAACAGCGTGCCTCCCGCGGCGGATCGGATGACGCCTGGGAACGACGCGTCGGCGCCTGTGAACGCGCCTTTCCGGTAGCCGAACAACTGGCTCTCGAGCATGTCCCGCGGCACCGCGGTGCAGTTGAAGGGCAGGAACGTCCGGTCGGCGCGGTCCGAGGCGCGGTGGATCGCGCGTGCCAGCATCTCCTTCCCTGTGCCGGTTTCGCCGGTGAGGAGGAGGGAGAGCGGCGTCGGCGCGATGCGCCGGGCCACGCTGAGCACTTCGGACATCTGCTCGGACGCCCAGATGCTCTCGGGGTCGCCGTCGAGCGCTTCCGCGGGCCACAGCGCCGCGCGCTGTTTCTCTTCGCGGCGATAGCGGTCGAGCGTGACCGCCGTCCCGATCAGTTTCCGGATCGCGATGAGCGTGCAGCGCTGGTCGAGCTCCGGCCGGGGATCGACCACCAGCTGCCACGGCTCGTCGCGATGCTGCCCGAGCGGGATGACGTCGCAGGTTCCTGAGTTCTTCGCCGCCGCCGCCGCTTCGCGTTCGTCCCATCCGCGGCTCTCGATGACGCGCGGCGCGTTCGCCGGTCCGGCCGTCACCGCGAAGGCCCTGGCACACCCGGCCGCCTCGAGCACCGCCGCCGCCTCGCGCGCGAGGATGTGCGGGTGGCTCCCCAGCTCGATCAGCGCGACCGCACTGTCAAGGTCGGGGGCAGGGAGGGCAGAGCTCCCGTGGGGACACGTCGTTTGCGGATCCTCCGGGATCGCCAACGCTTTCCGCAGTTCTGCCACATCAGAGTCTCGCGAGAAATTGCCTAGAGCCGTTGATACTCTCCGCGCGCGTCTCAGCTGCTCATATCCGAGTCTAGGTTGACCGGAAGCTACGTTAGCGACTCCTAAGACGGCAGTTCGCTGACAGAACGCATCGAGCGTCCAAGGCTGCAGTTCAAGCGGTGACAGTAGTTCCGCCGCCGCGACAAAATTCTTGGTGGCCACTAGCCCGTTGAGCCTCAAGAGGCGGAAACGGCTCTGCCAGGAATCGTCATCGTGCCTCGCTGCCAGCTCGATGGCGTTCGTCAATTCTGAATCGGCAGTCGTCCAAGCCCCTTCGGCCTGAAGTAGACGGATGCGCGTCTGCCTCAGTGTCAATTGAGCCCAAAGGGACTGAACCGCCGGTGGCATCATGGCCACAAGGCCATCTATTTCTCGAATAATATTGCCGCTCTCTGACAGTGAACCCTCGGCCATCAGAAGATTAGCGAGCGAGTCGAGCGCTGCCACTCGAATCTCTACGTCATCCGCTGCTCTGTTCAGCACCGTTCTGATGCAATCTCTTGCTTCCGCGCAACCCCCAATGCCTTGCAGGGCATGCGACAAGTTGATAAGTCCACCGAGCTCCGTGCGCGAGTGGCCGGACTTAGAGGCGCATCCGATTGCCAAGTGTGCCTGCTCAATCGAACTGCGTACATCTCCGCTAAGCGCATCGACTACTGATAATCCGAGGTGAACCCGCCCTTGTAACCAGAGATTTGGGAATCGCTTAAGTAAATCGTCGGCGGCCAGCAAATGCCGTCGAGACTCCTGAGGGCTATGCCGAGAAGCCTCCGCTCTCGCAAAGTGCAGCCGAAGTCCCACGATCAAGTGCGGATCGCCGCTTCTAGCCACGACCTTCCGCACATCCGCGAGCAAGGGGACGTCACCGGTGTGACCATCGGCGACGAGCCTCAGTAGCCCGAGCTGCGAGGTTGCTAGGAGTGACGGATCTCCTGCGGCCTCTGAAAAGAATAGCGACCGGTTTATGTACTCAAGGCTCTGGCCGAATTGCCCGCGCTCGAACGCTGTCATAGCCAGCACGTACGTGAGTCTTGCCTTCAGTTCATCGCGGCCCGAGCAGTGCCGCAGCAGTTCAGTCGCGACATGCTCGGCACTCTCGACACGACCTGTGTGATAGAGCAGTTCGGAACGAAGCGTGCCAAAACGACACGAATCAAGGAGTCTAAGGCTCTGGCTCATTGACTCCAGGTACATCAGGCACTTTCCGAACTCTCCGGCTCGTAGGTCGCGCTCGACTTCTGCAAAACCTCCAGGTGCTTGCATATCCTAATGAATAGACTCTGGCGGTTGAATATGAACATCAGGCCGCCGGCCATGTGTATGACCAATGCGCTGTCTGGCGGCGGAGATGAGGGATTCGACTGTTTGACCGTCCTCCGGCATCGCGGATACACCGACGGTCACCCTAAGTCTTAAGCCTCCGCATTGGGAAACCGCTTGTGATTCGACAGCTTGCCGAATTCTGGAAGCGATTGCAGCAGCCAAAATCCTGTCTGTCTGGAATTGGACGACGACGATCTCATCGCTTCCGTAACGAAAGAGAACGTCTGCCGGACGTGTATGTTTCCTAGTGCACGACACGACATGATTCAACGCACGGCTAACGAATTCCGCTCCGTGCGATGCGGCGACCTCCTGTAGACCCTTTACTTCTATGTAGATCAGGGACAGCGGTGTGGCAATCGGCGTCGCCTGAGATCCGTCGAACAACTGCAACTGCTCGAGAGTTGGCAGTCCGATAAGGTGGTCCGTAAACACAGTTTCCCTTGTCGGAGCAGTGGCGAGCGCTTGTTGCACAACAGGAGCGACTTGCCGCGCGACTACTTCGAAAACCCGCTGGTGGTCATCGGAGAATGCGTCTCGGTTCGTGGAGTACAAGGACAGAACGGCCACTAATGTGTCTTTGACGACTAGCGATGTGCTCAAACAACTACACAGCCTTGGGGACATCGTTCGGGCCAGCTCACCAAAGTCAAGGACCGGATCCGAGTTTCGAATGGTCTGCCGGTTGGCGCCGACCCAGCCGCTCAGCCGCTGACCTAAGGGAATACGGAGGCCGCCAATCATTGCCGAGTGCTCACCGGACGAGTACGACGCCACCAACTCGTCGCCGTCGACGTCGTAGACGTAAAAAACCGAGAGAGTTGACGGGACAATCCTGCGTAGGTGCTTCAAAATGACATCGCCAGCGTCGGACAATGTCATACGGCCGGCTAGGCCTCGCGCAAGCTCAAATAACGCGAGCATCTCTTCACCGCTCGAGGTGATGTCGTCAAGCCGGTTTGGTCTCGAAGGGGGTAATTGAATCGTAGGTAGGCTCGAATCGGCTATTGCCGCGAAAGACGCCTTCGCGAGGGGAGGCGGGATCTGTAGGCCACCATCGGCGTGAAGTTTAATAAACGTGTCTACCACGAGTGGGTCGTACATCTGTCCCCGGCGCTCGACTAAAATCCTCAACGCGTCTTTATCTGGCAGCCTCGGGCGATAGGGCCTATCTGAAGTCAGAGCATCGAAGCAATCGACGACAGAGAGAATCCGCGCTCCGATAGGGATCCCGGCGCCTGTAAGGCCGTCGGGGTATCCCGTCCCATTCCAACTCTCATGGTGATGACGCACAATCGGTACGACCGGGTATGGAAAATCGATAGCTGACAGTATGTCGGCTCCCACACTCGCATGGAGCTTCATCTTCTCAAACTCGGCTGGCGTCAAGGGGCCTGGCTTATTCAGTATGTACTCGGGAACAGCGAGTTTGCCCATGTCATGAAGGAGAGCCGCGGCCTCAATCGCTTGGATCTGGGCTTGATCGGTCACTCCCATCGCGTGTGCTAAACGCACTGCGTGAATCTGAACACGTCGCACATGCCCATGAGTTATTTGGTCCTTCGCGTCAACCGCCATCGCAAGAGTCTCGATCGTTGACAAGTACAGACGGTTGAGCTCCGTGAGATGGCGGTTAGCGTCGTCGACCCGTCCCATCGCTGTCTTGAAAGTTAAGTAAGAAATCAAGAGAAGCGGCAGGAGAATTCCGATAACGCGCGCCAACTCGGGCTTCTCCGGTTGCAGGTACGGAAGCAAAAGTGCGGCGACCGAGGCACCACTGAAATAGTTAAGGGACAGCCAGAGAAAGTTCTGCCGCCAAACTGCCAAAGCGGAGACACGCTTCTCGAAAGCGACCGCCCAGGCGATCAGTACGCTATTCAGTAAGAAATATAGGACCGCTAGCGCGATCAATGGCCCGAATAAGGGCAGTATCGGCCGCGGGGCGCGCGACAGCGGTTCGACTGCGGCGAGAAAGTAAAAAGCGTGCGATGCGATCCAAATTGCGACTGACGGTGCTGCGATATTGAATAGCACCCTCGAGAGTCGCCGCGAACGCCTCCCCAACCAGAGGGAGATAACCAGGCAGTCTAGGACGACAATCATCGTTGCCGCCGCGGGCCCAAAAAGCAGCACGGCGGCAAAGACGAATGTTTCTGAAACCGATAATCTCGCTGGAATAGTGGGTATGCGAATGGTAAACGAGCCACTCAGCAGCGTTAGACCAGCGAGCAATGACCAATGATAACCGACGGGTGTCAGATGCAGCGAGTACAGCGAATGCGAAACAGCTACTAGGCCGGCGCATATGACTAGGCCGACATAAAGTTGTGCTGCTTCGGTGAGGCGCTCTTCGTGCTTCATAGAAATGGGCCGCCGCCCAGCGTAATCAGTCTCCCCAAACAATAAGTCGGCTCATGTCGGATCTCCTTGGAGTATACGGGTTCAGTGTTCAGATTTGTGAGGCGCTAGCTCAGTCGCCCCAGACGATGGTGTCACCCCAGACGATCGTATCGCCCCAGACGATGGTATCGCCCCAGACGATGGTATCGCCCCAGACGATGGTATCGCCCCAGACGATGG
>CAYZBZ010000035.1:7314-24370 GCA_964476725.1 uncultured Vicinamibacterales bacterium
TATCGCCCCAGACGATGGTATCGCCCCAGACGATGGTATCGCCCCAGACGATGGTGTCGCCCCAGACGATGGTGTCGCCCCAGACGATGGTGTCGCCCCAGACGATGGTGTCACCCCAGACGATCGTATCGCCCCAGACGATGGTATCGCCCCAGACGATGGTGTCGCCCCAGACGATGGTGCGACCAAGCAAGAACGAGCCGCCCTCAAATGACCGATCCTGCAGATGTAGAGTGAGTGAAGGGCCGAGAATCACACTGGCGCTATCGACGAAGGCCATGTGAGATGGGGAGATACTCTGCCCTGAGATTTGAATGGCAGAATAGTCCCGCCCCGTGCCCAGGAGCACCGCCGCCGCCAGGTTGACGCTGCCGGCGCCCGCTTCGATGAGCCCGGCTCCCGTAACCCGCGAGCTGGTCAGCTGAAGCGCCAGCTTCGCATCGGCGGGAGACAGCGACGGATTCGCCTCGAGCAGCAGCGCCACCGCCCCCGACACGACGGCCGACGCCATGCTCGTGCCGCTCAGCTCGATGTACGCGTTCAGCCCGCGACCGGAGACGATCCGCTCGGCGTACGTCAGGGCGAGATACGAACCGGCGGCGGCCGGCGCCACAATCTTGTTCCCCGGCGCCGCGATCTCCGGCTTCAGCACCCCGTCGAACCGCGTCGGTCCTCGCGAGCTGTACGTCGCCATCACGTCGTCGGACCGTTGCGGCGTGCCGCGCGTGTTCAGCGCCCCCACGGTCATCGCCGCCGGGGCGTTCGCCGGCGAGATGACCCCTCCGACGATGGGCCGTCCGTCGTCCGTCTTTCCGAGATTGCCAGCCGCCGCGACCACCACGAGCCCAGCGTCAACGGCGCGCTGCACCGCCTGGCAGAGCGGGTCGTCCAGGTACGACTCGAACACCGGGTGGCCGAGCGACAGATTGATGACCCGCAGCCGGAACTGTGCCCTGTGCTCGATGGCCCAGTCGATCGCGTTGATGACGTCGCTGGTGTCGCCCGAGCCGTCCGCGCCAAGCACCCGCAGGCTGACGATGTGCGCGCCAGGGGCGATGCCGGCATACCCGCCGTCGTTCCTCCCGGCGATGATCCCCGCGACGTGCGTGCCGTGACCGAACCGATCCAAACCCAGGCCGCGCGGGCTCGTGAAGTCCACGCTCGCGATGATTCGGCCTCTCAGCGCCGCGTGCGGCGCGATGCCGGAGTCGATCACGGCGACGCCGATGCCACGGCCCGTGAAGCCGCGCAGCCGGTCGAGGCCGGCCCATACCTCGGTGGCCCCCGTCGCCTCCGTCGTGACGGCCATCGCTCTCCGCACGA
Source organism: uncultured Vicinamibacterales bacterium (assembly GCA_964476725.1). GTDB lineage: Bacteria > Acidobacteriota > Vicinamibacteria > Vicinamibacterales > 2-12-FULL-66-21 > JALZOC01. Next base: position 8,638 of record CAYZBZ010000035.1, read on the forward strand.
GCACGTCCCCGGTCAGGTGGGCGACGTCCGGATCTTCGCTGAGCGCGGCCAGCTGGCCGCCGGTCACTTCGAGCACCGCACCGCCACGGACGCTCTTCTTCAGGCGCGCGCCGTAGCGAGAGAGCAGCGTCCGCACTTCGGCCTCGCTGCCCGAGACGATGACGCTGACGGCGCCATCGGTTCCGGTCGCGACGCGGTCGGCGAGGTCACGCGACAGTCGAGCACGATGGGGACCGGCTTCCGCAGGCAGAGTACCCAGACCGACAAGAGCCGCGACGAGGACGATACGGGCAGAGCGACGCAGCGCAGGCGAAAGGCTCGAGATATCAGTCATGGCCGGGGCCCGGGAAGGAAACGTTTGCCGAGGATCGTATGCCTGCCCTAAGGCACGGGACGTGCCAGGCACAGCCCTAATGGGAAACGACCCTGGATTTAGTGAACATTAAGGAGCACGAAGGGACTCTATAGCTCAAGATGTTTGCGCGCGGCGGCGTCTTGCACTACGATTGCGCGCAATCTGCCGAGGTGGGGCAGCGATAGGCCAGCCAACAGGTTGGCTCCACAGTACCCAAGTACTCATCGGGTAAGGGATACCCGAACGAAACGTCAACAAAAACAAGGCTTTTCAGGGGCCGGCCAAGCAATTGGCCGGTTGGGTCATCCGTGGCCAGGACCAGCAGGGCACTCACCGTTTTCGTCCTGACGATCGCAATCGCGGCGGCCTTCTTCATCAGCAGGCGGATCTCCCGCCCGACGCCGCCGGTCCCGGCTTCGTCCGCAGGCCTGGCCCGCGGGGGAGAGCTCGTCGCCTCCCTCCGCAGCGAGCCCACGACCTACAACCGCTACGTCGACCAGACGGCGGCCGCGGAGCTGCTCTCGCTGCTGACGCAGGCGCCGCTGGTGCGCGTGAACCGCACGACCGACACCCTCGAGCCGTGGCTGGCCGAGAGCTGGAGCGAGTCGGCCGACGGACTGACCTACACGATCAGGCTGCGGCAGGGGATTGCTTTTTCGGACGGGACGCCGTTCACGTCAGCCGACGTGGCCTTCTCGTTCCGCGCGTTGTACGACCCGACCGTGCATGCGGTGCTGGCCGCCGACACCTATGCGGGAGGCAAGCCGCTCCACGTCGAGGCGCCGGACGCGTCCACGGTCATCGTGCGGCTCTCCGCTCCCTTCGCGCCGGGACTGCGCCTGATTGACGGGATTCCCATCCTGCCGCGGCAGAAGCTCGAAGGCGCGCTCGACGCGGGCACGTTCGCCGACGCCTGGTCCGTCAAGACTCCCGCGGCCGATCTGGCGGGCCTGGGCCCATTCGTCCTCTCCGAGCACGTCTCAGGTCAGCGACTCGTGTTCGTGCGAAACCCGCGCTACTGGCGCAGGGACGCCGCCGGCGCGCAACTCCCATATCTCGACAAGCTGACGGTGCTGGTCGTGCCCGACCAGAACACCGAGGCGTTGCGGATGCAGGCCGGCGAGATCGACTTGATGTCAAACGGCGACATCCGGGGGGACGACTACGCCGCATTCAAGCGGGTTGCCGAGCAGGGACGTCTGCGCCTGATCGACGCCGGCGTCGGACTCGATCCGAATCTGCTGTGGTTCAACCTCTCGCCCGCGCATGCCGCCGATCCGCGGACCCCATGGCTCCGGCAGAAAGCGTTCCGACAGGCCGTTTCGTGCGTCGTCGATCGTCAGGGCCTCATCAACACCGTCTATCTCGGCGCAGCCGTGCCCGTCTACGGCCCGATGACTCCGGCCCATCGGCTCTGGTATTCGGACGTCAGGCCCGCCTGCGAGCACGATCCCGCACGAGCGCGGACGCTGCTCGCGTCGGCCGGCCTGACGGACAGGAACGGCGATGGCATGCTCGAGGATGCCTCCGGCACGCCGGCGCGCTTCTCTGTTCTTACGCAGAGCGGGCACAGCATCAGGGAGCGAACGGTCGCAGTTCTGCAGGAGCAGCTCCGGCAGGTGGGCCTGGCGGTCGACGTCGTCATGCTCGACGTGAACGCCCTCGGTCAGCGATGGTCGCAGGGGGACTACGACAGCATCTACTATGGAGTCCAGTCGAGTGCCACGGATCCGGCGCTCAGCCCGCAGTTCTGGCTCAGCTCGGGCAATTTTCATTTCTGGAATCCAGGTCAGCCCACGCCGTCGACCGAGTGGGAACGGCAGATTGACGATCTGATGCATCGCCAGGCCGTGACGCCGCAGCTCGCCGAGCGTCAGCGCCTGTTCGTCGAAGTGCAGCGCATCTTCGCCGACGAGCTTCCGGCCATCTATTTCGCAGCGCCGAAGGTAACGCTCGCGACGAGCGCGCGCGTCGCCAACCCGCAGCCGGTCCCGCAGATCCCGCAGCTGCTGTGGAGCGCCGACACACTCGCGGCAGCCGGGGCGGGCCGGTAGTCATCCCCCGCGCACGTAAGGCAGACGCCCCGTTCAGCCGACAAACAGAACGTGCACAGCGGTTTTGCGCGCTTCATGATCCGCCGCGTGGCGTTCGCGGCGCTGCTCGTGCTGCTCGTGTCCTCCGCCGCGCTGGTCCTGGCTCACCTCGCCCCAGGGGACGATGCGATTGGCGTCGACCCGGCGATTCTGGCGGCGGAGCGACACCGCATCGGGATCGACAAGCCGCTCCTGGATCAATACCGGACCTGGCTGGCGCGCACGGCGCGGCTCGACTTCGGAGAATCGCTTCGATTCAGGCGCCCCGTGGGGGCTCTCATCCGCGAGCGCGCCGCGAGCACCGCGCTTCTCGGACTCTCGGCGCTCGCGCTCGCGACCGTCCTCGGGATTCCGCTCGGCGTGCTGACCGGCAGCCGGCGCGGCGGCGTACTGATTGCCGCGGTGCGCGGCGGCTCAATCGCGCTGCTGTCGGTGCCACCCCTCGTGACGTCGCTCGTGCTGCTGCTCGCTGCCGCCCGCACCGGGTGGTTCCCGGCCGGAGGGCTCCCGAACGTTCCGGCAGACGCCGGAATGCTCGAAGCCGCGACGATCACCATCCGACACCTCGTTCTGCCGGCGCTCGCGCTGGCGCTGCCCATCGCGGCGTCGCTCGAGCGGCTGCAATCTCGCTCGATAAGCGAAGCTCTCACCGAACCCTGCATGCTCGCGGCGCTGGCCCGCGGCGTCCCGAAAGGGCGCGTCATCTGGCGGCACGCCTTCCGGCTCTCGCTCACACCCGTGCTTGCCGTTTACGGAATCACCATCGGGGGGGTGCTGAGCGGGTCGTTTGCCGTCGAGATCGTCATGTCCTGGCAGGGGCTCGGCCACCTGATGTATCAGGCGCTGCAGGCGCGAGATGTGTATCTCGTCGCCGGCTGCGCGGCGGCCGGCGCCGTCTGCCTCGCGGCCGGCGTCCTCTTCTCCGATCTCGCGCTTGCCGCTGTCGATCCACGTATTGAGGAGGCAGCGTGAGGTCGCCCGGCCGTACTGCCGGCGCGGTGCTGCTGGTGGGGATCGCGGTCGTGTCGGCCGGCGCCTCTATCATCGCCCCACACGATCCAGGCCGGCAGTTCGCGGATCTGAGCTACGCGCCGCCGATGCGTCCACATGTCCGCGCCCCCGACGGCACGTGGCGACGTCCATTCGTGTATCCCCTTCGGCTCGAGGATCGGCTGGAGCATCGATTCAGCGAAGATCGCAGCCGTCCCGTCCCGCTTCGGTGGCTCGCATCAGGCGCGCTCGTCTCCGCCGACGAGTCGTCCGGACCATGGCTGCTGTTGGGGGGCGACGCCCTGGGCCGCGACATCTTCTCTCGCGTCGTGCGCGGTGCGCGGCTGTCGCTGGGCGTGTCCATCTTCGCGGCCGCTGGAGCGCTCCTTCTTGGGGCGCTGCTCGGGGCGATCGCAGGGTTCACCGGAGGCCGCGTCGACGACCTGCTGATGCGGACCGCCGATTTCGTCTTGGTACTGCCGGCTCTCTACGTCGTCATCGTCTTGCGCGCCGCGATGCCGCTCGTCCTCAGCACCCCCCAGGTGTTCTGGACGATGGCGGTGGTGCTGGCAGTGGCGGGATGGCCGTATGTCGCGCGAGGGGTCCGCGCGGTGGTGGCGGCAGAAAGGCGAAAGGAGTACGCAGATGCTGCACGGGCGATCGGGGCGGGGTCGTTGCGGATTCTGCTGCGCCACTTGCTGCCGGCGGCGGCGGGGTTCGTCGTGGTGCAGGCCACACTCCTCCTTCCGGCTTTCATCCTGGCGGAGGCGACGCTGTCGTTCGTCGGTTTCGGATTCGCGGAACCCACGCCAAGCTGGGGTGTAATGCTCCACGATGCCGCTCAGGCCGGCACTCTGGCGGAGGCCCCCTGGCTCCTCTCACCCGCTATCGCTATCGTAATTTCTGTCCTTGCGCTGCATCTGGCCGCCGGCCAGCCCCCATTCCCGCAGAGCCTCAGTAAGACGAGTCGCTAAACACCTTTGGATCAGTAATTTACAGCGCACAAAAATCGCGGCACGCGTGTTCCGCAACGGAACACCCGAATTGCAGCTTTTCAACTGTGAATTTCAAGGCTCGCACAATTCCGCCGAGAGCTGTCCCAGAACGGCTCACTCCCGGTGACCTCGCTCGTGCCAGCGACCCGAGCACATAAATGTAAGTCATTGAAAACAAGTTGATTAGGTCCACAACTCACGGTTTTCGCCGTGGCCCCCCGCTTGCTCTGCCGTGGGTCTGTCGGGACTTGTATTTCACTGAACTCTTTCGAAAGGCTGATGCTGTGGTTCGATGCCGTTATCTATTGAGGATGGGACTGGCGGCGGCGCTGGTCTTCGTCCTGGGGAGTCCGCCAACTGCATTCGCGCAGTCCGGACGGGCCGGCCAGAACGGTCAGTCAGGGCATTCAGACGACCCCAAGCTCGATCGGAAGCTGAACGAGCGCGAGCGGACCGTCAAGGGCGGGACGTCACGCGTCATCATCCTGCTCAAGCCGGGCTGGGGTGGTTCCCAGACTTCCGGGAACTCCGACGATCGGGACCCTTCCAATGAAGTGAGGAAGCGGGGGGGCACACTCGGACGCCGTCTGGGGCTGATCAACGGGATGGTCGTCGAGCTGCCGAACAAGGTCCTTCGCAACCTCGCCCATCACCCGGCGGTCGATCGGATCGTCTGGGACCGTCCGCTCGAGGGCTCGATGAACCGGGTGTCCGCTACGGTCGGCGCTGGGGCCGTGCGGAGCGCCTACGGTTACACAGGCGCCGGCATCGGCGTCGCGGTGGTCGACTCCGGCGTGACGTCATGGCATGACGACCTCACGTACCAGGGCAACTCCAGCCTGGTGCAGAGGAAGAACGGCCAGCGCGTCGCGGCCTTCGTCGACTTCGTCGGCGGCCGCACGACGCCGTACGACGACTACGGTCACGGCACCCACGTCGCCGGCATCATCGCCGGCAACGGGTACGACACTAACGGGTCGCGCGCCGGCGTCGCGCCGGACGCGCACATCCTGGGCCTCAAGGTGCTCAACGCCAGCGGACGCGGCGTCATCAGCAACGTGATTGCCGCGCTCGACTGGGCCGTCACCAACAAGGCTGCTTACAACATCCGCGTCATCAACCTGTCGGTGGGTGCGGCGGTAACCGAGTCGTATAAGACAGACCCGCTGACGCTTGCGGCCAAGCGCGCGGTGGACGCGGGGATCGTGGTGGTGGCAGCCGCGGGCAACTTCGGCAAGAACAGGCTGGGTCAGTTGCAGTACGGGGCGATCACATCGCCCGGCAACGCGCCCTGGGTCCTGACGGTCGGGGCGTCCAGCACCGAAGGCACAGTGTCGCGCAAAGACGACATCATTGCCTCCTACAGCTCCCGCGGCCCGTCGGCCATCGACTTCCATGCGAAGCCGGACCTCGTCGCGCCCGGCACCGGCGTCGTCTCGCTGGCCGATCCGACCAGCCTGATGTACCTCACGAAGTCGGCGTTCCTGCTGAATGGCACGCGGCTGCTCAGCAGCAAGCCGTATCTCAGCCTTTCGGGCACCAGCATGGCGACCCCGGTCGTGGCGGGTTCCGTCGCGTTGATGCTCCAGGCCAACCCCAACCTGACGCCGAACCTGGTGAAGGCGATTCTCCAATACACCGCGGAGAAGGATCGCGACTACAACGCGCTCACGCAGGGGGCCGGGTTCCTCAACACGAAGGGCGCGGTCGACCTCGCGCGGTTCTTCAAGACCGCCCAGCCCGGCCAGCGTTTCCCCTCGTCGAGGAGCTGGAGCCGTGACGTCCTCTGGGGCAATCACCGCATTACCGGCGGCATGATCAAGCCGAACGCGACGGCGTGGAAGCTTGGCGTGGTGTGGGGTGCGGCCAAGGACCTCTCGGCGACGAACATCGTGTGGGGCACGCTCTGCCCTGACGAGTGCAACAACATCGTGTGGGGCACGCGCCAGAGCGAAGACAACATCGTCTGGGGCACGGCGTCGCTCAATGAAGACAACATCGTCTGGGGGACCATTGCCGCCAGGGATGAAGACAACATCGTGTGGGGCACGATGTCCGCCGACGAAGACAACATCGTCTGGGGCACCGACTGCGGCGGCGCGGACTGCGCCAACGTGGTCTGGGGCACAGCGGTGACTGCGACCAACATCGTGTGGGGCACGGCGAGCGCGGAAGACAACATCGTCTGGGGGACCAGCGGTGAAGTCGGCAGCGTCGTCTGGTCCACGTCGACCGATGACGGTAGCGGGATGTGGGGAAGCTCGGGCACGGACGCTGAGCTCTTCGACGACCCCAACGCTGACCCGGTGACGTTCGATTCCACGGTATTTGATGACCTCTTCGGGCCAGTGCTCGACCCGGTTGTCGCTCCTGTCCCGGAGACCCCTGTAACTGAACCGGCTACCACAGTTGTAACGACCCTGACGGGCGCGATCGGAGGGCTCTAATCATGGAAAAAATGCCATTCCGAGACGCTCAAGTGGTCATGGACGTCAACGCCGTGATTGACGCGGCGCGGACGACAACGACGGAGACGGACTGGCGGCGGGCGCTGCCGGTGCTCATCGGGACGATGGTGACGCTGCGGGAGCTGCGGCTCTCGGACGCGCCGTCGCTGCTGTCGATGCTCTCGAGTGAGGAAGTGGCGCGGTTCATCTCGCCGCCTCCGACGACGGTCGACGGGTTCGAGCGGTTCATCGCGTGGACGCACCGCGAGCGCGCAGCAGGCAATTACGTCTGCTTCGGCGTGGTGCCCCACGGCATGGACACGGCAATCGGGATCTTCCAGGTCCGGCAGCTCGAGCCGGGCTTCGGAACCGCAGAATGGGGATTCGCCATCGGGTCCGCGTTCTGGGGCACGGGCGCCTTCATCGACGGCGCGAAGATGGTCGTGGACTTTTCTTTCGACGTGATTGGCACGCACCGCCTCGAGGCGAGAGCGGCGGTGGCGAACGGCCGCGGCCACGGCGCCCTCCGCAAGGTCGGCGCGCTTCAGGAGGGAATCTTGCGCAAGTCATTCCTTCGGAACGGCGAGTATCTCGACCAGACCCTGTGGACGATTCTGGACGAGGACTGGTGCCGCGCGAAATCGGTCTGGGGTCCTCGGGTTCACTAAGGCGCTCGAGACCGTCACTGTAGATGTCCGATGCCGGAAGCGGGCCCCATCCCGCTTCCGGCGTTTTTCTGTACGCCGCGCCTTCCGGGCGCCCGTGTGGCTTCCGCCTTGAGGCGGAAGCCACAGAGGGCAAAGGGGGGAAGCCTGTTGGTTGACAGCGTCCGCACCGCCCCGGTACGCTGCGAGCCCATGAGATTTGCCGCCGTGTTCCCGCCGATGGCGACGCCGTTTGCCGATGGCGAGGTCGACGCGAAGGCCATCGCCTTCAACGTCGAGCGCTGGGTTCGAGCCGGCGTCGGGGGGGTCGTGGCGCTCGGATCCAATGGGGAGGCCCCGCTGCTCGACGAGGACGAATCGGACCGCGTCCTGGGCGCGGCGCGCGACGCCGTGCCGCGTGGCAGGCTGCTCATCGCGGGAACGGGCCGCGAATCGACGCGCGCCACGATCGCCGCGACGCGGCGGGCGGCGGGCATGGGCGCCGACGCCGTGCTCGTCCGCACCCCTTCCTATTTCAAGGGCCGGATGACGCCGGACGCGTTCGTGCGGCACTACACTGCGGTGGCGGACGACTCGCCGGTCCCGGTGCTCCTCTATAACTATCCGGCCGTCACCGGAGTCAATCTTGCGCCGGAGACGGTCGGCAGACTGGCGGAGCACGGGAACATCGTCGGCGTGAAGGAGACCGGCAGCGACGCGGCCCAGGTGGCGGCGTACATCGACGCGGCGCCTTCGACGTTCGCCGTGATCGCGGGATCGGCGCCGACCTTCTACGCGTCATTGTGTCTTGGCGCGGTTGGCGGCATCCTGGCGGCTGCCTGCGTGGTGCCGGAGCTGTGCGTGCGTCTGTATACGAAGGCCTCCGAGGGCCGGCATGAAGACGCACGATCGCTTCAGCGCACCCTCACGCCGTTGGCGCGGCTCGTCACGGTTGTCCACGGCGTGCCGGGATTGAAAGCCGCGATGGATCTCGCGGGCTACAGGGGCGGGGAACCGCGGCCGCCCTTGTACGCGCTGACGCCTGAGGCGCGGGAGGAGATCCGCGCCGAGCTCGCGCGGATCCTGAAGGTCGCATGAAAGTACCGGAACGTCTGCTGCTCGGTCCTGGGCCAAGCCCTGTGTCGCCACGCGTCATGCAGGCCATGGCCGCGCCGGTCATCAGCCATCTCGATCCCGCGATGATGGAAATCCTCGACGACCTGCGGCGGCGCCTCGCATGGGCCTTTGGCGCCGGCGAGGGAGGGTTGAGCCTGGCGGTGTCCGGCACGGGCACGTCGGGGATGGAAGCGGCGGTCGCCAACGTCACCAAGCCGGGGGCGCGCGCGCTCGTCGTCGTGACCGGATACTTCGGCGATCGGCTTGCGCAGATCCTCGAGCGGTACGGCGCTGCCGTCTCGCGTGTGCAGGTCGAGTGGGGACGCGCCTGCGATCCCGATCACGTCGCGCGCGCGCTCTCGGCGGATCCGGCCGACATCGTCGCGATGGTCCACGGCGAGACGTCGACCGGCGTCGTGAACCCAGTCGACGAGATCGTCGCGGTGGCGCGCCAGCACGGGGCGGTGTCGATCGTGGACGCGGTGACGTCGCTCGGCGGTGTCCCCCTGCTGGCAGGCCGATGGGGCGCCGACGTCTGCTACAGCTGCACGCAGAAAGGGCTCGGCGCGCCGTCGGGCCTCGCCCCAATCATGTTCTCCGCACGCGCGCTCGACGCGCGCACGCCGTCGCGAAGCTTCTACCTGGATCTCGGACTGCTCGAGGATTATTGGGTACGGCGCAAGTACCATCACACCATCTCCGCTCCGCTCGTGTTTGCGTTGCACGAAGCGCTCGTCGCGGTGGAAGAAGAAGGGCTGGAGGCGAGGTGGGAGCGGCACCGCCGCCACCATCTCGCGCTGGCGGCAGGTCTCGATGCGCTCGGCGTGTCGCTTCTGCCGCCGGCAGACGAGCGGTTGTGGACGCTCAATGCCGTACGCGTTCCCGATGGGATCAACGAAGCGGCGGTGCGGCGCCGCCTGCTCGACGAGTTCTCCATCGAGATTGGCGCAGGGCTCGGGCCTCTCGCAGGGCGCATCTGGCGCGTGGGCCTGATGGGATCTGGTTCCACGATGTCGAACGTGCTCTTGTTCCTCACCGCGCTCGAACGCGTGCTTCGCGCCGAAGGCTATCGCGGAGGAGCGGCGAGCACAGCCGTTGCGGCGGCCGAAGCTGTTTCATGAGATCCCCGATCTGAGACGATCGGGTCTGTATAATGCGCTATGCGCAGAATCGGCCGGGCGATCCTCGCCCTGCTCGCCGCCGGGTTCGGCTGCGCCGCCTACATTTACCTTACGTTGCCGGATGTCCGCAGCCTGCGGACATCGAACCCCGAGACGACCGCGTTCATCGAACTGCGCGCCCGCCAAGCGAGAGCTCGCGGCGAGGCCCCCCGCCGCAATCAACGATGGGTGAGCTACTCGCGGATCTCGCCGAATCTCACCCGCGCGGTGCTCGTCACCGAAGACAGCACGTTCTGGCAGCACGCCGGGATCGACTTCGATCAGTTGAAGGAGTCGATCGAGACCAACTTCGAGCGCATGGAGTTCGCCCGGGGTGGAAGCACCATCACGCAGCAGCTCGCGAAGAACCTCTACCTCTCGCCTTCCAAGAACCCGATTCGCAAGGCGCGCGAGCTCCTGATTGCGCGGCGGCTCGAAGCGGAGCTTTCCAAGCAACGCATCCTCGAGCTGTATCTGAACGTGATCGAGTGGGGCGACGGCATCTACGGCGCGGAAGCTGCCGCGCGGACCTACGTCCGCAAGTCAGCCGCGGACCTCACGCCGCAGGACGCGGCGCTCCTGGCCGCGGCGATCAGCAGCCCCCGTGTGCTCGATCCGGGGCATCCTTCGGCGCGCCTGCGCCGCCGGCAGCAGATGGTCATGCGACGTATGGGCCTGGTCACCCCGCCCCCGGCCGTGGCCGCCCAGCCGGCCCCCGAGCCGCCTCCTGTGCCGCCCCTGGAGGAGCCTGTACCGCCCGCCCCGGGGGTTGAGGGCACTCCCGCCGTGCTTCCCGGGCAGCCGCTGCCCCCTCTAAAGGGCCCTGGCGGCCAGCCCCCGGCAGGCGGCGGTGGGCCGTAAGTTTATGTACCTCTGCTATTAAGCGGGTTCTGTTCGCCTTGACAATAGATTCCGCCTGTCTTTATAGTCAGTAAACGTTTCAGCATAACAGCTCCCCCTGAAGCGGCAAGGACGTGGCCGGCAATACCCCGTGTCCGGCTGGCGTGTGTCCGATGATCAACTACACCGAGCGCATTGCGCTTCTGATGCAAGACGTCATTGCACGGACGCCGCGCCTTTCGTTCATCGACCTCAGGGAAGTGATCGTCTTTGGTCGGTTCGGACGGTCGGACGCGGAGGGAGCGTTCGCCACCTGCCACTGCTTGACGCTGCCGGAGAGCGAGCCGGGCTACTACTTCTGGCGCGACCGGAGCACCGGCGAGCTGACTCGGCGCTCCGAGTGGTTCGTCACCAAGTCCCCGCAGGTGCGCGTCGGCGTGACGCCGATCAATTACCTGATCTCGTTCGTCCTGCCTCGTTTCTGCGATCAGTCTCTCGATCGCTCGCGCAAGGCTGAACTGTATCCTTCCGGTGCGCCGGGGTGGCTTGCGAAGCTCGACACGATCGTGCACGAGCTCTATCACATCGATCCGGACGAGTCCGGCATCCGTCGGGTGGCGCGCTCGGACGGCACGAATTCGCCTCGCTCGCACGGCCCGTTGTTCTACGAGGACGTCGCGCGGATGGTGAAGAGCTACCTCGCGTCCGCTCCGGATCCTGCGATCCACGAGTTCCTGAAGGACGACTTCGCCAGCCTCACGGCGAGGCACTGCGGCGTGGTGGCGACGACGTTCAAGAATTTCCCGTCGTTCCCGCAGCGGTATATGGAGTCGGTGGACATGCCGTCGGCCGATCCCCTCATCAAGATCGAGCGCGTGAAGCCGCCGACGCAGCCGGTGCGCTACACTGAAGACGATCTGCACATGCGGCAGTTCACCGAAGGCAGCGCACGGCGCCTGACGCGCAAAGGGCAGCACCGCGCCGCCTGACTTCACTCATCTGCTCGCGGCGCGAGACCCGACTCATCTGCTCGGCGCGAGACCCGGATCATCTGCTCGCGACGCGCGAGACCCGCATCACATGAGCCGTCTCGCTCCGAGGAACCGCCTGGTCCAGTAGCTCGTCCCGAGCCGCTCCACCCGCACTTCACCTGACGTACTGGGAGCGTGCACGAACTCGTCCCCACCGATCGAAATCCCCACGTGCGAGACGCCGGCGCCCGTCGTGTCGAAGAACATGAGATCGCCGGCGCGCAGGTCGCTGCTGTCGACGCCGCTTCCTGCGCGGTACTGGTCCGCGACGGCGCGCGGCACCGGTACGCCATGCAGCGCGAACACGTACGAGACGAACCCGCTGCAATCGAACCCCGTCGGGTCGCTCCCGCCGTTTCGATACGACACGCCGCGGAGGGACAGGGCCGTTCCGGCGATCGCGTCGCCGGCCGGCACCCCGGCCGCGACGACGGGAGGCGCAGGCTGCGCCGGTGGAACGCCGGGCGTCGGGAACGGCCGCGGGATGGCGCCAGTCGAGGCGCAGGCGCCGGTGGTCAAGGCCAAGAGGATAACGGTGACGCGCGACATTGGTCTAATTATCGGTTCCACCGGGTTCCACCTGGTTCCACAGGTTCAGGTTCAGGGTTCAGGGTTCGAAAAACACGCGTAAGACGCTGCAAACAATCCTGTTACGCGCCACGATGCCTTGACAGTTCGGCGGTGCATCGGGCAGAATGACTCAAGTTTATGGAGCAAACGCTCCTGCTCAACGCCACGTACGAGCCGCTCAAGGTCGTCCACTGGCAGAAGGCGATGACCCTTTGGTGCCAGGGGAAGGTCGAGGTCATCTCTGTGTACGACCGCGAAGTGCGGTCGGTGTCGTTCAGCTTCAAGCTTCCCTCCGTCATCCGGCTGCTGCGCTACATCAAGATTAAGCGCAATATCGACTACGTGCCGTTCTCGCGGGCGAACATCTACGCCCGCGACGATCATGCGTGCCAATACTGCGGCGAGGTGTTCCCCACGTCGGAGCTGACCTTCGACCACGTTGTCCCTGTCGCGCAGGGGGGGCGGAAGGACTGGGAGAACATCGTGAGCTGCTGCATCAGCTGCAATCGCAGGAAGGGCGGGCGTACGCCCGTGGAAGCCCGGATGCACCTGATTCGGGTGCCGAGACGTCCCGTGAAGGCGCCGGCCATCCGAATCACGGTGGGGCTCAAGAATGCCCCGGACAGCTGGCGCGATTATTTCTACTGGAACATGGAGCTCGACGAGACCTGACGAGTTCGGCCAAGTCCTTCCCGTCACCCGCCCCGTCACGCCGGCAATTCCGAAAGATCAGATGGCATCTTCCAGCTCGTCCCGCATTTCCGCAGTCCGTCCGTTGTGGGCTGTGGAGGGTGGACGCATCACGATAGCGGGCAGCGGGTTCGTGGTCGATCCGTCGCTGCCCGAGGTCCTCATTGGCGGTCTCCCTGCGCGCCTGGCGAAGGCGTCGCCGCACGAGCTGACGGCCGTCGTGCCGGCGGGGCTGGATGGCGGACACACGCCAGTACGCATCGACGAAGTGCCCGGAGAGACCGCCTACGTGGACATCGGGGCGCCGCTCGCGACGGGTCTCCACCAGGTTGACAGTCCCGCGTTCGATGCCGAGGGAAACCTGTACGTGACGTTCAGCGGCTCGCGTGGGCAGCAGGCCCCGGTGGCCATCTTCATCGTGCGGCCCGACGGGTCGCGCGAGCCGTTCGTGTCGGACCTGGCGAATCCCACCTCACTGGCGTTCGACGCGGAGGGTCGGCTGCACGTGTCGAGCCGCTTCGACGGGTGCGTGCGCCGTGTCGGTCCGGACGGCCGCGTGACGACGGTGGCGACGGATCTCGGCGTGGCGTGCGGGATTGCGTTCGCCGCGGACGGGTCGCTGTATGTGGGGGATCGGTCCGGCTCGATTCTTCGTGTGCGCGACGGCCGCGCGACCGTCTTCGCGAACATCCCGCCGAGCGTCGCCGCGTTCCACCTCGCCTTCGGCCCCGACGGATGGCTGTATGTGACGGCCCCCACTCTCGGCGCGCGCGACAGCGTGTACCGGGTTTCTCCTGACGGGGTCGTCGATGTGCTCTATGCCGGGTTCGGCCGGCCCCAGGGGCTCGCGTTCGACGCGCAAGGGAACCTTTATGTCGTCGACGCGCTCGCGGGGGCGAACGGCGTCTATCGTGTGCCTATCGACAAGCCGTCCGACATGGAGCAGGTCGTCTCGGGAGGAGGGCTCGTCGGGCTGGCGTTCGACCCGCGCGGCGGCCTCGTGCTGGCGTCGAGCGACACGGTCTTCAAGCTCGCGGTCCCGGTCCAGGGCTGGGCTGCCGCGCTGAACGCGTGATTCCACGCGCACCGGCGGGTACGCTTCACCGTCTTCTCCATCCATCATGAATCAGTTGTTTCGGCGCAAGCCTATCTCCGAGTTGATGCCGGACAGCGCGCACACGCTGAAGCGCGTGCTCGGGGCCGGCGATCTCATCATGCTGGCCATCGGCGCCGTCATCGGGGCGGGCATTTTCTCGTCCATCGGCACCGCGGCGGCCGGCGAGATGCTCCCAACCGGCGAGATCGTCCGCTACGGCGCCGGTCCGGCGCTGATCTTCTCCTTCATCCTGCTCGGGCTCGTCTGCGGGCTCGCGGCGCTGTGTTATGCCGAGCTTGCCGCGATGATCCCGCAGGCCGGCAGCGCCTACACGTACTCGTACGCCACGCTTGGGGAGCTGGTGGCGTGGATCATCGGCTGGGATCTGATCCTGGAGTATGCGGTCGGCAACATCGCGGTGGCGATCGCGTGGAGCGGGTATTTCACGTCGCTCCTGTCGGGATTCGGGATCGTCCTGCCGGCATGGCTGACGCACGGCTATCGCACGGCGCTGCTCAGCTCCGATCCGGCCGTGCACGGATTGCTGCAGACCGCGCCGCAGATCGCCGGCATCCCCGTGCTGCTGAACATTCCGGCCGCGCTCATCGTGCTGGCAATCACGTGGCTGCTTTACACCGGCGTCCGCGAGAGCGCGCGCGCGAACAACATCATGGTCGTGGTGAAGCTGCTGGTGCTGGCGTTCTTCGTCGTGCTCGGCGGGATGCACATCGACCCGGCCAACTACACGCCGTTCGCGCCGAACGGGTGGGCGGGCATTCATCAGGGGGCCGCGATCGTCTTCTTCGCGTACATCGGGTTCGACGCGATCTCGACGGCCGCCGAGGAGACGAAGAACCCGCAGCGGAACATGCCGATCGGCATCCTGGCCGGCCTCGGGATCTGCACGGTGATCTACGTGATTGTCGGGATCGTCGCGACCGGGCTCGTGCCGTACCAGCAGCTCCGGGCGTCTGACCCGCTTGCGAAAGCGCTCGAGGTCGCGGGGATGCCGACCGCGAGCTGGATCGTGGCGTTCGGGGCGGTCGTCTCCCTGACGGCCGTCCTCCTCGTGTTTCAGTACGGACAGCCGCGAATCTTCCTGGCCATGGCGCGGGACGGGCTGCTGCCGAAATGGGCCTCGAAAATCCATCCGAAGTACCGGACTCCCCACATCACGACCGTGGCCACGGGTCTCGTCGTCGCCGCGGGAGGGCTCGTGATGGACGAGAACGAGATTTACGACCTCACGAACATCGGCACCCTCGCCGCCTTCGCGATTGTCTGCGTCGGCGTGCTCGTGCTCCGCTACAAGGATCCGGATCGACCCCGGCCGTTCCGCGTCAAGTTCGTCTGGCCGGTGGCGATCCTGGGGGCCGCGGCGTGCATTTACATCATGAAAGGGCTGCCGATCCGTGCATGGGAGCGGTTCGGCGTCTGGCTCGCCGCCGGGCTTCTGCTGTACTTCGTCTACGGCTATCGTCGCAGCCGGCTCAGGCACGGGCCGTCATAATCGCCCTCCCGCCTCATCTATTCCGGCCGGGCCGCGTGATAAAATAACGGTTTGGACTTCCTGCGGAATTCCCGGCAACAGGGTATGGCGCACGACTGGATTGCGGTGCGCGGCGCGCGCGTCCACAACCTCAAGAACATAGACGTCGATCTTCCCCGCGACCGGCTGGTCGTGATTACGGGCCTCTCCGGCTCCG
>CAYZBZ010000036.1:0-23149 GCA_964476725.1 uncultured Vicinamibacterales bacterium
ACGTGTCCAGGACCATGGCGGACCAGGCCCGCACGCAGGCGGAAACCTCCGTGCAGAACGTGAACACGGCGCGCGCATCGGTTGCCGAGGCGCGCGCGCAGCTGGCGCTCGCCGAGAGGGCGGTCGCCGACGTCGTCGTGTCGGCGCCGTTCGACGGCTACATCAGCCAGCGCAAGGTGTCGCTCGGCGAGTACGTGCAACCGTCCACGGCCGTCGCGACGTTGCTGAAGATCGACCCGCTGCGCCTGCAGCTCTCGATCCCTGGCGTGCAGGCGGGGCGGCTTGCGATCGGACAGAAGGTGACCGCATCGGTCGATGCCTTCCCTGGCCGCACGTTCACCGGGCGCGTGACCTCCGTGAACCCGGCGATCTCCGCCGAGTCCCGGTCCTTCATCGTCGAAGCGCGCGTGCCGAATGCGGACGCGGCGCTCAAGCCCGGCATGTTCGCGGTCGCGACAATCGATCAGGGCCGCACGTCGCGCGCGCTGCTCGTGCCGCAGAAGGCCGTGGTCGAGGACGCCAACACCAACTCGTTCAGGACGTTCGTGATAGATCCGCAGGGTCGCGCCAGCCTGCGCGTGGTACAGCTGGCGGCGCGCCAGCAGGGAGACAGGGTGAAGATCCTGACTGGCATCAAGGAAGGGGAGCGGGTCGCGACCTCGAACCTCGCAGAATTGTACGACGGCGCGCAGGTCGCCGTTAGCGCGGCCCGGTGACCACCAATGCAGAAGCTTGCTGAAATCTGTGTCCGGCGCCCGGTTCTTGCGACGATGCTCATCGCGGCCCTGACCGTCGTGGGCGGCGTCACGTTCTTCCAGCTCGGCGTCGATCGCTACCCGCGCATCGAAACGCCGGTGGTGTCGGTGACGACCTTGAACCCCGGCGCCACGCCCGAGAGCATCGAGACGGAGGTCACGGACCGCGTCGAGGCGGCGGTCAACACCGTCTCCGGCATCGACGAGCTGCGTTCGACCTCCACCGAGGGACAGTCGCGCGTCACGATCACCTTCGATCTGTCGAAGAACCCGGACGTCGCCGCGCAGGAGGTCCGCGCCAAGGTCGATCCCGTCATCCGCAACCTGCCGGAGACCGCCGATTCGCCCGTCGTGCAGAAGCAGGATCCGGACGCGACGCCGATCATGCTGTACTCGATCTCGGCGCCGATGCCTGCGGTCGAGCTCACGACGTTCCTCGAGCAGAACGTGCGGAAGCGGATCGAGTCGGTGAACGGCGTCGGCGAGGTGCTGCTCTTCGGTTCGCGACGGCGCGAGGTTCAGGTCAAGATCGATCCGGATCGCCTCAACGCCTACACCCTGTCCACCGCCGACGTCGCCGCGGCGCTTCGCACGCAGAATCTCGAGCTCCCGGGAGGCCGTCTCGAGCAGGGGGCCCGCGAGCTGTCCGTGCGCACGGTCGGCCGCCTCAAGCGACCGGAGGACTTCGAAGAGCTGGTCGTCGCGACACGGGGCAACTCGCCGGTCCGCATCCGCGACATCGGGACGGTCGAGGACACCGGCGCAGTGCCCACGTCGGTCAGCACACTCAACGGGAAGGCCGCCGTATCGGTCGCGGTCCGCAAGCAGAGCGGCGTGAACACCGTCGCGCTCGCCGACGCCATCCGCGCGCGCATGAACGAGGTCCGGGCCACGCTGCCTCCCACGTTCGAGGTCCGGCTGATTCGCGACGACTCCGAGTTCATCCGCGCGTCGCTGCGCGCGATCGAGGAGCACCTGATCCTCGGCGCCATCCTGGCAGCCATCATCGTCCTCATTTTCCTCCGCAGCTTCCGCTCGACGCTCATTGCGGCCATCGCGATTCCCACGTCCCTCATCGGTGCGTTCTCGCTGATGGCGGCGCTCGGCTTCACGCTGAACCAGATGACGATGCTGGCGCTGACGCTGATGGTCGGCATCGTCATCGACGACGCGATCGTCGTCCTCGAGAACATCTTCCGGTTCGTCGAGGAGAAGGGGCTGCCCCCCTTTCAGGCGGCGATCGAAGGCACCCGGGAGATCGGTCTCGCGGTCACGGCGACGACGCTTGCGCTGCTGGCAGTGTTCGTGCCGGTGGGATTCCTCGGCGGCATCATCGGCCGCTTCATGTCGTCGTTCGGGCTGACCGCCGCGGCCGCCATCGCGATTAGCCTGCTCGTGTCGTTCACGCTGACGCCGATGCTCGCGGCGCGGTGGATCAGGCCGGCCGGCGCGCACAAGGCCCCGGACGGGTCGCGGCGAGGCTTCTACCGGCACATCGATCGCGCCTACACGGCGATGCTCACCTGGTCGCTGGCTCACCGCTGGGTCGTCGTCGGAGCGTGCGCCATCGTGATCGCCTCGATGTATCCGCTCTTCAGGATGTCGGGGGTCAACTTCACCCCGGACGAGGACGAGTCGCGGTTCCAGATGACGGCACGGCTGCCCGTCGGCTCCAGCCTGGCGGCGACGCAGTCGCTCCTGGACCGCATCGCGCGCGACGTCCGGGAACAGATCCCCGGCGTCTCCGACACGCTGGCGATTACCGGATTCGGCGGCGGCGGCGCGGCCGGACCGAGCAACAGCGGCAGCCTCTTCGTGCGGCTGCAGCCCATCGAGCAGCGCAGCGTGTCCCAGCAGGAACTGGCCGCCCGCGCGCGCAAGCTGGCCCAGGCGTACCGGCAATCCGCCCGGATCTCCGTGCAGGCGGCCGGCGGTCTGCAGGTCGTGAGCGGCCGCGGCGCCGCGATTCAGTACGCGCTCGCCGGACCAGACCTCCAGAAGCTCGACGAGTACACGAGGAAAGCCGTCGAGGTCCTCGACAAGAGTCAGACACTCGTGGACGTGGATCGCACGTACGTGCCAGGCCGCCCCGAGCTGCGTCTCAACATCGACCGGAAGCGCGCCGCCGACCTTGGCATCCGCGTCCAGGACGTGTCTCAGACGGTCAACGCGCTCGTCGCCGGCCAGAAGGTCACGACGTACAACGCCGCATCGGATCAGTACGACGTCGTGCTGAAGGCGCAGGACTCGTTTCGCCGCACGCCGGAATCGATCGCGTCGGCGACCGTTCGCACGGCGAGCGGCGAACTGGTCCAGCTCCGCAACCTGGTGAACTTCGACAACGGGACCGGCCCCTCGTCGATCGACCGCCTCAATCGCCAGCGACAGATCACGGTCACGGCGAATCCAGCTCCAGGCCACTCGCAGGCCGAAGGACAGCAGGTCCTCACGGACACCTTCGCGGGGCTGGACATGGGGCCGGGGTATTCACTGGTGCCGAGCGGTTCGTCCAAGGAGCTCGGGCGCGCGGCGTACTACTTCGGCGTCGCCTTCGCCCTGTCGTTCGTGTTCATGTACATGGTCCTGGCGGCGCAGTTCGAGTCCTTCATCCACCCCGTCACCATTCTGCTGACGCTTCCCATCGCGGTCCCGTTCGGCCTGCTGGCATCGCTGCTCTTCGGGCAGACCCTCAACATCTACTCCGCGCTGGGCGTGCTGCTGCTCTTCGGCATCGTCAAGAAGAACGCCATCCTGCAGATCGATCACACGCTCGGCCTGCGCGCAAAAGGCTACGAACGTCATCACGCCATCATCCAGGCGAACCGCGATCGGCTCCGGCCGATCCTGATGACGACGCTCGCGCTCGTCGCCGGCATGCTGCCGCTCTGCCTCGGGTCAGGTCCGGGGGCTGAAACGAACAGGTCGATCGGCATCCTCGTCGCCGGCGGCCAGTCGCTGTGTCTGCTCCTCACGCTGCTGGCCGTTCCCGTCTTCTATTCACTGTTCGACGACGCGGCGGAGTCGCCGGCGTGGGGGCGCATCGGGCGGCGATGGGATCGCATGACGGGCGGCGTCGGGCGTGTGTTGGGCCGCGCGGCGGCCCGCCGCCAGACCGCGCGGCAGGGAGCCGATCGCTAATGCGCGGCCCGCTGACCGTGATCCTCATCGTCGTCGTCGCCCGTGGCGGCACGGCCGGCGCGCTGCTGGCGCAGGAGGTGTCGCCCGCCGTCGTGCTGCCGGCTCGGGTAGGCGTGCCGGCGGCGCCGCGTACGCTGTCGCTGGAGGATGCGATCCGGCTGACGCTGGAACAGAACAACGACGTGAGCATCGCGCGGCTCGAGATCGAAGCCGCCAGACAGGACGTGCGCGCGGCGGCGGGCGTGTTCGATCCGCGCCTGACTCCCACGGTGTCGTATCAACGCGTCACGTCGCCGAGCGTCACCGCCATCGGCGGCGGCCTGAACGGCCGGGTCGAGCAGAACCAGCTGGCAGGCGCCCTGCAGTTCGCGGGACGTACGCCCTGGGCCGGAGGGCGCTTCACGGTCGACTTCACGTCGTCCCGGCTGGAGACCAGCAACCAGCTGTCGCGGCTGAATCCGCAGTTTCCGGCGTCGCTTGGCGCGAGCTACGTTCAGCCGCTCGGCCGCGGCCGCCGGATCGACGCGGAGCGGCGGCTGATCCTCCTCGCTCGCCGCGCGGCGGATCTGACCGACGCTCAGCTGACGCAGGTGGTGATGGATCAGCTGACGCTGGTCGAAGAGGGGTACTGGAACCTCGCGTTCGCAGCGCGCAATCTCGAGGTACAGACGCAGGCGCTCGCGCAGGCGCAGGGGCAGGTGTCGAGCAACGAGCGGCAGGCACGCGAAGGCACGCTGGCCCCTATAGACGTCGTCGAAGCGCAGACCCAGGTCGCGAACTTTCAGCAGAGCGTGGCGTCGGCGCAGCAGGCGCTCACCGTGGCCGAGAACCGGTTGAAAGTCCTCATGGCGTCGTCACGCGAGGCCGAGATCTGGCGGCAGCCGCTCGTTCCGGCGGATCTCGCGGATCGTCCAGTGCCGGCGCTGGCGCTCGACGAGGCCATGCGGCTGGCGCTCCAGCGCCGTCCGGAGCTGGCAGCGCTCGAGACGACGCGGGTGCAGAACGACATCGATCGCCGATTCTACAAGGACCTGGCGAAGCCGCAGGTGAACCTCGTCGGCACGTACGCGCTCGCGGGACAGGCCGGCACCGCGCTGACCACTACGACGAACCCGCTCGGCAACGCGACGGATGCCGCGTTTTTTGCCAGGCTGAACGAGCTCGCGGCGCTGGCGGGCCTCACGCCGCTCACGCTACCCGCGTCGTCCACCAACACGGTGCCGGGTTTTCTCTCCGGCGGCTACGGCACATCGCTCGGCAACCTGTTCGATCGGCGGTTCCCGACCGCGGTCGTGCAGCTGCAGCTGGACCTTCCGTTCCACAACAGCACCGCGCGCGCCAACATCGCGCGGGCGGAGATCGCGGGCACCGAGATTACACGCCGGCGCCAGCAGCTCGAGCAGGCGATCGAATCCGAGGTGCGCAACGGGCTGCAGGCGGTGCAGTCGTCACAGGCGAGGCTCGATGCGGCCCGGTCCGCGCGTCGGAACGCCCTCGAGCAGTACGAAAGCGAGCGGCGCCGCTTCGAGTCAGGGCTCGGGACCGTCTTCCTCGTGCTTCAACGACAGACCTCTCTCGTCACGGCGCAGGCGCAGGAGCTGCGCGCGCGGGCGGATCTCAACCAGGCGATCGCCCTACTGGATCGGGCCGTCGGCGGCACCCTCGAGCGGCATGGGGTCAGGTTGAGGCAGTAGGTTCAGGGGTTCAGGGCCGAGTCAGGAGCCCGCGGCCCCTGAGCCAGTTGGACAACAGCGTCGGCCAGGCGCTCAACGCCGGATCGCTCAGGCCCATCCCGACGCCGTGCGCGCCGTTCTCGAAGGCGTGCATTTCCGCGGGCACCTTTGCCTTGCGCAGCGCGAGGTAGAACTGCACGCTGTTCTCGACGCCGACGAGACCGTCGGCGGTCGTGTGAAACAGGAACGCCGGCGGCGTCTGCGCGGTGACCTGGCGCTCGGCGGAGAGATCGTCGAGCAGCTTCGGATCCGGACTCTCCCCGAGCAGGTTCCGCCCAGAATTGCCGTACGCCGTCAGCACGTTGGGGCCCGCGATACCGGGCTGAAATGAGATCACCGGGTACGCGAGGATCAGGAAATCCGGACGGCTGCTCACCCGCTCGATCGGGTCCGCCGCATCCGCCTTGCCATCATCGTGGCGGGTGCCCGCCGTCGCCGTCAGGTGGCCGCCGGCGGAAAACCCCATCATGCCGATCCGATCGGGCAGGATGCCGAACTCACTCGCGCGTGCGCGTGCGGTGCGAATTGCGCGCTGCGCATCCCCGAGCTGGATCGGATGGTGGTACCGCGGCCCGAGCCGGTATTTGAGAACGAAGGCCGTGACCCCCATCGCGTTGAACCAATACGCTTCCTGCCGCCCCTCGTTGTTCATCGAGAGCGCCGCGTACGCGCCGCCGGGCGCGATGATCACGCCGGTGCCTGAGCCGGCTCCTCCGGCGCGATACACCGTGATCGTGGGCCGGTCGGCGTCCTCCGTGCCGAGCGCGCCGGGCGCTCCTCCCTCCCAAAGCGGGATCGTCTGCGGCTCCGCGTTGAAACCGCCGCGTCCCGGTGGGGCTCCTCGTCCTTGCGCAGGACTCGGCGCTCCCTGGACGGGGGACTGCGGTGCCGGCGTCTGAGCGGCGTGCGCGGCTGGCGCGCCCGCGCCACGGAACACGACCAGCGCGACAACGGCGAGCGCGAGGACGTGGTTCTTCAGCGGTGTCATACGGACAGTCTACCGTCTGGCGACGCTCCGTGTTCACCCATCACCGCAGGGCGTCGCTCGTCGCCAGCCGCGCAAGACACGGAGGACACCGACGACACGGAACCGATCACGTTGGTTCTATACTCGACGCTGGGTCATGTCCTCAGTCCGCCGGCCCTGGTTGCATCGCCTCATGCCGTTCGCGGCCGTCGCCGCGTCGCTGTCCGTCGCGGCGCACTCGAGCCCGCAGGACGCGCCGGCGCAGCAGACGCCTGTCTTCCGCACCGGTACCGATCTCGTCCGGGTCGACGTCACGGTGATCGATCGCCGCGGAAATCCCGTCACGACACTGACCGCGGATGATTTCGAGGTGCTCGACAACGGCCAGCCTCAGCCGATCACGTCGTTCAAGCTCATCGAAGCCACCGGACAGGCCCCGGACAACGACATGTCGCTGCCGATCCGCAGCGTGGGACACGCCGCTGCGGAAGCGGCGCGCGACGACGTGCGGGTCTTTCTGATTTTCTGGGACGAGTATCACATCGACCCGTTCGTCAGCTCGGTTCGCGCGCGCGACGCCCTGACGCGCGTCGTCCTCGAGGCGTTCGGCCCCACCGATCTCGTGGCGTTCATGGATCCGCTCCTGACGCTCGACGCCATTCGCTTCACGCGTGACCGGCGCGATCTCGCCGAGCAGGTTCGCAGGCTGCGCGGCCGCCGCGGCGTCTACATCCCGCCGCGCAGCGGGATCGAGGAAGCGCACCTGGCGAATCAGCGGTATATCGAGCGGATCCGCCACCAGGTGAGCGTGTCAGCCATCAAAGCGGCGGCGGTGCACCTCGGCACCCTGCGGGACGGACGCAAGTCGCTCATCGTCATCAGCGAAGGGCTTGGAGCTCCGTCCGATGTCATGCGCGATCTGATCCGGGCAGCCAACGACAGCAATACCGCGATCTATGTCGTCAACCCTCGAGGCTTGCAGGTTCAGGGAACACTGTCGACGTTCCTCCAGACGATCGCCGACGAAACGGGCGGCGAGCCGCTCGTGAGCAACGACATCCCGGCAGCGTTCGGCCGTTTGATCAAGCAGTCGAGCGCCTTCTATCTGATCGGGTACGCGATGGCCGGCACGCCGATGGACGGCCGCTTTCACGAGATCAAAGTGCGCGTGAAGCGGCCAGGGCTCGACGTCCGTTCGCGCTCGGGCTACTGGGCGCCGCGCGCCACCGACGTCGCACGCGCGAAGGCCGCCGCGGCAGCGGCCACGCCGCCACCGGCGATCAGCGAGGCGCTGTCGGCGCTGCCACCTCAGAGCTCGTCACATGCCGTCGACATGTGGACCGGCTCGGCGCCGCTGGCTAACGGTCTGGCGCAGGTGACCATCGCATGGACGCCTCGCGCGGCCAGAGGGGACGGGCTGCCTGTGCCCGCGGCGGTCTCCGTCATAGCCACGTCGGCGTCGGGGCAGGCGTTCGAAGGGCGGATCGATCCAGCGGGCACGTCGTTCCAGGCGCCGCCAGGACCGCTGCGCCTCGCCGTCACTATTCGCGACAAAGACGGCGCGGTCATCGATCGCGATGTGCGGGTCGTCCCAGTACCGGCGCCCGGCGGCCCGGCGCTCGCGCTGACGACCCCCGTCGTCTACCGCGCCCGCAATCCTTCGGAGCTGCGCGCCATCACGTCACAACCGCAGCCGCCCGTGCACGCGGGACGCGACTTCGAGCGCACGGACCGCATGCTGGTGTCCTTCGCCACGTATGGGCCGTTCGAGAACGGGCGGATCTCCGCGGCGCTCCTGAGCCGGACCGGCGTCAAGCTCGCCGATCTGGTGGTGCAGCCGGATCCCGGGCGTCACGGCTACCTGATAGATGTGCCGCTGTCATCGATCGCGCGCGGCGAGTTCGTCGTCTCGATCGAGGCGAACCGCGGCAGCGAGCGCACAGAAGCGCTGGTCGCGATCAGGATCCTGCACTGAACCGCGCTGGCTTGCTGACGACGTAGATGCCGGTGAGGACGAGCATGCCGCCTGCGACCTGGGCGCGCGACACGGGCTCGCCGAGGAGCGGCACCGCGAGAAACGCGGCGAGCGGAATCTGCGCGAGGTTGGCGACGGAGGTGAGCGTGGCCGGCAGGTGGCCAAGCGCATAGACGAACGCGAAGTACGCGGCGAACTGTGAAATCAACCCGAGCGCGAACAGCGATGCCCAGGTCCGCCCGCTGTATCCTGCGAGCGGCACGCCTGTCGAGAGGCAGACGACGAGCAGCGTCATCACGCTTCCCGCAATCGCCAGCGTGTTGAAGGTCAGCGTGTCCATCTCCGCCCGCGCATGCTCGGTCGTCAGCATGTAGGCGGCCCAGAACACCGAGGCGGCGAGCGCGATCAGATCGCCTTCGGTCGCGCCGGCTCGCGCGCCCGAGAGCGCGTCGGTCCCGACAATCGACGCGCAGCCGGCAAAGGCCAGCCCCAGCCCGACCCAGAACTGCGCGCGCGGGCGCCTGCGAAACACAAGCCAGGTCGCGAGGCCGACGAACACCGGCGCGCTGTTGCCGAGCAGCACGGCGGTGGCGGCAGAAGTCCGAAGGACGGCGGTGTTGAAGAGCGCGATGTCGATGGCGAAGAACACGCCGCCGGCGAGCGCAAGACGCGCCGCGCGCCGATCGGTGGGTCGCGTCCGCCCGCGCGCCGCCCACAACGGCACGAGGATGGCCGATGCAATCAGGACGCGATAGAACGCCGACGCCGGACCCGGGATGCCGGCCCACCGGACGAACACCGCCGACCACGACATGCCGAGCACCGCGGCGGCGAGGGCCGCGTAAGCCCGCCACCGCCGCTGTCGCGCGTCGCGTGGACTCATTCGGGAGGACGGGCGCTACTCGATCACGACGTACCGCTTGAGGCGGTCAGTCTCTTTCTGGCCGACGTACTTGCTGATTTCCTTGTCGAACTGCGCCCACGACTTCCACGGGCGGTATTCCTTGAACTCGCGGACCATCCGCGGCCCGGCCCCCGGGATGCTGAGGATATCTTCGTCGGTCGCGGTGTTGAGGTTGACGGGGATGAAGACATACTGCGCGAGCTTCGCGGCCCCGTCGGCACCGACGTACTTGCCGATTTCCTTGTCGAACTGCGCCCACGACTTCCACGGCCGGTACTCAGTAAACTCGCGCACCATGCGCTGCCCCGCGCCTGGGACGAGCAGGATCTCGTCACGCGTGCCGGTGTTCAGATTGACGTGCACGAAGGCCTTCTTGTAGAAGTCCGTCGCCTGTTCCTGTGTCAGGCCCTGCCCGACCAGGAACGTGTTCAGCTCGGTGATGCTCTTGAACGGACGTACGCCGACGAGCGCCTTTGCGATCGCCGGCGTCATGTCGGGCATGCCGGCGAGATCCCTCTCCGGCGCCGTGTTCGCATCGACCACCCCCTGCGACTTGCCGACCTGCGCATGGATCGTCAGCGCGGGGACGGCCATCGCCATCGTGATCAACGCCGCGAGCGCCGATCGTCTGCCGAATGTCATGTCACACACTCCTCTTGGTTTTATCGCTTCGCGAGGCGTCGCGAGCCGACACACGCATGAATGCCGGACGCCCACAGCTGTAAGCCAAACCGATCAGACCCAGCTGCGACATCGATCCCGGCGCAAGCGCCGGCGGCGTCTTTGCCGCCATGGCTTTCCAGAACAGCGCCATGCCGCCGATTGACCGATCCATCTCGCGCTGGAACTCCACGTTCGCCCCGAAGTGCAGGTACATCCCGAGCAGGCCCGTCGCGACGAACAGCACCATGACGAGCTGCAGGGCCATGCGGCTGCCCGGACCCCGCTGCACGGCGTGCCAGACGGTCACGCCGAAGCCCACGCCGAGCAGGATGAGCGGAATGAGCTGGGTCGGCGCCTCGACATGCTTGAGGAAGAGAAGCTCGGTTGCCGTCCCAGCCATTCCGAGCAGCAGGATCAAAAGCAGGAAGCGCCGTACTCCCGCCAGGGCTCCGTCCTGTTCGAAACTCCCTGTCATATCAGCCCTGCGTGGAAGGACCCGATCTTAGCGTACGGGGCCGGGACGCCAGGATTTGCCACAGAAATATCACGTCTCAGGGCCGCCTCGCCACGAACTCCGCTTGCAGGGCTTCAGCTTGCCTCGGCCGCCTCCGCTTGCAGGCTTCGGCGGGCCAAGCCGTAGCGCATCGCGCGAAGGCGGGTCTACTTCGCGCGTCCCGCCAGGATCTTCAGAAAGGATCGGCTCTGAAGCTCCTCGAGGGTCAGCCCCGTCTCGCGCGCCTCCTCCACCGTCAAGGCTCCCGACGTCAGTCCGCGCACGAAGAAGTTGAGCAGCCCCTGCCCGGTCGCCGCGTCGTCGAACACGTCGCCGACGAGCGTGGCCTGCGCCGCCGTGTCGACGAAGTTGCGCAACCGAGCCGTCGCCGCCGGGCGCGCCGACAGGAAGAACGAGTAGACCGCAGCGTAGCGCGTCGGAAGCTGCGCCGGGTGCAGGTCCCAGCCCTGGTAGTAGCCGTTGACGAGCGAATGCCGCGCGTCGTCATAGTGAATCTTCCACGCGCGGTGGACCGCGTCCCGGTTTTCGCGCCGCTCGGCGTCGGTCAGCGGGCGGTCGGGCGTCGCGCGATGGGGCGGGACCGGCATGATGTTGGTCGCGCCGTCCGACAGCCGCACGCCCGTCTGCGCCAGCGCGACCTGCATCACGTGCTTCGCGAAATCGCAGGTCGCGTGGCGCATGTGCTGCCACGACGCGGCGATGCCGCAGAGCGCCGTGTAGTCGTAGGTGCCGAAGTGCGCGCCGGCGACGCGGCCGTCGCCGGCGGCGACCAGCGCGCGCAGCGCCGAGGATCCGTCCACGGCGAGAATGGACTGCGGCGTCTCGATCATCAGCTCGAGCTTCAGCACTCGCGGCCGCAGCCCCAGGCGGCGCTCCAGCGCTCGGCAGGCGCGAGCGACCGCCGCCACGTGGCCCGGGTCCATGATCTTCGGCACGGTGACGAAGAAGTTCGGCGGCAGACGCTTGCGCGTCGCGCGGGCGAGCGTCGTGACGAACAGGTCGAGCGTGCGGAGGCTCCGGGAGTGGAGCTCCCTGGACATCGGCTTGACGCGGATCCCGATGAACGGCGGAAGCGTGCCCGCGTCGATCCCGTGCGCGACCTGCTCGGCGGCCGATTGCGCGTGTCCGTCTTCCTCGGCGTCAGGCCGGTTCCCGTAGCCGTCCTCGAAATCGATCCGGAAGTCCTCGACCGGCTCCCGGCGCAGCTTCTCGATCACGCGCGCGCGAATCGTCTCCGCGAACCGGACGTCGTGGCCATCGTCCGAACGAAGGTCGAGCGCGCGGGCGAACGTCGCGGCGTCCGGCGCGTACTCGTCGAGCGCGGCGAGCGCCAGCGTCCCCAGCTTCGGCGCGGAGTCGGCCCTGAAGAGATGAGCGCCCCCGTAGACGGTGTGGACCGGCTGGCGATCGCCCGTCTCACCAGGACAGGCTGCGGCGATTGCCGCATTCGTGGTCCGGAGGCTGTTGCGGATCGGCCGAAGGTCGCCGGAAGTGAGCGAGCCGGGCTGGCGTCGTGTGCGGGCCATGAGTTTCAGCCGAAGATGCGCGATCGCGGTCCTAGGAGCCGCGATACGTCGTGTAACCGAAGGGGCTGAGCAGCAGCGGCACGTGGTAGTGAGCCTCGCCCGGCGTCGCTTCGAAGACGACGACGATCTGAGGGTAGAACGCGCGGAGCCCGCGCGCGTGGAAGTAGCGATCCGTGTCGAAGACCAGACGGTAGACGCCTGGAACGAGCGCCGCCCCCTCCGCGAGCAGACCGGGCACCCGTCCGTCGGCATCCGTTTCGCCGCGGCCCACCGCGTCCCACCGGTCTCCCACGGCACGCTGCTCCAGCACCACCGGAACGCCGGCTGCCGGGCATCCGCGTGACGTGTCGAGAACGTGGGTGGTTATCATGCGGGCGCAAATTGTACACGAGGTTCAGGGGTTCACGCTGAACCCTGAACCCGTGAACCCTGTCCCCTGTGGCATCGGCGCCCGCCATCGCAGGCATGGCCCCGCCCACGAGCGCCGGCGCGTCGTGCACGTCGCAAGTCGCAGCCTCACGCCCATCACCCCTTCCGCTTCCGGATCGGCGGCCGGCACACCGGGCACGGCCAGTACTTCTTCGCCGCGGCGTCCAGCACCAGCTTCTTCTGATCCTTGCCGAGCTTCTTGCAGCCGTCGCGATGATAGTGCCTGCCCCTTGCGTCGATTGAGACGTAGGTCGGCGCCGCCGGGCGGGCAGACTTCGTGCCTGGTCCGGGTGAGGCCGGGGCCGCCGGCTCAGGCGGCACCTTCGCAGGGTCGCAGCCGTCGTGGGCCTTCAGTCCGCGCGCTTCGGCCTGGGCCCGCGTCATCGCGACCACCCCCTGCCCATCGCGCACGACCGGGCACGCCGGGCGGTGATACAGGCTGGTCCCGTCCTTCCCCAGTACCATCTCCTGCGCTGTTGCGCCGGTGGGGGTGAGGGCCATGCAGAAAGCCATGAAGAAGACCATGGCCGCGAATTGAAGAGGGTATCGAATATGGCTCACGGCTTCGGGCTCATGGCTTGGGGCACCAGGAAGCATTAGCGGCCTCCCGACCTTAACGGAATGGCCGTTGTGCGACGCGAGGCGGTCCCCCGAGGGCCTGACAGCTCCGTGGCGGAATCGTCATCGTATTTGTGAAATGGGACCACTCAGCTACTTGCTGATCTGGTTGAGTACTTCGCCGAGCCGCCGGATTTCCTCACCGTAAAGGGCCCAGTTGCCCTCCCGCTGCGCCTGGAGCGCGCGCCTGTAATGCTCGCGTGCGCTTGCCAACAGCTCGTCGTTCTGCGCCCGGCGCGAGGCGATCCCGGTGCCCGGCTCCACGACCGGCGGCGCTGGCCGTGCCGCGCCCTCCGCATCGGCGGGGAAGAGGCGCTCGAGCGCCTTCTCGAGTGTCTCTTCCATCACAATCTGGTTCTGGTGCGCGACGATCACGCGTTTCAGCTCCGGAATGCGCCCCCCGGCCGAGCGAAGGTAGAGCGGCTGGATGTAGAGGAGCGACTCTTCGATTGGAATGACGAGCAGCGTGCCTTGGAGCACTTCAGAGCCCTGCTGGTTCCAGAGGGTGATCTGGGGCGCGATCGCCTGGTCCTGATTGATCCGCGCCACGATCTGCCGTGGTCCGAACACCACCTTCTGCTTCGGGAACTGGAAGACCCGCATGCGGCCGTAGTGCTCGCCGTCGCTGCGCGCGACCATCCACGAGGCGAGGTTGTCCTTGCGGGCCGGCGTGAAGGGCAGCATCTGAATGAACTCCGGCGCCCGTTCGCCAGGCAGCCTCATGATGGTGTAGTACGGCTGCATGACCTGCGGCTGAGGCGCGGCGTCCATGGTCGGGACCTCCCAAAGGTCCTCTTTGTTGTAGAACACCGCGGGATTCGTCATGTGGTAGGTGGCGTACATCGCTGCCTGGAGGGCGAAGATGCCTTCCGGATAACGCAGCCGCGTGCGCATGTCCTCCGGCATGTCGGCGAGCGGCCGGAACAGACTCGGGAAGATGCGTTGGAACGTCAGGGCGATCGGATCCTGCTCGTCGATCAGATAGAAGGCGACCGTGCCGTGATAGGCGTCCACGGTGGCCTTCACCGAGTTGCGGATGTAGTTGACTCCGTTCGCCGCCGGCGTGGAATAGGGATAGCGGCGGCTCGATGTGTAGCCGTCCTGGAGCCAGAACAAACGGCCGTTCGAGATGACGAGGTACGGGTCCGGATCGTACTGCAGGAACGGTGCGATCCGCGCGATCCGCTCCGACAGCTGCCGGTGGAACATCACGCGGCTCTCGTTTGTGATGTCGTTGCTCAACAGCACCTTGAATGAGCGGAACCTGATGCTGAAGAGCAGTCGCCGGAAGAAGCCTGATACGGAGACCCCGCCCGTGCCTTCGTACGACGTGTAGACGTTGTCCTCGCCCTTCGGGTAGTGGAACTCGCGGGCGTTCGTCCGGACGAACACATAGTCGTTCGACCGTTGCCCGTAATAGATGCTCGGCTCCCGGACCGTGAGGTTCACCGACGACTGCGGCGGCAGATCCTTGATGAACAGCACCGGCAGGCCTTCCGGTGTGACCTGATTCACCGGTCCCAGCGTGAGCCCATAGCCGTGCGTGAACGTCAAGCGCTCGTTGATCCAGTTGCGGTTCGGGAGGCTCTGAGAGTCCAGCTCGCGGGCCGACAGCATGATCTGGCGGTACTGACCATCGATCATGTACCGATCGTTGTGGACTGAGACGAAGTCGTAGTACGTGCGGATCTCCTGGATTTGCGCGAAGGTCTGCAGCAGCGGTTCGGGATCCCAGAGCCTGACGTTCCCGAGGGTGGCATCGTTCGCCTCGATGTCGGCGCGCGTGAGCAGCGTGTCGCCCGACAGCTCGCGCTCCTCGACGATGTCCAGCGCGAACGCCTTTCGGGTGGCCCTGATGTTGTGCTCGATGAAGGGCGTCTCGCGGACCTGCTCGTTCGGCGCGATGACGAACCGGTGCATCACTGCCGCCCCTACCGATCCCGCTCCGGCCACGCCGATGTAGAGGGCTGCCGCGGTCATGATCGGCCACCAGGACGCGACCGCCATCTGAGACAGCGCCAGCGCCGCCCCGGCGAGCGCGGCGACCATCAGCACGCGCAACGCCGGAATCCGGACCGCGACGTCGACATTCGCGGCGCCGTGAACGATGCCGGCCGGCGTGGTGAGCAGCCGGGGCACGTCGAGGTACGCCCCGAACGCCAGTACGAGCAGCAGGGCGGCGGCAAGCGCGGCCAAGTGTCGCTTCGCCGGAGCGACAACCCGGAGGCCGCGGATCAGTTCGACAATCCGGCCGCCGCGGATCAGATTGACGTCGAGCGCGCCGGCCATGACGTACACCGCAACGGCAGCTGCGCCCGAGAGCGCGATCAGGGCGAACAGGTACCGGCGTAGCACGTCCAGGAAGGGGAGCCGGAAGATGTAGAAGCTGACGTCCCTGCCGAGCACAGGGTCCACTTCACCGAACGGCTGCGCGTGCCGGAACAGCAGCCACTCCTGCCACTGGCTCGAGGCGTACAGCCCGCAGAGCAGCGCCATCACGGCGGCGAGCGCCGTGCTGACCGCCTGAACGCTTCGGCGCTCGACGGTGATCGCGATCGGTCCCTCGCGGGTTGTCAGCACCAGCGTCCGGACCGACAGCGCTCGCAGCGCGATCCGGATGTTGAGCAGCAGGACGCCGAAGGCCAGAGCCATGGCCGCGCCGCCGAGCGTGCCCTGAGCAACGAGCGTTGTGACGAAGACATCCTGGTAGCCCGTTTCGCCGAACCACAGCCAGTCTGTATAGAGCCGGACGGCCGAGGGCACGACGAACGCAAGGAGGGCGAGGGTGCCAAAGAGGGGAATGCGCCAGTTTCGTCTCATCTGTCCTCATCTTGCCAGAAATAGGAGTTGTGGTGTACCGAGGCGGTGATCGCCGGAATGCCCGACGACCAACGAGAGCTGCGGCCCGCGGACCCCCCTGGTGCAGTATTCCACGGTTCGGGCGCCGCTGCAGTGCGACAGGGGTGCTACAGCGTGACGATAGCAACACTAGCGGCCTCCCGCCCTTAACGGCATGGCCGTTGTGCGACGCTAGGGAATTCGATCATTTTATTTGACGAATCACAGCGGGCGGCCCTACACTCGCGCCGAATCGTCACGGGGTGGAGGGGAAGATGGCGCTGGCGTGTCCGATCGATCTCGACGTGCTGCGGCTGCGCGCGGAGATTCAGGCCGTGTATTCACGGGTGGCCCTGTCGCCGGACGGCGAGTTTCATTTCCATCGCGGGCCTGAATATGCGGTCGCCGCCCTCGGCTACGACGGGACGGAGCTGGCGGCCCTGCCGGCGGACGTGACGGCGTGTTTCGCCGGTATCGGCAACCCGCACGCCATGGGCCGCCTCGACGAGGGCGCGTGCGTGCTGGATATCGGCTGCGGCGCGGGCACCGACCTGCTGCTGGCCGCCCGGCAGATCGGCCCGCGTGGTCGCGCCATTGGCATCGACATGACGGAGGACATGCGCGCGCGGGCCGCGGCTGGTGCAGCCGCCTGCGGGCTGGCGAACGTCGAGCTGAGGGCGGGCGACGCGACCCGCCTCCCGGTCGACGATCACGCGATCGACGTGGTGATTTCCAACGGTGTGCTGAATCTCGTTCCGGAGAAGGATCGCGCGATCGCGGAGATCGCCCGCGTCGTCAAGCCGGGCGGTCGCGTGCAGATCGCCGACATCGTCATCGGGGAGGCGCTGCCGGAAAGCGCCAGGCGCGACATCGATCTCTGGGCGGGTTGAATTGCGGGCGCTCTGCTGGAAGCAGAGCTTGTCGAGGCGTTCCGGTCGGCTGGCTTTGAAGACGTGCGAATTACGGCGCACTTTGACTGCTTTGGCGGCACGACGAAGGAGAGAACGGCGCGAAAGTACGGCGTCATGGGCGTCAACCTGCGGGCCACCCGGCCGATCGTGTGAGCGTCCAGATTCTGAGCTGAGGAGGAGACCATGATCCGAGCACTGACGACATTCTTACTCGCGGCACTGACGATTGCATCGGCGCTCTGGACGCCGGCCACGATCCAGGCACAGGACAGCAAGAGTCACATCATGTTCACGCCGGCAACGATCAAGTGGGGTGCCGGACCACCGTCGCTGCCTTCCGGCGCTCAAGCGGCCGCGCTCGAAGGTGACCCGTCCAAGCCGGGCCTGTTTACGCTCCGCATCAAGCTGCCGGACGGCTACCGAATCCCTCCACATTGGCACCCGGCGGATGAGCACGTGACCGTGGTGCAGGGCACGTTCGTCATGGGCCTCGGCGAGAAGTTCGATCAAACGGCCGGCCACGAATTAGCCGCCGGGGCGTTCGCCATGATGCCCATGGGGACACGCCACTTCGCATGGTCAAAGGGGGAGACCATCATCCAGCTGCATGGCATGGGCCCGTGGGGCATCAATTACGTCAGTCCCAGCGACGATCCGCGCAAGAAGCCGGGCAAGGAGTAACAGCCAGCAGAAGTGGAAGGCGGCCGGGTATGGTTTGAGAAGTTGGGGTGGATGACGGGGTTCGAACCCGCGACTTCCGGAGCCACAGTCCGGCGCTCTGCCACTGAGCTACACCCACCATACGGAAGGCTGAAGGCTGAAGTAAATCCAGGATCCGCGGCCTCCCGACCTTAACGGAATGGCCGTTGTGCGACGCTCCGGCGGTCCCCCGAGGGCCTGACACAGCCCTCCAGCCGCGATCAGTTACTCCAGGAGACGCGGATCGATCGCGTATTCGCTCTCCTGGACGATGACAACGCGCGCGGCATCAGGATGGCCCGGATTCAGCAACACGTTCGAGGTCTCAGGGACCAGAGCCGAAGGTACGGTAAGCAGTGCCGAGCGACACGTTGCGAGCCACGCGTCACCAATCTTCCGCGTCACATCGACCCGCTCGACCCAATCCTCCGGAAGATCCCCGGGCGGCACCTTGTCCACGAGCAAGTCATCAGGCGCCTCAAGTTTCAGGAGCCGGTAGCGGACGGGCAGATCGCTCACTGTGATTTCAAAGTGCACCAGGGTCTCAAGGAGTGCAGCGGCCGGACTCTGGGAGCAGTACACGATCCGTCGGCCGCGGGTGTGCCACCGGGCCGAGACGCGTAATCCTCCGTCCCCTGTCAGCGAGACGTGATTACTGATCCGCCAGAGAATCACTTAAGCGGCCATGCCCTCGTCAATGCGATAGAGCAATTCCTCGACGAGCCTGGCCCCGGCCTCGGTGGCCACAAGTTGAAGTGGAGTGCGTCCCTGGAACTGCCGCTTGGCGGTTCGAAGCCAACGCCATGAGCGCTCCCGATCACCGAAGACTTCCTCGCCTAACGCAACAATCCGTGCGACACGGACCACGCGGTCTGACTCGTCAAGGTTCAGCGCCTCGCCTCGGGCTCGGCGGTGAGTAAGCGTGCGCCTAGGAACCACGAGCGAATAGATCTCTTCATCACGCAGGCCGAAGCGGCGCAACCGATCGATGGTCTTTGTGTGGAGACGCTGCTCGACCAGCTTCACAAGATCCTGGTCGGATTTCAGCTGATGTACGCCAAGCATCTCCTGAATGCGCTTCAAGAAGCCTGGACGATGACTAACCGGAACATCGACGACGGCAACTTTGCGCACGGCACCTCTCGGGACGGTTGGGCAGATTGCTCGCAATTTTATGGCATTTTGCCATGCCGAGTCAATGCGCCGGCGCGAGCGGGCCTGGCGAGATGACGCTCTTGTCGGTCGCGTCTTCCGCGTCTGCCGCCTTTCGGAGCTGCTCCAGAGCTTCGCTCTGACGCCCTGTCGCTTGGAAGCGCCGTTTGGTTTACGGCGAGCGCGTAGAAGGCGGCTTTCGTACGCAAGCACGCGCGTGCGCTGATCCACGGCGCCATGCGCCTTGTACAGCTCCGCCACGGCGGCGATGTAATCCCGCTCGCGCTGCGTGGGGCTGCCGGTCGTCCGTGCCCGGTCGGCGGCAGCCTGCCCTTCAGCCAGCGCCTTCGCCGGGCGCACGCCCGGAAAGGGATTGCCACAGGGCGTCATGGCAATGCCCCAGGGCGCCGCTCCGCGGAGCCGACGTCGGCGCGCTAGTCGCTGCCCGCTTTCGGCAGAAACGGAAACAGCTTCCGGATCATCGCTTCGTCCGGCCGCGCGCCGTACTCGCAGATCTCGAACGCTTCGGCGTGGCGGACCGCGTTCCCCGTTTCCTGCCCGTACCACTTGACGAGCGCCGCGCGGACGGCGGGCGTCGGCTGACCGGCGCGCGTCTCGCGGAGCCAGCGCCGGCGGGCGGCGGAATCCTTCGGCACTTTCTCGAGGTTGCCGGCGACCCACGGCAGCCACTCGTACATCTGCGACACGTGCGCATCCAGCATGTCGACCTTCTTCTCGATCACATCGTCAATCGACACGGCCACGTCCGGGTTGAATGGGTTCGGCCTCTGGAACCTGTCCTGGAAGTACATGAACACCGGGTTCTTCCGCAGCGCGGGCGTGTCGGGCGCGATGTTCGGGACGACGACCATGTATGCGGCATCCTGGACGAGGACGCCCGTGTAGCGATGGTCGGGATGATAGTCGTTGGGCCGCGGCGCCAGCACGAGGTCCGCGTTCCACTGACGAATCTGGCGGATGATCTCATCGCGCGGCTTCAGCGTCGGCAGCAGCTCGCCGTCGTGATTGTCGAGCACGACGTAGTCGACGCCGATGCGGCGTCCGGCCTCCCCCGCTTCGGCGCGGCGCCGCGCGGCGAGCGCGCCGCCTCCCTCGGTCTGGTGGCCCGCGTCACCGTTGGTCACCGACACGAACCGCACCCGGTGGCCGAGCGCCGCAAACTTCGCCGCCGTCCCGCCGGCACGCTGGTCGCAATCGTCCTGGTGCGCGCCGAACGCGATGATGTTCAGCTTGCCGTCGGTGCTGGGCGGCTGCGTGCGGCCGGGCGGCGGCTGCTGCGGGAGTCCGGGGGCGGCCGAAACCTGAAGCGCGAGCCAGAAGACGATCGTCGACGCGATAACTGAGAGTCTCTTCATAACCCCTCCAAGCCCACCGACATCATATATCGCCGGCCCGCGCCGGTTGAAATGGCCAGCGCCGGTGCTTGCAGGCTGCTCCTTCCGGTAAACGGGCGCTCCGAAAGATCGTTGCCCAAGCCGCCCGGTCCTCCACGCTGAGCACGTTCAGCTCTTCGAAGAGTTCACGCGCGAACTCGACGTCGCCAAGACCACTGGCTGTAATGAGCCCACGATCCCGCACAGCCGGAATGTCCACGTAGTTCGCCGCCTCGAGGTAGCCAGGAACGTGTGAACGAAGATACTCAAGACCGTTGCTTGTGTGGCGACGCCCGCGTAGGAGGCCCAGGCGAGAGATCGCTACGGTGGCCGCGCAGATCGCCGCGATCGGAACGCGCTGCGCATCCAGACGGCTCAACAACTGTTCGATTTCCGGTTCGACGGGCGAGACGATAGGAAACATTAGAGGCGGGGCCGTCCTCCGCCGAGGTTAACAGAAGATCCGCTATCGGACACGCCCCCGGCCACAGAAATCGTGACACTGCGACGGCGGTCAACGGCTGTGGCAGCGGGCGGGCCGGGGCGGGTCTGAGAAGGCGTCTTATGTTGACTCGAGACCCCGCTAATGCTTCCTAAGCGTCGCATAACGGCCATTCCGTTAAGGTCGGGAGGCCGCTCATGCTTCGTCCCACCAGGCTGGTGGACGAAATCGTGGGTCCCCGCGCAACGAGGAGATAATCGTTCCGCTATTGAAACTTTCCCGCCATAACGGGGTTCGTCACGGTAGAACTGGTTTCAAGAGTGCTCAGGGGTGCTGAACGGCGCTCAGGGGAACTCAGGGGTGCTGCAGGGTGCACGGCAGCCTGCGGCACCTCTCACGACTCCAGGACCTGTGCCGGAGTGTGAAACCATCGCCAGACGTTGCAGGTGGGCGACGGACCCGCAATGACCGACACGGTTCGGTTCGAGGCGTTCGTCCGCGAGTACCAGGACATGGTGTTTGCGACGGCCGTCCGCCTGCTTGGCAACCCCGCGGAAGCCGAGGATGTCTCGCAGACCGTATTCCTGCGGGCATTCGAGCGCTTCGCCGCGATCGGCCCGGGCGCCAGCGCTGCCGGGTGGTTGAAGACCGTGACGACCAACCTCTGCCTCAACCACTTGTCGCGTTACCGCGCGCGGTGGCAGTTCTTCAGCGGGCTGGATCCGGCCGGCGAGGCCGGCGGGGGCCGCCGCTACGAGGACACCCTGGCGGCAACGACGTCGGTCGCCTCCGACTTCGAGCGCGGTGACCTGCACCAGCGGCTGGGACGGGCGCTGCGGCGCCTTCCGGACCATCAGCGCGTGCCGCTCGTGCTGTTTCACTTCGAGGACATGAGCTATCAGGACATCGCCGCCGCACTCGGCGTGTCGCTTGGGAAGGTGAAAACGGACATCCATCGCGGCCGGGACGCGTTGAAGAAGGACCTGTCGGTGCTCCATGAATCCGGCTGATCTCGACGAGCTGCTGGATCGCGAGCTGAAGCGGCTGCCACCGCCTTCCGCGCCAGGCACGCTGCTGCCCCGCGTGATGGCGGCTGTCGCCGAGCAGGCGCCGGCGCCCTGGTACCGCCGTGCGTGGCTGACGTGGCCGCCGGCGTGGCAGGCGGTCTCGATTGCTGCGCTCGCGGTGCTCATCGCCGGAATTGCGCTGGTGATCCCGAGCGCGCAGCAGGCCACCGGCAACCTGGCGGCGCTGCTCGACGGCCACGCTGCGACGCGCGCGATCGGGATCCTGCGCGCCATGCGCCAGGTCGCCACGCTGATGCGCGTCTCGTGGGAAGTCCTCCTGCAGCCCGTCGCGATCTACGTCGCCGGGCTCATGGTCGCCGCGTCGCTCGTGTACGCGGCATTCTGGACGGCGCTGAACCGTCTCGCCCTGGGAGGGGCATCACACCAATGAAAGCCATGCGTTTGCACGTCGGGACCGTGATCTGGACGCTGGTGCTGGCCCTGGCCGCCAGCGCCTCCGCCCAGGATCCGACAGAGCGCGCGCCAGTATCGATCGAGACGTCACAGGTCGCCGAGCAGCCGGACGACGTGCGGGACTTCCGCTTCCGGCGCGCCATTTTCCGCCTCGGACAGGACTACACCCTTCAGGCCGGCGATACCGTGCGGGAAGTCAGGAGCACCCTGGGCGCGGTGACGATTGAAGGCAGGGTCGAGAGGGACGTCGTCGTCGTCCTCGGAAAAGTTCTGGTCGCGAGCTCCGCGTCCATCGGCGGATCGCTCGTGGTCGTGGGTGGAAACGCGACGATCCAGCAGGGCGCAACGGTGGGTCGCGACCTGGTGGTCGTTGGCGGCACGCTCGACGCGCCAGCTGCGTTTTCACCCGATGGGGAGCACGTCGTGATAGGCACGGCCATGCTCGGCAACGCGCTGCAGGGCATCGTGCCCTGGTTCACTCGCGGTCTGCTCTGGGGGCGCCTGATCGTCCCCGGCCTCCCGTGGATGTGGGCGCTCGTCGGGTTCGTGTTCTTCGTCGGGCTCGTGCTGAATTTCCTCTTCGACGGGCCCGTCAAGGCCTGCGCGGGCGCGCTTGCCACCCAGCCGCTCAGCGCGTTCCTGACCGGCCTGCTCGTGCTGCTGCTGAGCGGGCCGCTGCTCATCGTCCTCGCGGCGTCCGTCATAGGGCTGGTCGTGGTCCCATTCGCGGCGTGCGCCGTCATGGTGGCGAGCATCCTCGGGAAGATCGGCGTCGCCCGCGCGATCGGCGCAGGCGTGATCCACGAGTCAGAGGACGGCAGCAGCCGCCTGGAGGGGTTCCGTTCGTTCGTGATCGGATTCGCGGTGCTGTGCCTCGCCTACATGGTCCCGATCCTCGGGTTGATCACCTGGGCGACGGTGGGCGCGCTCGGCCTCGGCGCCGCGACAATGACGTTCTTCGCCGCGCTCAGGCGCGAGCGGCCGGCGCCCGGGCGCGCGCCGGAGGCTCC